>CAJUGT010000010.1 GCA_910586435.1 uncultured Acetatifactor sp. | reverse complement strand
TCCCTGGCTTCCTGTCCCCGTCTCTGACTGCTTGTTCCCATCCCTGGCTTCTGTCCCCGTCCCTGACTGCCTGTTCCCATCCCTGGCTTCCTGTCCCCGTCTCTGACTGCTTGTTCCCATCCCTGGCTTCTGTCCCCGTCCCTGACTGCCTGTCCCCATCCCTGGGCTAAATTGCCCTTAGCAGCGCTTCTCCACACCGGGACAACTTATATCTGACTTACCAAACTGCTGTTGTCAGAATAGATTTTTCAACGGAACCATACTCTCTTAATTACACTTCTATATGTTTCATATTTCGATATGTTTTATTTGTATGCATTACCACCATATCACCTGCCTGAAAGCGAAAAGTTCCGTCGGGTACCAAAATCTTACCGGCACGCCGAACCATGACTATCAAAGTCCGTCCAGGCAAATGAAGGTCCTGTATCACCCTGTCCACCCATGGATGTCCCTCTTTCAGCATCACTTCCTTAAGCGGTATTCCTCCTTCCTCCTGATACCCTTCAGCCCCCATAACCACGGAATCTCCTTCCAGAAGTACCGTTCCTCCCCTGGGAACCACGACCTTTCCCGCACGTCGAACCGCCGCAATGATTAACCCCGGCGGCAGTGAAAGTTCACACACTTTCCGTCCCACCCAGGGATGATTCTCTTTCACATCCAACCGGATAAACTGAATATTCTCCTTTGCGGAATAATCCTTGAGACTTTTTAAATGGGTGTACTGTTCCACAAATCCGGCGGATAAAATACCTGTGGGTATGGCCACCATTCCCACTCCCAGAAAAGTAATCATTATGCCAAGAATTCGCCCCGGAATCGTAACAGGATAAATATCCCCATACCCCACCGTCAAAAGTGTGGATGCCGCCCACCAGAAACCGGAGAACGCGTTCCTGAATACTTCCGGCTGGGCCTCATGCTCCAGGTGGTACATACACAGAGAAGAGGCGGTCATAAGCACCAAAATAATAAAAACAGAGGACAAAATCTGATCTTTCTTTCCATGTATTACATTGCCAATTACATTCAGTGCGTCATAATATGCGTTTACACGAAATAATCGAAATATCCTGACCACACGGAACATCCTGAAAGCCACCATTCCTGCCGGAAAAAAGAAGGGCAGAAAAAAAGGCAGAAAGGAAAGCATGTCAATTACCCCGTTAAAGGACAGCATATATTTCAGTACCGCGTTCTTCCGGGGCAGCGCCGGATAAAGATATTCCGCCGTCCAGACACGCAATGCGTATTCCACCGCAAACACGGCAACCGTCACCACTTCCGCCGTATCCAATATCCCCTTATATGCCGCAAAACCATCAAATGTAGAAAAAATAACAATGAACAGATTTACCAGAATCATTGCCATTAATACAATATCAAAGGCACGGCTCTGCCAGTCCTCGTCATACCCGATTTGAATAATATCAAAAACCCTTCTCTTTTTCACAGACAGCACCTGTCAACTCCCTCCCCCACACATTACCTTTCTCCATTATCACCTCTGTCTCACAGCTTCATGGCAATTCTATCATGTTTCGACTCCAGGTCCCCATTTTTTTAACTTTATTTAATAATAATATTTTTCCCCTTGACAATCAACAGATTTTTTTATATTATTTTAGTGTTGGTAATCGATGCGTGGCTCAGCTTGGTAGAGCGCTGCGTTCGGGACGCAGAGGTCGCAAGTTCGAATCTTGTCGCATCGACTCTTGGCAGGGGCGCCGGAAAGCTTGATTTTAAAGGCTTTCCGGTCTTTTTTTGTGTCTGGAACAGGAAAGATTAAGGTCTGGGAATATGTCCGGCATAAGGAGTCTACTTCCCAGCGCTCCCATACCGCCAACTTCCTGGCATGACCCCCTTCCCCCATGACCACAGCGAAACAGGGCAACACCATGAATCCATGACATTACCCCATCCCTGATCAACAACACTATATAGTAATAAACTTGTAAGCAAATGAAATATAATTCCAATTTTTCTGGAATCACTTTCCCAGCATATAAAATATTTTTCATATTTCTCAGATTTGTCGATTTTTTTACATTTTTTCTAATTTTACATCAATTCTGATTTTTCGTCAATAAATTTTATAATTTCCTAAGATTTTTTTGTATAAAATCAATTATTGCCTATTTTTTCTACGTTTATTGTCATAATTTTCTGGTTTATTTCATATAGTATAAATATAATAACTAACAAATATTACCGCCAATATCATCTAAACAGCAAACATTTTTGTCAGATTTGCATATGGCGTTTCCCCAAGACACGATGTAGACTGTAAAGCGACCTGGAAAGAAGCGTTTTGTGATACTAACGTGTTTCTATCGAATAAGAGGATATTATGAGTAGAGAAGATTACAACAAGGCATATAAAGCAGGAAAAAAAGACTATCAGGCCCGGCTGCTCCGTGGAGAGCAACCCACGCTGCAAGTTCTGGATGACATTACATTCGCAATGAATTCTTATACAGAAGTGCCTCTGGGACTGGTACAGATTCCCACGGATCGCATTGTGGGAACCAAGACCGCAGGGCGGAGCAATTCTTTTGCGGGAAATTTCATGCCAATCCTACAGGACGATTCAGAATTTGCCTACAAATGGATCTCCCTGAGCAATTCCCATGTGGAAGAAGGCATCCGTGACCCCATCAAGGCCTATGAATACATGAATAATTTTTATGTGGAGGAAGGGAATAAGAGAGTCAGTGTCATGAAATATTTTGGCGCCGTTTCCATCCCAGGATACGTCACCCGAATCATTCCCAAAGCCACAAGCGAAAAACTAAATAAAATATATTTTGAATTTCTGGACTTTTATAAGGTGGCCCCCATCAATTATATCTGGTTTTCTCAAGAGGGAAGCTTCCCCAAATTACAGGAAACCGTAGGCAAGGACCCCGACGAAGAATGGACCGAGGATGACTGCCTGAGATTCAGTTCCACTTATGCGCAATTTGAATCCGAATACAGGGCAAAAGGAGGAAACAAATTAAAAATCACCACAGGGGATGCCTTTCTTGCGTTCATCACCTTATATGGATATGAGGAAATTGCGGAGAAAACTGCCAGTGAAATCAAGGAGTTGATGACCAAAAGCTGGGAAGAATTTGAACTATTACAGGAAGAGCAGGAAATTGACCTGAAAATGAAACCCAATCAGGAAAAAAAGCCCCTGCTGAACATTTTGCTCTCCCCGCTGTCACCAAACTTGAAAGCTGCCTTCATCTATGAGAAAACGCCCGGCACTTCCGCCTGGACCTATGCTCATGAGCTGGGACGTCTCTACCTGGAACAGACCTTCCCCGATGAAGTAAGTACTGTTTTCTATGAAAACGGGACACAGGAAAACATAGATTCCCTGATAGCGAACGCCATAGACTCCGGATGCAACCTTATATTTACCACCACTCCATCCTTTGTGCAGGCCAGTGTAAAAGCTGCCATTGCCAACCCGGACGTGAGAATACTGAATTGTTCCCTGAATACATCTCATCGGTATATCAGAACATATTATTCCAGAATGCATGAAGCGAAATTCCTCATGGGCGCCCTTGCCGGCGCAATGGCTGAGAACAACAAGCTGACGTATATTGCGGATTATCCCATTTACGGCTGTATTGCCAATATTAACGCCTTTGCCCTCGGGGCCAAAATGATTAATCCAAGGGTAAAAGTATACCTGGAATGGTCTTCTATAAAGGAAGGCGATATAGAAGAGAAAATTCGTATCAATGAATCCTCCTGTATATCAGGGCGGGATATGGTTATTCCAGAGGAAGGTTCCCGTTTCTTCGGCATCTATCATATGGAAGACGGGCATCCCAGAAATCTTGCCATGCCTTTATGGCATTGGGGCAAATTTTACGAACAGCTCATCAGAACCATCATGGACGGCACCTGGAAATATGACGACGATCCCTCTTCCACCAAAGCAATCAATTACTGGTGGGGCATGTCCTCGGGCGTTATTGATGTTATATGCTCCAAATATCTGCCCATCGGAACAAAGCGTCTGGTGGACTTGCTGAAGTCCACCATCAGTTCGGATCTATTTGATCCTTTTGCGGGAATCTTATATTCTCAGACCGGGGTAGTGAAATCAGATCCTGACAGCATTCTGCTGCCGGAGGAAATCATGACCATGGATTGGCTGGCAGAAAATGTCATTGGTACCATTCCGAAAAAGGAAGAATTAAAAGAGCAGGCGGAACCTGTAATGAAACAGCAGGGAATTAAACAGACGGAAGGATAATTGACCCATGAGGATACTGGCACTGGCAGATGTAGAGTCTAAATATTTATGGGATTTTTTTGAGAAAAGTAAATTGGATGGCATTGACCTGATCATCTCCTGTGGTGATCTGGATCCTCGTTACCTTTCTTTCCTTGTGACTCTTTCTACAGTTCCAGTATTATATATTCATGGCAATCACGATGACAAGTATGAGCGAATCCCCCCGGAGGGATGTACCTGCATAGAAGATGAGATTTATGTTCACGAAGGCATCAGGATACTGGGATTGGGCGGTTCTATGCGCTACAAACCGGGTACAAATCAATATACAGAAAAACAGATGCGGCAAAGAGTAAAAAAACTATGGTTCCAGCTGTTCTCCAAAAAAGGATTTGATATACTGGTGACACATTCTCCCGCCTATCAGCTCAATGATGGGCGGGACCTGCCTCACCAGGGCTTTCAGATTTTCCGAACTCTGCTGGAAAAATACAAACCCAAATACTTTCTTCACGGACATGTGCATATGAACTATGGCCAGCGCTACAAACGCTATGACAAATATCAGGATACCCATGTTATCAATGCGTATGAGCGCTGTGTATTCGATTTTGAAGACGATAATCCGCAGGAACATATACGTTAATCCGCCCTATTTCATCCGCCTAAGTCAAGAATCGTCCGATTCTGCCATTATTTTAGGGACTTCCTGTAATGTGTGACAGTTCTTCCGTCTGGGACTACTCTTCATAACCTCTGTCTGCCGGAAACTATCACACGCCGTCTCCTAAGTACTTCAATTAGTCTTTTGCATTAAATCGTATAAATTCATCAGAAATTGACCGTTCTAACGCAGGCTATTCAGGATAAAATATGTTGCTTAATGAATCAGTTCATCTGGGAATACACATTCTTTCATAATTCCTGATGCGATTTTGAAACTATGTAAATCAAAAAGACGAATTTAAACCCAAAATAATCGCGTACAGCGATTCAACATTTACAAATTGTTTATAGATTGTTCATTCCTGCGTTTGTCATGGTCCTAAGTAAAAAAAGATTGACAATTTACGATAAGGCTGGTATCATATAAAACAATATAAAAAAGCGATGACAGAAACAAGTAACATATGAATCCCAGACAGAGAGAGCGTCAATTGGTGGAAGGCGCTTATGCGGGTTGTATGCGAAAACCATTCTTGAGCTGTAATACTGAAAGAAGATGTAAGTATTATCGTATGCCTGCGTTAAAGGTTAAGATTTGGTGGAATCTGAGTTAAAAATTAAGGTGGAACCGTGCAAGAAGCACCCTTAGAGATACATTATATGTATTTTTAAGTGTGCTTTTTTGATTAGGGAATGCCAGTAGGTTTGAAAGTGAAGTTGCGGAAACTGATTGGAGGTGTAGTTATGCAATATGCAGTAGAGTTGTATTATGACAAAGAAACAGAGAATAAACTTCTTGCTTTGGCCAGGAAAATTGCTGATGAAAAAATCAGTACAAAGTTTTTAGAATGGAAGACAAGACCCCATCTTACATTGGCTTGTTTTAATGATGTGGACGAAACGCAATGTATACAGCAGTTAAAGAATTTTGCCCTAAGTCATAAAATGATGCCCGCTTATATTGGTTCTGTTGGTATGTTTAACGATACAAAGACAATTTTTGTATCTCCCATGATGAACAGTGATATGTATCAGTTTCAGCGAGAGCTGCATGAGTGCCTTAAGGGCCATGATACAAATGGTTGGGAGTGGTATCTCCCTAACCGTTGGATACCCCATTGTACAATAGCGCTTACCAGAGAAGATGACGATGACGCTTTCTTTAAAGCAAGTGACTTATTGCTGCACAATTTTCAGAAAATGTGCGGGAAATTTACGGAGATTGGATTGGTAAAAATTACCTTTCCTGTGGAAGAGATTTTTGCAGTTGCGTTAAGTTAAAGATAACACACCACAGAACACAGGTATGCGCTGCTCTCAAAGTGACACACAAAACCCCCTCCGCAGCAACTGTTTTTCTTTCACTGTTGAAGCGGAGGGAATTTCGTGAATTTCTGAATATTTTGCCAGAAGCAATTATCTATTTTCAATCAAGTATGAAATGCGTTTCAGGAAATACTCATATTCCTTAGCGAAACAGGCAAAACTGCCTCCCGTCTCCAATGCGGACACTTCTTTCTTTAATTCCTGAAGAAATTCTGTAATTGCTTCATGGTATTGTGCCAAATTTCGAGTTTTCACCAAATCTGTGTCGGCTGTAGTGACAGTTTGTGTAAGAGCACGGAAGGTTTCGTGATTGGCACGCTCTGATTCCAGAGCCAATTGTGACGATAATATCCTGCTTTGGAAAATAATGTCGTCAATATGCTTTTCAGTCAGTGCGTGTTCACATTGATTGCCGTTTTGTTTTGTCAATTCCATGAAACGCTTATATTTATCGCACAAAACCTCACATTCATGATAAACCCTTTGCAAGACACCGGCATAATTCATTATCTTTTCACTGGCAGCCAGGCATTCAGCAGAATTGCCTGTTCTTGCGGCTTCCACGGAAGCGTTGAAACCATTCATTTTCATGTTGTACACAGTGTTGGCTAATTGAGAGAGGACTGTCGATAAATCGTGGATATTTTTGAAATCCTCTGTGACTTTTCTTAACACGTCCGTACTTGCGCTTACCTCTTTGGCAATATGGGAAAATGCCCTGCCTCGCTGGCCCAATGTCTCGGCGGCGGCTTGTGCTGATGCCGCAGTGTTCTCTCCTGTCTCAACAGCTTTGTTCACCTCTCTGATACACGCTTCAACACAATTCGCAGCTTCTTGTTTTATGTCCTCATGAAGGAGTTCAACTGCTTCGTTCATTAAGGTAATCATGTGTTCTTTATTGTCCACAAAGAGACTGCACAATTTGGCGTAGCCTGCGTCAATGGCCTCAAATTCATCTTTGGGCGGGGAAATGCGCCCACTTTCAATGCCGCTGATAAAGCGCAGCAGATTCATTTGGAACGCCCCGTCATCAATGCAGCGTATCAAGGCAAATATTTTGTCAAACATTTCAAAAGTGGATGTACTCCCTGTTGTCAGGTTCCTGACATTCTCATTTCTAACCTGTTCCATACGCTTAACAAGGTTGCTCAGCTCCTTTGCCAAGATGGTTGTTGTTGTGCCTTTCGCACCTGCTGACTTTGCCGTGTTATTGGCGAGAGCAACCAGTTTTTCCGCTTCCTCAATGAAATTGCTTAATACTGCGGAAGTTCTTTCCGCATTTTGTCCAATCCTGTTTAATAGCTCCTTTGATAACATTACCACTACCTCCGTTTCATTTGGAATACTACATTTACGATAGTCAGAGGGTGTCACGCCGAAGTATGCTTTGAAAGCCCGTGTAAAGCCTTCGTGAGATTCGTAGCCATATCTAAGCGCAATATCCAAAATTCCGCTGCTCCCTGCATACACATCTCCACAGGCAAGTTGTAACCGGCGATTTTTCACATACTCCATCACAGGCTCTCCAACAATGGCACGAAACAGCCTCTGGTAATGGGTTTTCGAGAAAAACGCCTGCCGCGCCAACTCATCTACATCCAAAGCTTCCGTCAGACGGCTTTCGATAAAGTCAATGGAACCATTGATTGCGTTAGAATTTTTCATGTGTGCCACCCCCTTTCTGAATATCATTTTATTATAAAACGGACTTTTTTTCTCGACCGGAAATACCATAAACTCAACCGGACTTAAGCTCTTTTATACTACTCCTAATGTGGTTTTTCCATAGCGGCTTATAAAAGATTTCCTCTGCGGTCCCTTACCTTTGCGGCCAGTATATCCATATATCTGGCTTTGCCTCCTGTGCGGATTGTCAGGAAGCGCAGATTTCCGTAAGCAATGTCAGAAGGGCGAAATAATCGCTCCTTGATTGCTTACATTTCCGCCAGTTGACACTCATGCTTTTTAAAGAAATCTACCCTCGGTTCCAGGTACTTTAATTTATGCCTCTCCACATCTGCAATATAGTAAGAAACCGGCTCAAATATATTACTCCAATCCCACAATTCTTCTCCTAAATTTAGATATTCTCGAAACATTTCACATCCTTCCGGCGCAATTGGATGAATTAGTATTGCCATAACCTTACAGGCGTAAAAACAATCAATAACAAGCTGTTTTCTGAATTCTTCATTATTTGTGGCATCCGCAATCTTTACATTGTTTACCCAATGCTTGTTCACCCCCCGGATATAGTCATCTAACACATAAGAGATACGATGAAATTCATGGTTATACATATGACGCTCATACGCAAGAACCGTTTTCTCTGTCATAAGCCTTATTTGTTCACTCACATCACCCGCAGGAATTTTTCCGCCACAATGATTCTGAATGGCATAGAAGCAGGTCCGGATTAACCGGTTAAACACATTGGTTATTAAATTTCCATCTTTCAGAACCATGTCAACACCAACCCTGTCTTCCTTTTTTCTAAATGCCTGCGGTTTAAAACCTACACTTTTGGAAGACAGACCCAAACTAATAAAATGCATTCGCAGCTGATCCTTAGTGTAATAATTCAGTAATTCATCTGCCATAGGAGGCTTACATTCAGAACTGCTGCTGGCCTTTGTATCCATATACAATAAATGTCTGTTGGCTATAATATGGGATAAGCACACTGTCTCCATATCAGGCGCTTCCCCTTTGGGAACCTGTAATCCTGTAAACAACCCTGTCTGAGCGATGGCATAGAAGTAAATGTTATCTTCTCCAATAAACTGATACACTTTAGATTCCTCATCATACCACCACCTGGGTAAGTCGGCTTCTTTTCCTTGCTCCTTCAAATAAGCCAGCGTAAAGGAAATCGGCGCCCATAGCGATTCCGGCCATACCCAAAAGGTGAGGTCTTTTAATTCTTCACACTCCGGGAATGGCACACCCCATTCTACACTGCCGGACAGCCGAAAGGGAACCAGTGTCTTTCCGGAAGTATAATGAATGTTATTATCTTCCAATACACTTTTAGCCTTGTCACGGTCATCCAGATTTTCAAATTCAAACACCACAGACGGTTTCTTCTCCTCATTGGTCAGTTTATGAGGGGGCAGCTTTGCTGCCACTTCCGCCAGATTACCTATATACTTTCTTGGTACATATATAATGGGTTTTTTCAAAAATTCTCCTACGGTTTCTAACTGATACTTACGTGTATTTGTATATTTTCGCAAGAAATCATTATATTCCTTTACCGCATGAATACAATATTCCAAATCAAAATACCAGTTTTCCACATCTCTGAGGACAGGTTTTTTATTTGACAGGAGGCTGATGGGATTGATAAGTTCCGAAGGCAGGAACTGATGTCCCAATGAACACTCATCAGCATATGCTTTTTCCGAAGTACATCCCGGTATTGGACATTTCCCCATTACCTGTCTTCCATTTAAAAACATCTTTTTTTCTTCATCGTAAAACTGAGGCATGGACATTTTCTTCATATATCCATTTTTGTATAAAGTATAAAACACTTCCGCTGATACCTGTTTATGAATCGCTCCTGCTTCTCCCAGAGCCGATGCCCCAAAGAAATCTAAACTGATACCATAACTTTCCAAAGTTTTCTTCTGATTCTCATGGTTGACACGTACATAATCTTCCAGAGTATCTTCATACCCTGCTTCCTGCATTTTGCGATAGCTTTCCATAATAGGAGAACCATAACAATCTGTTCCTGAAAGAAATATAACATTGTCTTTTCCGATTCTGTCTCTTAAGAATCGCGCAAAAATATCCGCATGTACAAACATACCTCCTACATGCCCAAAATGTAAATTTTTATTTCCATAAGGCATACCTGCCGTAATCACTGCCCGCTTGGGAAATGTCGGGCGCTCGTCTGAAGTCAACCTCTTATTTATCATATTATCTTGTCCCTTTCTGTTATTTATTTCAGTTATCTCCTGCTTCCCTTTTTGTTGGGGAAGCTCTGACTGTTCCGGCATAGTATACCCCCTTTCCAAATCCCTATAATAAAGGAAATAGTCCGTCAGCTTTTGCTGACATTTTCCCTTGGACGCCCGTGTACAATTGCGCAGGGGAATATCCCTTCCTCTGTGCGGCCTGCGCACGCATCAGCGCATACTTCCTCCCCACGGGCCTGTATAAAAAACGGCCAAAAACTCGTATTGAGCTTTTGACCGTTTGGTTCAGATTAACCAGGATAAGACACTTGTTATGAACACAGCCCAAAAAGCCCGTTGTCAGTTTTGACAATAAGCTGCTGTTGCTGGTTCATTTTGTTCATGGTAACTGAAAATTTAATCATGGACTTATCCTTTGCTTTGCTTTGCTTTGCTTTGCTTTGCTTTGCTTTGCTTTGCTTTGCTTAATTTTAACAGGATATGTTTTAATTGTCAATATGAATATGCTTGAGTTTCCGCAGTTTTATCCACATGGAAACCGATTGGCAGCATCGATTATCCACAAACGCCAAGGCTGGATGGATATAATAAATTGTAGCAATTTTTCGCCGTGTCTGGTATACTATACTCATTGAGATGAAAGCGAGGTATGGAAACATATGGATCTGAATCTGCAAATAACAGATATGGCGGGAGCCAGGCCGGAACATTCAACAATCATTGTAAATTTTGTCGCTGCTGTAAGAAAACAATTAATGAATAGTACATGCTATGTATACTCCGACAATATCCAATATAGATTTAAATCAGATGAAGGAGAAGATAAAATAGTTATACCAGATGCTTCTATAAATTGTCGAATAAAGTCCAGACGTGGCAGCACGTTTCTTGACGCGCCTAGATTTGTCATGGAAGTATTATCAGATTCTACGGAAAAGTACGATCGTGGAGAAAAGAAAGAATTGTACAGACAACAGGAAATTGATGAGTATTGGATTGTAGACTGGCACAAAAAGCAAGTAGAAATATACAACCTAGATTATGATAAAAATGGGCAGCCACAATATTATTTATGGGAAACGATTACAGAAAGCAACAAAGATAAATTAAAAATTGTTCATTTTCAGAATCTGAAAATTACTTTCGATGAACTGTTTGCGGAAATAGAAGAATATAGTAGGTGACGCTGAAGCTTGACAGCATGGGGCGGAACTATATCATCCGCCCCACAGAAAAACGCAAACTCTTCTTCCACGGGAAGTGGAACCCTGCGACACGGCTCAGGAACCGGCGCAGGGGCAGGATAAAGATGACCCTTTACTACAAGGACAAGAGCTATGAGGCACCTGCTCCCTTATCCTGATAAAACATATTTCTCAAGGTACATATGTCTTTGGGAACCTTGTTCAAATCCTCTGCGTCATGAAGCTTTCTGACCCAGGCATAATATTCATTTGCCAAAGGGGTTGTCAGAAATGATGTCTTGTTGATATACCCCTTTCTGATTGCCTCCCTGGACACGCTCCTCATATATTTCCAGAAAACGTAATAAGAAAGCTTCAGCTTCGTCATAAAACCGGCGCTGTCTTCAACCACAAATCCTTCGATTTTGCGCCCTTCATATTCATACTCTTCTTCCGTAATCTCCTGATACCAGTCATAAAATTCCTGCCAAGTAGCTATTTCAAATGCCTTTTCTTTCGTTACCAAGCCAAACTGGTTCCCTATATGGCACATGGTATCATATTCATATTTGGAAAATTCCATGGAATTATGTACAATATCCAACAGATACAGCCCGCTTTCAGGATATTCTATAATATGAGGATCATGTTCCATGTCCACACATTCAAAAACAAAGGATACCTGGTTTTCCTTGCAGTAGAGTTTTATTTTCTCCCTGTTTTCCGGAGAGACTTTTCTGACAAGCATTTCCTGAAACCATTGTGCGTACTGACTGTCTATAGTGGACTTGCTGGCTGCAAAAAGCCCATCCTCATATTCGTTATAACTGACAATCCCCAAGAATCCATTTTCCTTCACATATGCTGTCACAGGAAACTGAAGTTTATGTTGCAGCATCTCAAATTTTGTCTCAGGCCGCTCATTGATGTTGAAAAACTTATCATAAGACCTGGCCACCACACAATTTTTCATTGTATCCAAGTACAATCCCCTTGCTTTGGTGGTCTGCTCATCCCAGATCCTGTCTTCAAAAGCCTTATCCGTGTAATTAAACGAAGAAATCTTGCCGAACTTCTTTTCCTGAATATATCTGTTTCTTCTCAGAGAGACAATGACATCTTCCACAGGGATATTTGTCATTGACCTGCCGCCCTCCTGGAAGGATACTTCTGTCTCCTGTTCCGGTGTTCGGTATACATCATTTTTGATTTCAACGCAATGAATTCCTTCTGCGTCAACCTGTACACAGCGCAGACAACCACCATACTCCACCTGCCCTTCTAGGTTAAACACCCTGGAATTTACCTGTACGGGTATCTGCCTGGTATTTCGATGGCCATGAATCTGATAACAATTGTCCTGTGTAGTGCGAAGAAATGTATCCGCAACAACTTCAGAATCATTATAATTCCCCACACCTTTTACCATCAGCTCTGACGCCACAAAAGACAAATTCTCCGGCAGGGTGCTTAATCCCGCATGTGTCACCAGAAAAGTATTGGCGCCATAGGTGTAATAAGCACATTGTCCAAATTTCCTGTAAAGCTGCCTTATGCTTTTTTTGCTGATTCCCGACGCGTCCAAAACAGGTTTTGTCACCAGTTCAAATTCTTTTGATCTGCCCACTGAGTCATTGGCCCAAAGCCACAGCCACCTCTCATGATTGCCTTCCAGCATGAGCACATTTTTCCTGTCCATGATAGAGAGAAGGAATTGAATGACTTCCACATTCTCAATGCCCCTGTCAATGTAATCTCCCACAAATATGTACATCTCATCATCCTTGATACCACCGTTATCCGCAAGGTATTTTTGCAGAACAGTGTTACATCCATGCACATCCCCTATGTGATGTACCTTTTTATAGGCTGACATGTCAAATTTTTTAATCCAAATGCTGTCCAGTTCGTCAGGGTTTATCACTTTAATGCCGGAAGGAATCTTCTGCGTGGCAAACCTGGCATACATGGTATCAATGACTTTCTCCGGAACTCTCTTATAGACCTCTCTCTGGGCATTTCTTCTCTTCACTTCCTCAATGGGTATTCCTGTAAAATCCACGCAATAAATTCGATAGCGGTAAGTGGCACACATATCTTTATACCGATTCATTTCTGCGGTTTTGGAGTTGGTTGCGTCAATAACGGTAAAATCCCCTCTCTGCATCCTGACTTCCAGAATACTGAACAAGGTTTTCCATACAATGTTGTCATTGCTCTGGCTGATGCCCAGAGTGCCATCCGCCTGCAAAATGGGGCTCTGGCATAATAGTCTGATATCGTCCGCCGCCAGCGTAAAGGGTTTTAAGCCGTTCTTCTCAATCCATGTGGACTTTCCGCATCCTGCGGAACCTCTCAGCAAAAGTAAAATCCTCATAAGTCTCCTCCTATTCCAATCGCCATTTATGGCGATTTGTCCCGCTTGCGGGAACTTGTTCTGGTCTCTCCATGACGGTACACCAGCTCTATTAACTGCCGCCTGCGGCAATTTTTGCTTTAGCAGTACTTTTGTAACATTACTATAACCTTATTACGGAAGCCTGTCAACTCTTTCTCTTCATAATGCCTGCCAATGAAACAGGTTACTGGCCTGTTATGCTGGCAGCTTGTGGGTTTTGGGTTATAGCAGGGGAAGGGGCGGAGAAAGGGATACATCCGAAAGTTTTACAACAACGAGTACCTGGTTTGGCGCTATTGGGAATCAGGAAATCATCCATACACCTGTGGATTTTCGTGTCTGCAACACCTTGAAAATCAAGCCTTTTCACCCCCCATTGCGTAACACTACATTCTGTTCTTTAGGAGAGTCAGGTATCAGTACACCTTTTTTGTCTTTCATAAAAACACTTGCGATAACGCAGGCGGCTGGGGTGGGGGAAGCTCTGCGAAAGCACTTGAGGGCGCCCTTAGACCAGAGGCGTTGCCCGGGCCGAGCAGCGCTTCCCCCACCCCAGCCGCCGTCCCTTTAGTACGCTGAATTATAACCTGTTCATTGGGACGTATCCCCCATCCGTCTTCTTTCCAGACTTAAAGATGATTGATATATGATGACAAAGCCCAAGGGCCCCCCTATGATTCCCCACAAACCAAACAACTTTATCCCTGCGTAAAGAGAAAGCAAAATAGCTATTGGCGAAACTCCTATCCGTTTCCCGATAAGTTTTGGTTCCAGAAGCTCCCTGATAAAGATACAAGCCACATACAGCAGAAGGCAAATCACCGCTCCCACATAATTAGTCCCAAAAAGCTGCTGCACTCCCAGAGGTACAAGCACAATTCCTGTACCGATAAAAGGCAGCGCATCCAGGATTCCCGCCAATATCCCCCACAGTATTCCGTTCCTTATCCCGATTATCCCCAATACTGCCGCCGCCAATGTGCCAATGATACTCATAATGATAAACTGCGCTTTTATATATGTGGCAATATAGCGAATAATACCACATACAATTTCCAGATATACATGACATTCTTCCCTGTCCAGCAAACGATTCATAATGTCATCATAGTCCTTCGCCAACAGTACTGTGGCAATAAGAAAAGTAACCAGAAACCCTCCCATGGAGGCCAACAGTTTTACATATTCCAGAGACTGGGAAAGTACTCCGGTCAAAACCTGCCCTTGAAAATAATCTATCCCCTCTTGTATTCTGGCCAATATGGTCTCCTCCAGATACTGGCTGTCAATCCGCAGCGCCCTGCCCACCACATGGCAGATTTCATGGACAATCGCCGCCAATTGCTCTTCCAATGTGTCAAGCATCCCTATCCAGTCCGGTATGCTTCCCACAATCCAGGAAAACAACAACCATAGCAGCACTGCCAGTAAAATACACCCAAGCAATAGCAGAAGCAGTGCCCCCACTTGCCTGTGAATTTTTAACCTGCTCTGCATTTTTTGAAGCAGGGGCCCGAAAATCGTTACAAATAACATGGCCGCCAGCACCGGTGACGCAAGAGGGGCAATAAATTTCAGGAAAAAATATACTGCCCCCGTCAAAAGGAGCAGTACTGCCATGCGATTGCCTTTTATTTTTTCCGTGATTGTTTTTACATTTTCTGCCATATTTTCACTACCTTTGCTCAGGGACTTTTATAGTAACAGTATGGCCTTTTTTCGTAACTTCATTCCTGAGAAAAAAAGGAAAACGCCCTTCCTCTGGGCTTTGCTTCAAAACACATTTTTTCCCCGGAAAGAGGATGAGTAAACACAAGCCTGTATGCGCACAGGGCAACATAATTTATTTTCCATTGCCGGGACAATGCTTTCACTTCTTCCCCTCCATATTTTACGTCACCCAAAAGAGGCATTCCCCCATGTGCCAGCTGGGCACGGATCTGATGAAAACGGCCTGTTTGAATATGAATATCCATCAATGCAATCTGCGCTTCCCCGCTCTGTCCCACAGTCTCATCCTCTGTATTTCCCAGCGTTTCTTTTATTTCCCCTTCCTGGCCCTGAGTAGACTGTATGGTTTTATTTCGCTTTTTCAGAGTCCGATACCAAAGCACCGCTTTCTTTGCTCCCGGCACATGAGGTCCTGTTGCTATCTCCGCTCTGTTTTCTTTACTTTTGTAAAGATAGTCCACCAGTTCTCCCTTTGTTTCGTCAGGCTGTCCGCAAATCACCCCATAGTAGTGTTTATGAAATGTATCTTCCTCAGATTTTTGCAGCTGCCCCGATAAAACAGCCGCTGCCTTTTTATTTTTCCCAAAGACAAGCAGACCTTCCACCGGCTGATCCAGACGATGAATTATGCCGAGGTAAGGAACACCATTGGTCCCATTGGGGAAACCGCTATGAGAGCGCCCATTTTTCCGAAGATAATTCTTCAATTCGCTGACCACATCCTGCTCGCCTGCCTTCGCCGTCTGGACCGCTATGCCCCCAGGTTTATATACCACAAGAATATCTCCATCCTCAAACAAAATCTCTGTCTTCACCCTGTTACCACCTCCCGGTCCCTTTTCTGTTCCATGAATCCCTCATAGCAAAAGGGCAATGAAATCTCTTCAGCGCCCTTTCCCCCTCAAACCTTTTGGATAATGGTTCTTCATGATTCCCCCTGCCAGCTTTCCCCAGCCGATTCCGAAACCATCCACACAAATGAGATACCATCCCTTCTCTCCGTCCGCTTCCAATGTTCCTCCGTTCAAATAGGATAAAATGTCCTTTCCGTCGGACTTCAAATCCCATCTATGAAGCGCGCTAAAGGGCCGCAATGCCAGCGCCAACGCATGGGAAGGCTCAAAACGATTCTTCTTTACTTCCCCCAGATGCAGCCCCGGCCGAAGCACTCTCAGTCCTTTCAAAGACGGCATTCCCCCAGACACAAGATATAATTGCTCCCCAAACCCTGCCAGCTGAAGGGCACCCTTCCTCCCTGTCATGGTTCCCAGAGCGTACAACATGTCCTCCATTTCCGTCTGCCCACTACTTCCCCGAAGAATCTTTTTGTCACATGATTTTTTTTCTTCCACTACGGGCATCTTCAACTTTTCCTTGACAGATACCTGTAAGTCTTCTCCAGCAGGCACCTGCGCCTCTTCCACAGGCACTTTCAAGTTTTCACGGACAAAGGCCGCAAATTCCTCCGGCACCCTGCGCAGTATGCCTTCCATTTTTCCGCCTGCTGCCGTATTCAGGGCTTCCTTTCGTTCTTTTGTTTTATGGGAATTGTTCTCTTTCTGCTCCACAGGCTGCTCCGCTGCTTCTTCCTCTTTCGCCGCAGCTCCTGCCTTCCGCATCACAGCAGCAAAATGACCTTCCCCCTGAATCCGGTGGGGCCATAGACGAATTGTTCCCTCCAATCCTTTCACCGCCTCCCCCACAAACCTTCCTTCCCCATCACACCCTTGCAGCCCATACCGTTCTTTCTCCAGGGCGGAAATCTCCACCAATTCAAAGTCTTTGTGCTTCCGAAGAAACCTGCTGACACTTCCTTCGTTCTCCTCCGGCGCAAAAGTACAGGTGGAATACACCATCCTGCCGCCCGGCCGAAGCATTCCTGCCGCAAGCTCCAGAATGCCATCCTGCCGCCCGGCACACATTTTTACGTTCTCCTGGCTCCATTCTTCACAAGCTTCCTGGTTTTTACGAAACATCCCCTCTCCCGAACAGGGCGCGTCCACCAGTATCCTGTCGAAATATTCTGGAAAAACCTCTGCCAGATGTTCCGGGGTTTCATTGACAACACAGGCATTGCCAATGCCCATCCGCTCTATATTCTCCGACAAAGCTTTCGCTCTCATAGGATTTATCTCATTGCTAAACAGTATGCCGCTTCCCTCCATCCTGATGGCAATCTGTGTGCTTTTCCCCCCGGGCGCTGCGCATAAATCCAGAATCCGTTCCCCGGGTTTCGCATCAAGTAATGCTGCCGGCACCATGGCACTGGGTTCCTGAATATAATACACCCCTGCTTCATGGTAGGGATGCTTTCCGGGGGCATCTTCTGCTTGGTAGTAATAGCCCGTTTCCTCCCAGGGTACCCTTGACAGAAACGGTTTCCATGCAGCCGTGATTTCCTCCTGCTCCTCTTTCTCCTCACCCAGCACCTGTAAAGCGTTCTTTCCATCCACACGTACCTTTGACGGATTCAGCCGCAACGCCTGACATCTATCCTGGGCAAGACTTTCCAGAAAATTTCCATATTCTCCTCCCAGCATCTTTTCCATTCTCTCTAAAAATTCTTTTGGAAACATCTCCCTCACCCATACTATAAGACCGGAAATCTTCCCTTGATTCCCGGCCTGCGCTTTCTGTTTTGATTCCAGACATTCACTTGAAAAATCCTACACCTTAAACCGATACCCAACCCCCCAAATGGTCTCTATATATTGCGGTTTTGCCGTATCCGGTTCTATTTTCTCCCTGATTTTCTTGATATGCACCGTAACTGTTGCGATGTCCCCGATAGAGTCCATATCCCAAATCTCCCGGAAAAGTTCTTCCTTTGTATACACATGATTTGGATTTTCTGCCAGAAAAGTCAGCAAATCAAATTCTTTTGTGGTAAAGGTTCTTTCTTCACCGTTTACATACACTCGGCGAGCCGTCTTGTCAATGCGAATGCCCCGAATTTCCACTATATCATTCTGAGGCTTCTGATTGGTCCCCACCAGACGTTCATATCTCGCCATATGCGCCTTCACTCTGGCAACCAGTTCACTGGGACTGAATGGTTTTGTCATGTAGTCATCCGCCCCCAAGCCCAGGCCTCTGATTTTATCTATATCATTTTTCTTGGCGGAAACCATTAAAATGGGAATATTTTTCTCCTCCCGAATCTTCCTGCATACTTCAAATCCGTCCATTCCCGGCAGCATCAAATCCAAAATCACCAGATTATACTCACCCTTCATGGCCATGGCAAGACCCTCATCTCCGGAGTTACATATATCCACCTGAAAATCACTCAATTCCAGATAATCTTTCTCTAAATCCGCAATGGCTACCTCATCTTCAATAATCAAAATCCTGCTCATACCAATAACCTGCCTTTCCTTTTAACCTCTCTTTTTATTTAAATGTTCTTCAGGCCCATCCTGAAGCTCAATATATTTTCTAAGCACAAAATTAATACAAGTCCCCTCTCCTTCCTTACCGGTGGCCCAAATATATCCTCCATGGTCTTCCACAATCTTCTTTACAATGGAAAGGCCAATGCCGCTGCCGCCCTGAGCGGAATTGCGGGAGGCATCCGTTCTGTAAAAACGTTCAAAAATCTTGGGCAGATCCTTTTGGGCAATGCCTTTTCCGTTATCCTCAATCTCAATGCGTATGGAGTCCACCTCATCCAGAATCCGAATATCTATCACTCCCCGGGGCTTATCCATATATTTTACACTGTTGCTGATAATATTATTAATTACCTTCTTCATCTGCTCCGGGTCCGCAATGACAATTGTATCAGGTCTTGAAAGATTAGAATAGTTTAACTCTATATTTTTCTGTTCCAAATCCAACCCCACCTCTTCCACGCAATCCCCAAAATAATCCGCTACATTAATTCGATGAAAATTGTAAGGGATTCGATTGTTGTCAATACCGGAATAATAAGTCAATTCATTGATAAGCCTCTCCATATCATTCGCTTTGTTATATATTGTCTTAATATACTTATCCATTTTCTCGGGCGTGTCCGCCACACCGTCCATAATTCCTTCCACATATCCCTTGATGGCCGTAATAGGTGTCTTCAAATCATGGGATATATTGCTCACCAGCTCCCTGTTCTGCTTCTCACTCTCCTCATTTTCCTCCGTATTCTCCTTCAGCCTTAGACGCATATCCTCGTAATTTCGGTACAAATCTCCTATTTCGCCCTTGGCGTCCGTCTGCAAAGTGTATTCAAAATTACCCTCCTTTATCTTGCGCATGGCAATATTAAGTTCATTAATCGGATGAAACACTCCTCTATGAATCCACCATGTCAACATGAGACTGGTAAACATCAAAATCAGAAAAATAGCCACAAACATGTCAATAAGTAAATGACGCGAAATGAGCGAATTCACCTTTGTAACCACAAACGCGCTTCCTTCACTTCCATCAGGAAAACGAAAATCCAGCTGTTTTACATATTTATCCAAATCGTCAAAGTAGATTCCGGAATCCTCTGAAACATCACGTTCCTGATACCCGGGAAGCTTGTGAAAAATCGCCTTTGCCGCTTCTTCATTCCCGGCATAATATATCTGATCTCCTTTTCTTACAATAATGTATGTGGTCCGCCGGGCAATCTGAGAATTTACCATATTCAGGTAATTCTTATCCGCCAATTGGGACGCATCCTCCTCTATCTGATCTTGCAGATAGTAAAACGCTCTGTCCGTTGTCTCTACCGCCTCCTGCATATTTTCCGCCAAGGCTGTATAATCCGGCTTCACAATGGGAAAACCCTTTTGGACATTCATCAGATACACACCAATCCCGCAAAAAGCCAGGATGGTCAAAGCTAATGGCAGAACAATGATAGTGATAAAAGTTACCTGCAGCCTTGTTCTAAATTTCATATTAACTCCTCCAGGTCCATGTAGTAAGCGTATCGGCAGAGACCCGAAAAACCTTCTGTTTTTCGGGTTCGCTTCGCTCGCCAAATGTCCAAAGAAGCATCTGCTCAAACAAGTTTGGCAGTTGCGTCTTTGGACGCTTGGCTCTGCCCTTTGCGGACATTATACCATAATCCTGCGCGCCTTAGCGCGCATGGAATCAACAGTTGACACAATGCCCTTCAGTGTCAACATTATACCATGATTTTGTGCGCCTTAGCGCACATGGAATCAGAAGTTGACACAATGCCCTTCAGTGTCAACATTATACCACATTTTTGTTATTAGTATATAAATTGGAGAATATATAAGAATAAAAAAATTATAAAAAAGGACAGCGCTTATGATTCCCGCTGTCCCCAATACTCCCTGATTGTTCCGAGAGCCTCTTCGTTGATTGCCGGCGGCTTTTCTCCCGGCCTCGCAAGATAATACCCTTGCAGCAAATCCACCCCAAGCTCCAAAACCTTTCTCAGCTCCTCTGCCGTCTCCAATCCTTCGGCAATGATCCTCATATCCCTTTTGTGGGCATAATTGACAATATTGCTGATAATCTGTTGCTTGTTGGCATCCTTATCCACATCCCGCACTATGGTAATATCCACCTTAACATATTTTGGATTGAGTTTCAGCAGATTTACTTCACTGTTATAACCGCTTCCATAGTCGTCCAGCGCATAGATTCCGGAAAATCCTTTCACCTGACTTTTTTTGTTAATCAGCTCCATATCCAGATGCTCTGCTTCCGTAATCTCCACAACCACACGATCCTGAATATCCTTATATAATATATGGTATTGTTCTTCCTCTTCTTCTGTCATTCTTTCATTGGCGATGGAATTAATAAAAAGCAGCGCGTCTTTTGATACCTCTCCCTCTTCCAGCAGCTTCCGATAACAGCTTGTGGCCCGGAACATGGTGATATACTCAATATCATGCATACGCCCTTCTTCTTTCGCCAGTCTCAGCATGACTTCCGGAGAGCGCAGCGTAGGTAGATTCACACGCATAAGAGCTTCATAAGCATACACCCTTCCCTCTCTGCTCTCAAAAATAGGCTGAAAGAAATAATTAATATCCTGTGTCTCCAGCGCCTTACAAAGCTCCAGCCTGCTCTGATTCCGCAGCAGATACTGTGTGTAGACCTCCTGTTCAAATTCCCTGTACTCCCCTTTCCTGGACTCCTTCACCTGATACATGGCAAAATCAGCAAATTTCATCAGCTCCGGCAATTCTCCGCTGTCATCAGGGTAATACGCCAGCCCGCCTGAGGCGCTTAACCCCATATTATCTCCATTGGGCAGGATAAAAGCCACTTCACGTATGGCTTTATACAGCGCCTCCACCTTCTCCCGGATTTCTTCCCTGCTGTCATACCCGTAAAATAACAAAATAAACTCATCTCCCGACATGCGGGCACACACCGTATGTTTCGGCGTATTATCCAAAAAACACTTTCCTGCGGTCTGAATGTACAAATCACCGAAATTATGCCCGAACCTGTCATTGGTAGTCTTCAGATTATCCAGGTCTATCATCAGAAGCCCTGCGTGTTTCATAACCTCCGGCCTGGAAAAAAGCACTTCCGCCTCCCGCTGAAATCCTCGCCTTGCGTATAGTTTTGTCAGATTGTCCGTATCACGCTCCTTCTCAATGCGCATTTTTTCCAGAGTGGAAACCGTCACATCCTCAATCAGCCCAATCTGCCGCCCCTCCTTTTCCTGATGTTCGGAACGTATATAATGAATACTGCCATCCTCCTGATGTACACTGTATACAACACTTCCGTCCTCCAGCTCAAAATGATCCAGCGAACTGTGGAGTTTCTCCTGCCATTCCCGAAAGACATCAGGAGTCAGACTCTTGCTGTCCACTCCCCGCACCCCCAATAAAGGGAAATAGTTGTCTGTCACATATACCCTCTCGATGCCCCGCCGCAGCTCATACCCCGCCATCTCCACACTGGCCATATCAATTATGCTCAACAGGCGGGTGGATGAGGCCACCACCTCACGTCCCAGGCGGGAAATGGAATCGGCAAAACGATCTATCTCCCGTATCCCAGTGGCAGACAGCTCCGGCAGGCTGTTGTCGCTCTGTGCCTTTGCCACTTCCTCCGACAACCGCTGAATGGGCTTCGAGAGCTTGTAACTGGCATACACAATTCCGGCCAGCCCCACAATACATGTCAGTATCACAGAGAAAAACAGAACCTTCTGTATCTGCCTGGAAAATTCAAACAGACTCTTTTTAGATCCAATTCCCAGCAAATACCACTGGTCCGACTCAAAAGGCGCATGGTTACTGTATAAGCCCAGCTTCTTTGCGGCAGCGTAGTATTCGCCTTTCTCATCCTGGGCATATCCTTCCTCCAACAGAGTAAAGCGCTTTTGTCCCGCATCCGCAAGATTCATGGCAACTCCGGAACTCACAATGGGCGTAAGCGAAGTCCCCTCCCCCGATGCCGCCGCCAGCAGATATGTCCCCTGCTGCTCCTCTAAAAGTTCCGATGCCGGCAAAAGTGATGCCACGTAATCGGTGAGCAGTTCCACTCCCAGAACGCCATATATGGTTCCATCCTCCAACAGCAGCGGAACGGAAAAAGATATGGCAGTCCGGCCATCCCCTGACAGGATATAAGGCTCCGTTGTCCAATACCCATACTCCTTTTCGTTCAGCTTGTCTTCATCAGTATATGCCGCCTGAAAGGGCTTCCGGAAATAATCCTTCTCCACGCTGTCCTCTCTCGAAAAGGCCGGCTGCCATCCGGCATCCGTGGCAATATAACCGGCTCTCACCAAATCCACCGGCGCCCTTTCCCACAGCAGATCCGCATTCCTCTCCGACGGCGCTGCCCTGGGGTCCAAATCCCTCAGGTAAATCCCCTGCATGGCTTCCGGTACATCCTCCTCTTCCAGTCCCTTCGTATGAAAGATAACAAAAATACCGGAAATCTTTTTATTGTACATGGTATTAATCAGGCTTGGCGCCATATCCTTTAATAAATCTGTGGTTGCCGAACTGTTTTCACTTAAATCTGTCAGGGCCAAAAGCCCCTGGTTCATCCGCTCCTGAACTTTGGCATCTATCTCCTCCGACAAAAGCTCCAAATCCGACCAGCTTCCAATCATTTCTCCCAACAGATAACTACTTCTGTTTTCTGTCTTCTGGGCCAGCATATCCGTTGCGTTCTGATTCAATCTGTCGATAACACCGCCCAACAAAATGGCCCCCATCATAAACAGCATTTCAAGCGCCAATACACTTAACAGAGGCCGCAATATCTCACGAAATATCGTCTTGTCTTTGCGCTTTACAGCCACCGTTTCCACCTCCATCATTTGTTTTCAAATTCCTGTAGCTGTGCCAGCGTTTCCGCATACCATTGTTCAAAATAACCGTCCGTGCAGAATTCTGCGCTTGCCTCTTCCAAACTCTGCCCTGCCTCCAATCGCTCTTTCACCACCGCACGGTCCCTGGCCGCTCTGTCACTCATGGCATATTCCAGTATATTACGGGCTTTCGTCCCCTCCGCAAATGCCCTTGTAGTATACGGCTGATTGTTGTTCACCATGTCCACCGCCACTGAAAGCGTCTTTTCCATGCCAGACGTAATTTCAGCGCCGCTTTCCAGAATCGCCCTCTTATCATTGGCCGTTTTTTTCACCGGAAGATACCCCGACTGCACGGAAAACAAAATATTCTGTTTATCCGCCGTAAACCATTTCAGAAATTCTACGGCACCATATATTTCCGCTTCGCTTCCCTTCGTCACCACCATCCCGGCCCCCTGCTGCACCGTATACGCTTCTCCCTGGGCAAATCCGGGGCAGGGAAGGACCTCCATTTCTATGGGATAGCTGGTCTTGTCATCTATGCTCACCACACTTGGAAAAAAAGACGCCCCAGAGGAAGCCCCCACAAAGGCTATGATATTTCCTGTTTTAATATCATCGCTGCGAAAACGTCCGCTGGCCGCAAAATATCCCTTTACAAAGGGAACATAGTAGCAGTCCCATAATTTGCGGATAACACTTTTCTCAAAATGCAGCGTCATTTTCCCGTCCGACACCTGAAAAAGCTCTGTCCCCAGCTGCATACTGCCAATGAGCATATAGTTTGCCATGGCATCTCTGCCAAACAAAGCCCTGCCATCCCCTTCCTTCTCAGGAGTCTTGGCGTCTGTCCACTCATAATACGCCCGGGCCGTTTCCACAAGGCTCTCCATATCCGCCATGTCCTCATAGCTTGCCCCTGTTTCTTCAGCGAATTTATCCCAGTCCGTCTTGTTCAGAACCAGCACTTCCGTTGATTTGGCCATGGGAAAAATCTTAATCTCACCATTGCCGTCAAAATCCCCTTCCCTGATATAGCTGTCTATATAAGTCCCTATTTCTTCCTCTGTCAGATACTGTTTTAAATTCACAATACCGCCCATTTGATCTGCCGTATACGCCGTATCCGCATATGCCATAAAAATATCCGGCACATCCGCCGCTCCCACATCTCCACGCAAAGCAGCAAGCACATTCGTCTCAAGATCATTTACCGAGCCCTGGCTGCTGCTTCTCACAATAATCCCCTTTTCTTTTCCCACCGTCTCATTAAATTCTTCTACCAGTTGATCAAAAGCCGTAAGCTGATTTCCATTATAATAATTCCACACTTCAATCGTGACAGGATTCCCGGCATCCAATGGCGTCTTGGCCGCACAGCCTGCCAATACCACTCCCATTGCCAGTAAACCGCAAAGCACTGACATCTTTTTCCGAATCATATCCATCACCGTACCTTTCCTCAAATTTCACATTATTATAGCAGATTACTTTCCCCAGTACAAGGTCACATTATGTCCCAGAAGTGACGATCTTGTATCATGATTACAGTTCAATCATACTATGAATAACCATTTGGACTTCTCCTGCCTCCTTGCGGTGCCACAAGTGACCAGTGACACAAAGTGTAACAGTTCAGACAGGTCACTGAACTGTTACGTAGATGCACACAAAACGCAAAAAATGCGTTTTGGCGCCCGAAAGTCTCGCAAAATCGCACAGAAACGCGATTTTGACTTCGCGGGAGGGGTGTCTGAACTGTTACCACAAAGTACAACCTTAAGAAAGTTTTAAGCTTCCTGCTCTTTACTTTTCCAGGCTTTGGTTGTAGGATAAAGAAATGAAAAAATATGTGCCTGCGGCCTTGTTCCCGCAGGTTAAGGAAAGGCACAGGAATATAAATATGAAAAAAACAAAAATCGCCGTATTTTTCGGCGGCTGTTCCTCTGAATACAGCGTATCTCTATCTTCCGCTTCCGGTGTTATTCTGAACCTGGACAGAGAAAAATATTGTCCCATAATGATTGGCATAACAAAAGAGGGCCTATGGTACTATTATGACGGCCCCATAGATAAACTGCTGGATGATACCTGGCATAGTTCCTCCCATTGTACCCCCGCCGTGCTTTCGCCCAACCATGGGGAGCACAGCCTGCTGTTGCTAAAGGAAGAGGGGGTTGAGCGTATTCCCTTTGATGTGGCATTCCCCGTGCTTCACGGCAGAAACGGCGAGGACGGCACACTCCAGGGAATGCTGGAACTGGCGGGCATCCCTCTTGCAGGCTGCGGCACTCTGGCTTCCGCCCTCTGTATGGACAAAGACAGAGCGCACAAACTGGTAAACCTGGCCGGTGTCCATATTCCTCAATCCATGGTACTGGAAGAGGATACCTCCATGGACAGTATAGAATCTTTTGCCGCCAAAGTGGGCTACCCTCTCTATGTGAAACCTGTTAAGGCAGGTTCTTCCTACGGTGTCACCAAGGTTATGGAAGCGGCACAGTTATCAGAAGCCGTCTCTCTGGCTTTCCAATATGACAACCAGGCAATTATAGAAGAAAACATTGACGGGTTTGAAGTCGGATGCGCCGTGGTGGGCAATAGAGAACTTATCATCGGGGAAGTGGATGAAATTGAATTATCCGGCGGATTTTTTAATTTTACGGAAAAATATACCCTGAAAACTTCCTCCATCCATGTTCCTGCCAGAATTTCCTCCGCCAAAGCCGCAGAGATTAAAGAAGCTGCCTCCTGTATCTATAAAGCGCTGGGATGCCAGGGGTTTGCCAGAATAGATATGTTCCTGACACCCAAGGGCAAAATCATATTTAACGAAGCCAATACCATTCCGGGCTTTACGGAACACAGCCGGTTCCCCAGCATGATGAAAGCCGCAGGGTACTCTTTCCGGGAAGTCCTGACCAAAATCATTGAACTGGCCATATCGTAAACTTTATGATACTTGATTCCCCCAGCGCAATCAACAACCCCGCTGCAAGCAACGGGACTCAAGCTTGTAGCGCTGCAAGCAGCGGGGTATGTGACCCTTGCGGCATTCGCCAAATGGATGCTGGCACATCCGCTTGGCTCATTGCCCGCAGGAATCAACGGGAAGGCGGCATGACATGTCACCTTCCCTGTTGGAGCGCCCTGGGAAGGGCATTTTATTTAGAAAGAAACGGAGGATGACAAATGCGTACCAGACAAAACTATGGATGGCTTGACCGTTTCAGGGTGATTGTCGCCCTGCTGGCCATCACAAACCACACTTCTGCCCTTTCATCCGTCAGTGATGGGGCGGATTTCTTTTTGACCAGAGTTCTGGCCCGAATCGTAGTCCCCTTTTTCTTCATGGTAACAGGTCAGTTCGCAGCGTCTGCCTTCCTGTACCCATCCAATAAAAACGGCCCGAAGCTCATAAAATACCTGCGGAAAACTTCACTGTTCTATGCCCTTTGCATCCTGATTTACCTGCCCATTGGCATTTACGCCAAGCACTACCAGGGTATCACTTTCGGCGGTATCCTCCGGATGCTCATCTTTGACGGCACCTTTTATCATTTATGGTACTTCCCCGCCTGTATCATAGGAATGCTCCTGGTTTTCCTGATGAGCCGCCGGCTGAGTCTGCGGGTGATGACTGCCATAACCGCCGTCCTTTATATCATTGGACTCTTTGGAGACAGTTATTTCGGCCTGACACAAAAAGTTCCCTTTCTGAATGCGGCATACGAATTTGGCTTCCAGATTTTCTCCTATACCCGCAACGGATTGTTTATTGCGCCGCTGTTTCTTGTATTGGGCATGTGGATGTCCGTTCTGGAAGAACGCCGGGCGAATGCTCCCGAAAAAAATCCTCTCATTGGTTGTATCTGGGGTTTGACCTTTTCTTTTTCCGTAATGACCATAGAGGCATTCACGCTGCGGCATTTTGAGCTGCAAAGACATGACAGCATGTATCTGGCACTGGTTCCCACCATGTTCTTCCTATATCAGTGCCTGCTCTGTGTGCCGAAGGAACCTTCTAAAATATGCCGCACTGTCTCCACATGGATTTATATCCTGCACCCTGGGGTTATCGTGGTGGTACGTGCCCTTGCCAAAATACTGCGTCAGACAGAACTTCTGGTTGACAACAGCGTGACCCACTACCTGGCAGTCACATTCCTTTCTGTGGCCGCGTCACTGTTTATTGTATATCTGGACGAAAAGTTCCTGCCCATTTTCCAATCGGCCAAAGAACCTAAACCGGACGAAACAGTTTCCCATGACTCCGTGCCCTCCGGCAGCCCCCTCCCCATGTCCGAATCCTACAAGAAACGAAATTTCCTTCTGCTGCCCCAGGAAGAATATGACATAAAAGAGGAGTCTCCATTGCAGGAACCCAGGAAAGAGGATGCCCCCTACATTTTCGAGGAAGGTGAAGATTCACAGGAAAGTGAGGAAGCCTTTTCCTTTGATACCCCTTCTGATTCTCAAAAAAGCAGTGACTTATTCTCCCCTGCTTTGGAGCAGAATCAGAGGAGGGCCGATCCCCCGCCCTCTCAGGAGGACACTGAGATGTCCCCCGTTTCCCGTGCCTGGATAGAGTTAGATGCCTCCGCTTTAACTCATAATGTGGAATTCCTTCGTTCCCGCCTGCCCCAAAGCTGTCGCCTGATGCCGGCTGTAAAGGCCAATGCCTATGGTCACGGCGATGTTCTCATCTCCCGGCTGCTGAACCAGTTGGGTGTAAATGCTTTCTGTGTGGCCTGCCTTTCTGAAGGAATCCAATTGCGAAAGGCCGGAATTCAGGGGGAAATACTGGTCTTGGGATATACCGCCCCTGCCAATCTGCCCCTGCTTGTGTACTATCAATTGACCCAGGCCGTGATAGATTATGCCTATGCCAAAGTATTGGAACAGTCAGGACATATACTTCACGTCCATGTGGCAGTTGACACGGGAATGCACCGCTTGGGAGTACGCTGCGAAAATATTGAAGAACTTCTTGCCATATATAAGATGAAGCATTTAAAAATAGACGGAATCTTTACACATTTATCCGCCTCCGATTCCCTTGTGCCCTCAGACAGGGAATTTACCGAAAATCAGATTCAGGCCTTTTATCAGGTAGTGAATATTCTGGAACACCAGGGATATGAATGCAAAGGACTGCATATGCTGGCAAGCTACGGCATCCTGAACCTGCTGCCTGCGCCCGAACAGGAAACACATCATTTGCCCAATACCGCCAAGGGCCAAATGCCGCCTTCGGCACTGGCAGCGGATTATGTCCGTCCAGGCATTGCTCTTTATGGACTCTTAAGCACCGAAGACGACTATAATCTATGGTGGGATTATCTGCGGCCTGTCCTGTCTCTCAAAGCAAGAGTGGTTTCTGTCAGGGCATTATATGAGGGAGAAGCCGCCGGATATGGCCTGGCTTATACTGCCAGTCATGATATGCGCATTGCCACCCTTTCCATTGGTTACGCGGACGGCCTGCCCCGGGAATTGTCCCATGGCAAAGGAAGTGTGCTCATTGACGGATACCGCGCTCCCATTATCGGAAGAGTCTGTATGGATCAGACCATAGTGGATATCAGCAATATCCCCAAGGTCCAGGCAGGTGACATTGCCGTACTCATCGGCAAATCCGGAATAAAAGAAATCACTGCCAGCCAGGTTGCCGGGCAGTGCGGAACCATTACAAATGAACTGCTCAGCAGGCTTGGCACCAGGTTGGAGAGAATCACCATTTCACAATAAGTTCTGCTGTTCAAACCGAAACGCGAAGGGGGCAGGGATGAATTATCCCTGCCCCCTGACATATCTCACTTATCTGCTGCCGCATAAGCAACATTCCAAAACTATTTCCACCTGTGGGTTGCTAATCCAACTCCCCGTCTGCATTGCCATAAATGGCATACAGGCAGGTCATTGGATTGCAACCGCACAGGCGGAATTATTTTACGTTTTCTTCATAGAATCCTATGACTTTTTAACATATCCTCTTGACGCGTTATATTATGATGTCTGCCCGGAAGAACTGAAAAAAGCCATAACCTTTGCCGCTGCTTTAATCCCGGAGGAGATTGACCGGCTTAAAGCTTATTATTCCGGTGCCGTTACAATGCCGCCATCCTTTACCGCCGTGTGAAAATTTTGTTGAGGAGCATTTTTTTCTCTTCCCCATCAAACATTAACAGAAAATAGACACTGCTTCCAATCAATACCATTATGACAATGACTCCCCCCAAAGCCACCCATGTGCCTGGGGCCAAATATCTTCCTACCCCGCCCATAAGGATACTCATAACAATACAGCTGAAGGCTCCCCTTACTATTGTTTTATAGAGAAAACCCTTGCTTTCCTTTAAACAGCCGCACATATAAACAGGGTTAGTAATAAATGATGTTATTCCCATTACAATCACCGTTGTAGCCAATACCGCATAAATCCCCAGGGAGGTATTCTTAATCAGAAAATACATACTGACCACATTTAAAATTCCACATATCACTGTTATCATACATGGAATCTTATTCTTTACATACAGGGTGTAAATATAATAGCAGGGATAAATAATTCCCTCAAACGCATTGGGAAGCAATGCCAATATGGTCAGAATATATAATGTTTTCGCGTCTTCACCGGGCAGCCACAGCCGATAGAAATTTTCACCGATTGCCACAAAACCGGCAAACACAATATATGTAACCCATCCTGATATTTTCATTGAAAAAGTTAATGTACTCTTTAATTTCTCCCTGTCATTTTGCGCGTAATACTTTAATAAAGCCGGTTGGAATAACTGCGCTGTCACCTGGTAAACCATAACAAACATCATCGGGAAATTTTTTACTACTCCCAATCGTCCCAAATCTGTTGAAGAAAGCATCAAATTTGTTATCATAATATCCAATCCAGAGTTTAAAATATTGCCCAATGCGTTTACAGAATTCCAAATCCCATTCAGCACCAGTTCCTTTACCAGCGCAAATTGAAACAAACGCCTGTGAAAGCGAAGCTCCGGCGTCAGTTTTTGTGTCATCCCAATTCTTGAGCCCAAAATAATCAGAGAGTCCACAATATAGCTTATCCCTATAAAGTATAAGCTAACATCGCAAAAGTGAAATAGAAGTATAAGCGACAATCCCTCCCCCATATATCCCAATGTCCTGAAGAAGTAATAAAGTCCAAGCTTATCCTTCAGATATGCCGCTGCGGAAAAGACAGCCATTATGGCAGTAATCACAAAGTTGATAAACGATAAAACAAATAATTTTCTGACATCAGACAATAATTCCACAGGGATTCTCAGAAAAGAATGAATATGTAAGGCGAATACCACCGCCGCTGACAGAACAAAAAGTCCCAGAACACAATTGGCAATCAAAAGAGAACTAAAATATCCATTTGCTTTATTATAATTTTCCTTGTGGTATTCCACGCCGATAAATCTCACAGCATATGAATTTAAGGCAGTGGAAAACAATGTCCCATATTCCACAATTGTCTTGGTCAAGGTGACATATCCATACGCTTCAATCCCCATTTTTCCAGATACATAGGGCGTGACAAAAAAACTGATCACATAACCGAATATTGACGCAGCAATGGACCAGAATAATGTATTTACGGTTTTAAAAGATTCATTTTTCATGTCCAAAAAACCTGTCCTCCAGCATCATACACCAGGAATGATAAATGGGCAAATGCAATTCCTGTATCATGTAGGTCTCCTTCTCCGGCACTTTCACCACAACATCTGCCAGAGCAGCAAGTTCCCCACCCCCTGCTCCGGTTAATCCAATGACTTTCATGCCAAGAGCCCTGGCAACCACAGCGGCATTTATTACATTTTCACTGTTTCCTGAGGTGGAAATACCTAAAAATACATCCCCGCCCCTTCCAAAGCCAAATAACTGCTGCGCAAAAACTCCCGGACCGCCGACATCATTCATATAGGCTGTGGACAAAGCTTCATGGGTTACAAGAGGAATTGCCATCAGAGAACATTCCAAACTCTCAGCCAGCACAGTTCCCCGTATGGAGTCAACTTCCTTTAATTTTATGGCAAAATCAGAATTTACAGGTCTGGGAATGAGAAATCTTTTCATCAACTCTCCCGCAATATGCTCCGAATCCGCCGCCGAACCTCCGTTTCCGGCTATCAGCAATTTGCCGTCATGGGCAAAACAATTTTCCATAATCAGGTATGCGTCAATTATCTCCTGCCTCACTGACTGTAATACAGGATATCTGGTCATCAGCAGGATAATATGCCTTTGTAACTTCTCTTCCAACATTAACCACCGCTTCCTTTTGATTTTTCATCTACCGTTTTTTCCAATATTTTATTACCAGTTTTATAATTTTCATGTCGTCTACAAAATATCTCCGAAACATTCTCCTGGGCTCCTGTAAGAACCGATAGAACCATTCCAGACCATGCTCGCTCATCCAACGGGGCGCCCTTTTGATATGCCCTGCCATAAAGTCAACCGTGGCCCCAGCGCACAGGGATACCTTTGCGTCATACTTCTGATAATTCTCATAAATCCATTTTTCCTGTTTTGGACATCCGAAACAGGCAATCAGGAGGTCTGGATGAGCCCTTGAAATAATGTCATTGATTCTATTGAGTTCAGCCTCATCTTTTTCAAATCCCAGGGGCGGCGCATATGTTCCGACAATTTTAATATTTGGATTCTTCTCTTCCAGCCTTTTCCTCGCTTTTTCAGCCACGCCTTCTTTTCCTCCTATGATAAAAACAGAGTGTCCGGCATTTGCGGCCTTAGCACACAGAACAGGAACAAGATCCGAACCCGAAATCTTAACTTTTATTGTGTTATGGTGAAGCCTGGAAATCCAGATAAGCGGTTTCCCATCTACAAGCGTGATATCCGCTTTATCAACAATTTCCTTCAAATAGGAATCCGCTTCAATTTTCATTATCACATCCACATTAACGGCAACAACATAGGATTTTCTCCCCTCACTGATAAGGGTTTCAATTCTTTGCACCGTTTCATCCATATTAAAATTATTTACATATGTATTTAATAAAGGCTGTTTCTTCATAGTATTAAATCCTACCGCCATATAGTATCCTGGTTATTTTGCCACAATCACACCAACCACCTTCAAATCAAACTGCCTGCAAATGTTATACAATTCCTCAAATCTCTCATAAGTAGTTTCACCAAATCTGATCACAAACAGTATATTTCCGCTCTGTATCATATTCCGTTGAACCAGCTCTTCACTTTCCCCTGGCTCCGCACAGGAAATTACCGCTCCCTGTTCCTGGCTGCCTTGATACTGTTCCAGAAAGGTTTTGGAGAAATTATCCTGAGTCAAATCATTCAGATATATATCCTGGGCCTGAAACCGGATTGTATATAAACTAATCTGCCGTTGAATTTTTTCGGCCGTAAGTTCTTCTTGTGTCTTCTCTCTGTAGTCACCTAAAACATTTAAGTTCAGCGACGCAAAATAATCTGAATTAGAAATTGTCTTGCCCAACATTACCCGCAAAAACATGCGGAATACCAACAGACAAATTCCCAGAATGATACCCATGACCATAAAAGCGGCTTCTCTTTTGATCATTTCCATAACTGAGAACGGGAACACTTCTTCCGGAAGGTTTTCCTCCTTATAAAACTCAATATCCCGCTCCTTTTTTGAAATTGAGTTCTTCGCATCCGCCAGGGACGAGGTATAGGTACGAAGGCTATTAAGCGCGCTGTTCTGTGTATTTACAATAGCGATATCAGCCTTTTCGGAAACGGACTGCTCCATTAACGTTAATGTAAATTCACCATGTGTCTTTTCAATGGTTGGAACATATTTGCTAAGTGTCTTATCCACGAGTTCCAACAACTGCTCTGCCAATTCTTTATCATAATGATAAACTGTAATCAATAAGACATTATTAGAGGCCGAGCAAATAATAATTTCCTTTAAATAGGTACTATCCGTTTTTCCAAACTGTTTGGCAAGACTCTCTCGAAACGCTGTGCCATTAATATATCCCATCAATGCACTGTTCAAATATCCAAGATTGGACGATGTCGTAATGGAGTATCGAATATCCCCCTGATAAAAGGCATTACCATCCATCTTCATATAAATGGATTCCTCACAGTATTCTTTTTGTGTGTCATATTGAGTCTGCAGCGTTTCTTTGTTAGCCTGAAGGGCGGCGAGAGAAGTTTCCATTTCTGTCAGATTCTTTTCATAATTGGTACATGCAATTTGGTACTCCGCCAATTCCGTTTTCCGCTCGGAAACGCCTTTCCGGATAGCCATCACCCCCGCAATCGACATAAATACAACGCAAAGTACAACGATAATAATCGCTTTTTTACTTTTGCGCTCTTCCCATGTCATCTTAAGCAATGTTGTCAAATACAAAATCTTCATTATCAACTCTCCTTATGTACTATATTTCATTAATTTGTGCTCCACCGATGGATACAGAACAATAATAAAGGGTAAAAACAAAAGGTTAAAAATACCGTTGTTGACAATGGCGTTTACGGCCATAAAGCAGAATATCAACGTCATCACCCTGTCATTTTTCCTGACAGACCATTCGATTACAGCCTTCCACATCCACAGAGCAGCCAAAGTATACAGGATACCGTTTGAGATTATCATATAAAAATATTCAGAATCCAAATATAGGTACCACCCAAGAGAGGTGCCGTTTTTATATCCTGACCCAAAAAGAGTAATGCCAAAATGCCGGACCCCTTCCCAATTCAAGTGCAGCCTGCCCGAAATCAGAGAATTTACCACCACCGCAATAGAAACTCCCCTGTCATAAAGCCAAGTCAACAAAAAGGTGGCTCCCGCGCAAATATATGCAATATAAGGAATGAAACGCTTCTTCTGTTCTCTTCCGGAATTGTTTACTTTCTCTCTTATGTTGGCAATATTAAAAAATACAATAAAACCAATGGCCACAAGAATTGGCATAATTGTCTGGCTGAACGCAAATGCCATTCCCAGAATTACCACCCAGAAGATATTCTCAAATATGGTTATCTTCCGATCCCGCAGATAATAGTATAAGAAAACTATGGGCGTAAGAGACATTGCCAGCTGCCCGGGATAATTAAACCCAAGAGAATTCCGGACACGCATAACCCCAAGTTTTGGGTCATCCGTCCACAGCACGTTCTCACTCAACCCCGCAGGCACCGCAAGCAGCGTCAAAGTGTACATGATTACATTCATCCATAGATTCCATACCGCAAATTCCCGAATGTCATCCTCTCCGAAGGCAAAACTGATAATCAGAACCATCATGACGGAGTTGGATTTATGAATCACCACCTGATACACAATCGCAGCCAACAAAATCAGCCAGCCCAGCGTCTTCAGGGTAGGAGTCTTTTTACCTGCCAAAAGTCCACACATGACAATCCCAAGGAAAATGCCATAGGAGCCATATTTGCACAAATGCAGGAACTTCAACAGCCCCTGAGCGCTTACGGATGTGTACAATTCCACATAATCCGCTACAAAATACAGCGTATACGCCAGATAAAAGAATGACCTGTTGTAATCCGCCCGCGCCGTAATTGCCCCTCGTGTCAGATACTTTTGTTTAAAACTGTCTCTCTCATACAATGCTTATAATCCTCCAAAGCCTGTTCCAAATTATAATTCTCTCTCATAAACTTTACGGCATTACTCGACATTTCCTGCAAATCCATACTGCCATCCAACATTGCGCGTATATCTCTTTCATATTCCTCCGGCAGTTCACAGTGAAGATACTCCTGTCCTGCTCTGGCAGCAATTCCTTCTATTCCTATCTGATTGGTCAATACCGGTATTCCCGCCGCCAGGGCCTCCAAAACCTTAATCTTAATTCCTGCGCCGTTTTGCAGCGGAACTACCATACACATGCAGGTTTCAAAATAAGGGGAAATGTCTTCTACAAAACCTGTCACAATCACGTTCTCTGACTGACGGTCCAATATACACTGCCGGGGATTGGCCCCCAAAACCACAAACCGAACATCCAAATCAGAAAGCCTTGGCATAACTCTGTCCAGGAACCAAAGAACCGCTTCACAATTCTCGGCTCGTCCCATGGCGCCATAAAATAAAATGTCTCTGCCGCTTACCTGCCGTAAAACAGGCTTGCTGTAAAAATAGGGCGTAAGTACAAATGTCTTCTCCTTTGGCACACCATTGTCCGTGAGCAGCTTCTGATCCTTTGGATTATGCGGCATTACTACATCACAATACCTCAATGCGTACAATTCATTCTTTTTCCGAACTTTATACCGTACAGACAGCAAAAGCTTCCTTAAATAGTTTTTTGCCGTCTCATATGCCCTTTGCTGACCTAAGAAAGTGACATCATGCTCCGAGGCAAAAATGACGGCCCCCGGGAACATTTTTTTGATTTCCGGAGCCATAAGGACCATCTCTGTAAACTCCAAAACAATCACGTCCACTTCCATGGGAGTCATTGCGCGGAGGTACTTTCTTATCTGACGATATATGGATTCCCTCAATGTATTGCCATATTTGCGAAAAGGATTCAGTTTCGACCATAGTTCTGACACTGCCAGCCATGGCGCTTTGATGGAAAGTTCAGGATTTGTCAATGCATGAAAGTCTGCTTTATTCAGGTTGACAGAATCAAATGTCTCTCCGGGCAGCTGTTTTGCCAGCAGCGTCACATGAAAATCCGGCGCATCCTGAATTCCCTTAATATAATGATAAAACGTCTTCCCCCCACCGCTTGCGACATCATGATAGGGCAGAACCATAGAAATATACAATACATTTATCAATTTCTTACCACTCCCCATATCCTAATCCAGAATCAAACATTTCAACCGATAAAATATCTCACAATACTTGCGCTTCCATTTGTTATAGCGCAAATATTCTTTCAGGTAATACTCATAACTGGTACGTTTAATCTGCCCCAGTTGTTTTTTCTGCAATTGCGTTCTCACGGTTTTAGAAGTATTGTGAATCACTCTGGCACTGGTACAACACGCACAGTAATAGCCTTTTCTCAAAAGCCTTTCTGCCAGAATGTTCTCTTCAAAATACAGGAACGTATTTTCATCCAAAAAGTCTGCCTGCGCGCATTTTTTCAATTCCAACAGCATACAGCACCCCTGAGGACGATATATGTACGCATATCCCCCCATATCTTTAATACGGCGTCCCAGGGGTATATAGAGAAATGCGCCAAGGGTCTGATAAAACAGGGATGGTCGCACAGAATCCCTATTATACAGATGCCCTTTGGGAGAATAGATATCCGGATTTACAACGGCAATATCCTGCCCGGATTCCAGCACATGGATTAACTTCTTGAGAATATCTCCATCCTCCACAAGAATATCGTTATTTAATATCCATCCATAGCGATACCCTTTCTCCAACGCATACCGCAATCCGATATTATTCCCCGAAGCATAGCCTCCGTTTCCTGGGGCTTTCAGAAAGACGTATCCGAGCCGTTGTGCTCCATGGGACAGTTGATTTGCCGATTCGTTTGGCGAAGCGTTGTCAATTACAATCATATCCTCATACAAAATACCAAGACGCTCTCTGAGCAATTTCATCTCTGCCAGCGTATCTTCCCAACTCATATAATTTAATAAGATAACCGCCGTTTCTCTCATTTGTTTCCCCCAAATATTGTTCCGTTTTATTTCCTGTTACCTGTGCCTCATTGACGGCTTTCTATTATTCTTTCAAACAGGCTTCCGCAAACTGTAATAAACTGGAAACTGTCATTTCCTGTCCAAAGTCTTCCCCTAATGATCCCACATACACTGTTTTGCAGCCTGCGGCACAGCCTGCCCTTATATCATTTTCGCCGTCCCCCACCATCCAGGATTTACTCAAATCAATATTAAAATCTTCCGCTGCTTTCATCAGCATTCCAGGTTTTGGCTTTCGGCAACTGCATTCTATTTTTAACTCTGCAATTTCACCCTCATATCCCTTATGAGGGTGATGGGGACAATAGTATATGGCGTCAAGATATGCCCCCTCCAATCCCAGCAATGTCTCCATTTTATAATGAATGTTCGCAAGCTCTTCCACTGAGACTTCTCCCCTTGCTATCACAGGCTGGTTCGTTACCACAATGACCAAATATCCCAGGGAATTCATAATCTGAATGGCTTTGCCCACACCATCCAATAACACAAAGTCATTTATGTCACGCAAAAAGCCTACATATTTGTTAATGGTTCCATCCCGGTCCAGAAAAACTGCCTTTTGTCTGTTCCGCAGGTTTTTCGCCTCAACCCTTCCCTTCCGAAAATCACGGCACACACTTTCAAATCGCTGGGGAGTTCCCATATCTTTCACATATTCTGGGCTATCATAACAAAACATTTTCCCTGTTCCTGCCAGAGGCTTGAGCAAATTTCTGTCAAGATCAATTTTACTCCCGTCAGAAAATCCTTGTGTCTCCACAATCAGCTTTTTGCTTATCACATGCAATCCGGCATTTACTCTGTTGTGATACCACTTTGGCCTTGGTTCCTCTTTCGTAAGCCATCTCTCTACTGCGCCATTTTGGTCCGCAATCACAAGCCCACTGTCATAGGGATGACTATTTGGATGCGTAAATATGGTAACAAGTCCTCCCTTTTCTCTGTGATAAGCCACAAAGCGATTAAAGTCCACATCAAAAATAGAATCTGCGTTCAACAGCAAGAACTCCTCTGACAGTTTGTCCGAAATCCTATATAATGCCCCTGCCGTACCCAAGGGCTCCTTTTCATAATAATATTCTATCTTTGCCCCAAAGCCGCTTCCATCACCAAAATAGTCCATGATAGCCTGTCCCAAATGGCTTACCGTTATTAAAATATCCCTGTATCCCTGATCGCACAGACATCTGATCTCATGCTCCAGCACAGGTTTGCCTTCTATCTGAATCATGGGCTTTGGAATATCCGATGCCACGGAAGAAATTCTGGTCCCTCTGCCCCCTGCCATAATCACTGTTTTCATTTTCTATCCCAGTTCCCATTTATGGGAACTTGTTCCGCAATGTGCTTCATTGCGCTTTTCCTTTCAAAGTTTTCTTGGAGAATAGATTTCCGGCGTATAGTGAATAACTCTTGTTCCTCCCTGTTCAAAGGCAAAGGGAATATACATAAGATTCTCCATGGCCTTTCTAAGGTTCTCCTGTCTGTCCGGCTCTATGTAAAAAATAAGGAATCCTCCTCCTCCCGCCCCCAGCAGCTTTCCTCCCAGTGCTCCTGCCTCAATGCCTCTTCTATACAAGCTGTCTATGCTTTCCGTGGAAACCGCGGAACCTGCCTTCTTTTTTAAGTTCCAAGTATAGTCCAGCAAATGACCAAATTCATCTAAATCTGTTTCTTTATTTGTCAATATCTTCTCAGCATCATCGACCAGGCTTCTCATTTCCCTCAACATCCTGCTCCTGTCCTGGTTCATGCCAATCCCATTTGCCTTCTGTACATCCGAAGAAAACCTGGTAAACCCGGTAAAAAACATCATCAAATTCTTATTGAGCTGACTTTTCCTGTCCGGAGAAATAATAATCGGAAAAACCTCATATCCGTCAGCGTTAAACTGAATGCGGTTCAGGCCTCCATAAGATGCCGCAATCTGATCTTGCCACCCGCCTGCTTCGCGGCACAGTGTCCTCTCCAAATAAATTGCTTCATCTGCCAGTTTCTTTTTATCCGCGTATTTTCCCTTTAACGCATAAAACGCGTTCAGCATTCCTACAGCAAAAGAGCTGCTGGTACCCAATCCAGACCTGGCAGGCAAATCCGCTTCATAAGTCAGCCGGATTTCCTGCATATCCAACATATTCATGGCATTTCGTATCATCGGATGCTGAATATCATCATTGCATGTCACCCTCTCCGTCTTTGAATAGGAAAGCTCTGTAACATATTCAAAAAAGCGCGGAAGGTGCCGAACATTTACATAGCAGTATTTATCAATGGTAGTTGACAACACCGCTCCCTCATTTTCCGTAAAATATTCCTGCATATCCGTTCCGCCTCCGAAAAAAGACATACGGAATGGGGTTTTTGTTATAATCATTTTACTTATTCCTCTTCTTTTATGTTGCCAACCTTGCGGCATTGGATATCGTTTACAAACATGTCTATCTGCTCATTGGCCAACAGCAGGAACTCCGCATTATTCACATCACACCAAAAGTTAATATCAAATTGGATGATGCCATGCCCGCCTTCATCAAAATCCGCCCAAGTTACTTCTTTTCCTTCCCACCAGGTTCTTCCATTATCCGAAGTTACTCTGGCCTCCGCAAGTTCGTAACTGTCTGCCCGTTCCAGCTGCACATCGAATGAGATAATATATCTGCCTTTGCTCAGGGAAATTCTCGGACCATAGTATATTGATTTTTCCCTTCCCGACAAAAACAGGCCGCCATTCTCATTCATCTCCAAATCATTTGCCTCGGCCATCCCCTGCATATTTATGGGGCGGTAAATATTGTAATAATCCGTCATTTCAATTCCCTGTGATTCCAGGCCCTTTATCGCTTCCCGGCTGTTTGTATAGACCCCGTGGACAGAGGACAATTTACCGAAAAGGTATCCTGCCCCCAACAGATGATTCAGCTCTGTTTCAATTGGCGTAATCAGGACCACATTTTCTTCTGTCTCACAAGCCTCCACCGGAAGGATTCTGTCAGTCACCCTTACTTCTCCCTTATACAGGCTTGGCACATCTGACACATATAATGAAATTTCCTCTCCTCCAGACTCAAAAATTTCTTCCAGTATCTTTTTCTCGTTTAGAATGGTTGCCGAATATTCCGCCCATTTGTCCCGGAGCACCCCCTTTGACACGGCAAAAATGGTCAGCACAACAGCTGCGGATAGCAATATGCCCGCCACATTGCGGAGCATGTCTTTTCTCCCATGGCACAGGAGCATCTTACGTATATGATACAGAAACACATATACCGCAATTGCAATAACAAGACACCAGAGCACAAAATATATCCCATTCACATAGTGATAATATTCCAACAAATACACAACTGTCCTGATATACCCCACCCCGGAAGGCGCAATCAGCAGCAATAATGCGATTCCGGGGACTGCAGCCAGGATTGTTTTCCACCTCCGTCCCCACTCCTTTTTCATTGGCACTTCCTCTCTTTTCCCTGGTAAGGCATGAAAAGAAGCCAGTGGAAGAACAATGAAAATATTATAATTGACCTCCGGCATATGATGTTCAATGGCACTGTGTACCGCCACCAGCGCTCCGGCCAGGAGAAGCCTGCGGCGACCTTCCCTCAGAGCGATTCTGCCCTGGTATATATATAAAGTCATAAACATGATAAAGACAAGCGTGCCGTATCTTAGCAGTATTAAAACATAGGAGGAGTCAATGAAGTTGTAGAAAAAATTATATGCCGTCGTTCCTCCGTTTCCCTCCTGGGCAAAGGCCGTTCCAAATAAAGTAAAGCCATACTGGTTCATAGCCTTATGGGACAGACTCAACCTCTGTGTCAATATACCATCAAGGCCACACATCCAACTCACCTTTTCCTCATAAAATAAAGAAAGGAGAATGATACCCACAGCGCAAATCGGCGCGCACCACACACATAAATGGTCAATTATCCTCGCAGGCAGCCAGCTGCGCAACTTTCCCTTTCGTGTCGTATATTCATACAATATACACAGAGCCAGCAGCACAAGAATGATTTCACCGCATTTGGCCTGGCAAAATCGAAAGATAAACCATGCCGAAAAGATGACTACGGAAAGATTTACAATTATATGGACATTCTCATACAGTACCCAGCCCACCAGCAGAAGATAAAATATTCTGGCAGCAAAATCTGTTGTATACATGATTCCAAAAGAATGCCTGTGGCTGGAATCAATTTCATAGACCAGATCTCTCACCACCCCAAAGCAGCTTCCCAGAAAGGCCACTGCCAATGTAGCAAGATTAATCACGAAGCTTACCTTCAGAATTTTCTTATAATCTATACCCATGGCGCCGATGATAAGTACCGGAATATACAGCAGGAATAAATAATTGTACTCCGTCTGCTGCCATGATAATTTATATACAATTCCCATCACAGCGCAGAAGAGACAATATAATCCCCCATACCTTTTGACATATCCCACCCTGAGCATGACCACACCACATGCCATGATAAAAACAATAGCTTCATAATTTGGGGGCCATGGGAGGTAAAACAGCGTAGTTTCAAAGGAACTTTTCAACAGGCAAAGACCCAGCACAATCAGATACGCCGCTTCTGTTATGCTGTCAAAAGTCAGCCCTGACAAGACTGTTCCCGCAAACGGCGAAGCAGGCATTTGATGAATCCCTCGAAAACCATTCTCCCGCCGTGCGTCCAAAGCCCCGCCGCCCGTGGTTGAAATGTGAACTTTTCTTACTTCATTCCGTAAGTTCTCTTCCTTCTTCACCAATATGCCGCTCCTTTCTTCTGAGGAAATAATTCCTTTGATTTTAACACCTAAAATATTCCTTATACCATTCTGCAAACATCCGCAATCCTTCCCGCAGACCTGTATCCGGTCTAAATCCGAAATCCCTTTCCAGTGCGGAAGTATCCGCATATGTCACCGGCACATCCCCCGGCTGCATAGGCACAAATTCCTTATGACTTTCAAAATCATATTCTTTTGAAAGTACACCCGCTCTGATTAATTCCTGCTGCAAAATATCTACAAAATCAAGCAAATTTTCCGGATGGCTGTTGCCAATATTGTATATTGCGTAAGGAGGAAGCGGCAGTCCGTCCTCTCCATTTTTCTTTTCCGGCGCTCCCTTCATTACCCGAATTACCCCTTCCACAATATCATCTATGTACGTAAAATCACGTCTACAGTTTCCGTAATTAAAAATCTGAATTTTTTTGCCTGCCCTGAGTTTGTCAGTAAATCCGAAATATGCCATATCCGGTCTCCCCGCAGGACCATAGACCGTAAAAAACCGAAGACCAGTTGATGGAATATTGTACAGCTTGGCATACGCATGAGCCATTAACTCATTGCTTTTCTTAGTTGCCGCATAAAGGGAAACCGGATTGTCCACCTTGTCTTCCGTACTATACGGCACTTTTTGATTTGTTCCATATATGGAAGAGGAGGAAGCATATACAAAATGTTCCACGCCGGATTTTCCATTGTCATAAGAATGACGGCACGCCTCCAAAAGGTTATAGAATCCATTTAAATTACTTTCAATATAGGAATCCGGATTCTCAATGGAATACCGCACACCTGCCTGCGCTGCAAGATTAACCACCACATCCGGCTCATATTCCTTGAAAATTCCTGAAACCAACTCTTTGTCCGCAATGTCATCTTTTATAAAACGCCATTTGACATCACTGTTTTCGACAGTCTCCATTTGCTTCAGCCGATATTCTTTCAACGATACATCATAGTAACTGTTCATATTGTCAATTCCGATAACCAATTTTACATCGTTATCTTTCAATAGACGTGTAACAAGATTTGCTCCGATAAACCCTGCCGCTCCTGTAACCAATACTGTTTTGTCCTTCAAACTGATATGTCGCATATTTTGTTTTAACTCCTTCTGACCTTTCCTATGACTCTGCCTTTATTCATTGTTCCAATGCCCATCTGACTTTATGAATCAGATAACTTTTGAATAGAAAGCGCTTCAATAATAACTGTATCCCATTCTGTATTCCGTATTTTCAGTTCCATATTCCGATACATTTGAGGGGATTTTAATTCAAATACCATTTTTTCATCGCTTTCATGTATGCATGTCAATTGTAATTCCATGTCACCCTTCCCACAGACACAGCTGATGTCAGCCTGTTTCAGGTTCTGACCGCGAATTTCTATCCCATAAACGCCTGCCGTAATTGTCATGTACGGGCCATGGGACAGGCCTTCCGCATTTAAGTATCTCTTTCCATTTAAGTCCTTCCCATTCTCCAACCATTCTCCATCCTTAAAGTCATACTTATAGCAATCTGATAAATCATGAATAAGATCCTGATAGGTTTCATATCGGTAAATGACATGATTTCCTTCGGAATAAACTACATTTGTCTCCTCCAAATACCTGGCTATAATACAGGTTCTTGCCTCATACTTCATAAACGAGATAAAAAACGGTTCCTGAGGCAATGTCTCTTTGTGATATTTTGACTGTTCCCATTCAGAAATCTGAGATTCGTTGGTCAGGTTATTTCTGGGCAATATCCACATTTCTATTTGACCATCCGATAATTCTGTAAAGATTCTGGAACCCCAATGTGTCCCATACCCCTGCAACAATCCTTCCTCTATAAGAAATGCCGTTGCGTCCCTCTCGCTTTTGGTGGCATCGGTTTTCAAAAGGTTCAAATAGTTTACCCCCCCCCGCACAATTATGAGCATAATGTAAAGGACAATCAAAAGATTAGCGTATTTCCATGTGTTTTTTATTTTGCCAAAAAACGCAGAAAGCATTGGCACCCCAAAAATTATAATTGGCAAATTATATCGTTCTGTCTGATGCATGTCCGTCACAGCATAAAACATAACATAGATTATGAATGCCGCTGCCACATATCCCAATAGAAATTTTTCATTTTCACTGTATCGCTCCTTATGCCTTATCACATCAGCGTAATTAGCGCCCATCAGAAGAAGCGTAATCAGACATATACTATTAGAAAGCAGCTGTATACCGCCTATCTCACCTTGTTGATATCCAATAGAAGCAAGTATCTGATTAAATGTTTCCTGAATATTATCAAAGTTGACACTGTTAAACGCAATATTGTCGTAAGTAGAAAAATGATATTTTGCCGATAATATCTTACTGTTAATGACATAGCCAATCCCTGCGCATCCGCATATATATATGCATGTTTTGGCCCGAAGTCTAGCAATATAAGTTCCATCTTTCATCTTACAAACGCCCACCACTGTCATTGGCAGGAAAAACACCAGTATTAGCCTTGGTCCATTTATTCCCATTGCCAACGCCAATATCCCCATGAGGACAATCATTGTGTTTTTCTTCCACCTTTCTGTTTCCCTACTCATAGAAGAAAAATGTAAAATCATGGCCATCATTACAAATGCTGAAGAAATGTAAATGATATAACCGCCGCTTTCGTACCAGATGACAAATTTGAAGTATATCTCACTCAGCGGAAACAATAAAAAAGACATTGAAAGATAAAATTTATCTCTTAAGCGCAGTTCCTGACACAGGTAAAAGTAACTGCCCATATAAATCAGCAGCAACAGGATGCTCCCCACCACTCGAATAACATGCCAATCTTCAAAGAGATAGAAGAGAGGAATGTATACAAGATGTGGATACAGGAATTTCAGTTCTGTGGGATAATACCAGTTTTCTGATATAATCGCCCCTTCTTTTGAGAGAAAATGCGCCAGTTCCATGGCGCCTGCCATATCTCCATCCACCAGGCAGTCAATATGAAGAGCCGTAAACAGACATACAGCCAGAAAACATAGGAAAAACCATATTTTATCCCAATACCTCCAGCCTGTATCCAATCGCTTCATAGATGTATTCAATTCCTCCATTTCCAATTTACGTACATGAAAACGATATCCGTTCTATACTGATACCAGATTATTTTAGATTTATGTATTCCAAATCTGGGTCATAACCATAGGAACGCAAGAGTTCCTGTATCGTTTCATCCCTGTCAAAAATAATGATGGTGTCAAACTCCATGGAATTATCCATAAGCGCGTTTTTAAAATAAACCAGATTATCGGACGCAATACATTCCTGATTATGAAAGGTAAATCGAACAAAATGGACTGCCAAACCGTAATGTAAATATACCAATGCTTTATCGCCCTCATTGATTTCAGGCGTATTATGTATCATACTCAAAAGCCGCCGATGTACTCCGCCGTTTACATAGTCAGGGTGCTTCAAATGCGCGCCGGCCCCGGAGTAATTTATAAAGAGCAATATCAGGGACAGGCTTACTATGGAACAAATATATTGTGTTTTCTTCCAGACCCTTTGCCTTATTTCTTCTGCCAGCATAAAATAAAGCAGAAATATTGACACTGTAACAGCCGATGTAAAAGTTGTCTGATATCTGACATATGCTTCCAGTTCATAACTGTTTCCTGGCATGTTAAACAGATACATTCCCAAAAGTCCCAATTTATAAATCAAATAACTTATCAGGCTCATGACTGTTATAAATCCTGCTGTTTTCCTCTTACCTGGTATCAGCGCCATTGCCGTAATACCTAACATAATTATCAGTACAATCATCAGCCATTCATAAGTTCCGTTAAAAGAAAACCATTTACTGATAAACGCCTTTATAATCTGAGCATAATCCTCCAGGGAGCGTGATTCCGCAACAGATTCCATATATGTAATGGACAGGGAATGCCGTGACGCATTGGCATCGGCATAAACCATCTTAATATGCGCCTTCCACAAGTACAGAGAAGATAACGCTACTCCCAATGTCAAACCAGTGTACGCTATCGTCCAAAGCCGGCGACAACCCATATGCGGAAAGGCCCATAGCAATATAAAAGAAAGAAACACGGCAAATAGGACACCACTGTTTTTTACCATGGGAAGTATCCCTATAAAAGGAAGAACAAAATATAATAACTCCTTCCCGGCCACATTCTGCTCACTGACATAACAGGCGATTCCCGCAACGGCGGCAAGAGAAATTACTGCCAGCAAATAATCCACTCTGAGATCGCTCATATTCTTCAGGTAATATACAATGGATACTCCAATCAATATATCCCCCGCAAGCTGCCTGGATTTATTTAAAGCAAACAGGCAGATTCCGCAGCAGAACGACCACAATGCCTGAGCCAGCAAAGCATAATTTTCTCCATATCCTGTAAATTTCAAGACATAATATATCCAACAGGCAGTGGCGGGCGGGTAGGACTGATAGGCGACCGCTGTATCTTGAAAATTGGGCAGTCCATCCCTCTCATACATAGCCCGTACAATGACGCCCCAGTGGGTCATGGTATCTCCATCCGCATAATTCGCGTTCCGAAAATAGTAAACAAATATACCAGAAAAAATAATACAAATGATAAAAGGACACCAATTTTCTCTGAGCAGTTTTATCCAGGGTACTTTTAGAAAATACCCAAGAAAGCATATTATCCCGCCGCCTAAAATAAGATAGGCCGTCAAGGCCATAACATTAATCAGCCCGCTTAAATACATGAAAAAACATATTCCCGTAATTACAGCAGCTGGTGCCAGCCAAAGATTCAGGTTTCTTTTGTAAATAAACCAGGACACATAGCCTGCCATACTGATACCCAATAAGATGATTACGATAATCCGCAGCATAACCTACCTCCCCTTTCTTCTGGTATCGGCATTTAAAAAATGATTTCTGCTTTTACCAGTAAAAATATAGGTTTGCTGCACATAGTAATTGATAAAATAGAGCAGGGTTTCCGCAAGGGCTTTATATAATATTGGCAACGGCGCCAGATATTTTGTTGCCGCGGCAACTATCAGCCCTGACAGGGTTCCTGATATCACGACCAGAATTACATATTTCGCAAATTGTCTCTTTACATCACCTCCCGCTTTAAACACAACACGTTTATTTATTGCAAAATTCACCAGCATAGAACATAGTCTTGCCATATACGTGGCAGGTAAAATATCAATTCTATGGTCAATCAGTATACCAAATAGCGCAAAATCAATTACAGCCGCCAATAACGAAGAGAAAATGTATTTAAATATAGTTCTATAAATCCGCAGCGAGTCTCTTACCGGATGAAAATGAGAGGAACTATTATCATTTTCATAAATTGTCTCAATAGGAATTTCTTTTATCTCAACATTCTCTTCACGGCATTTCAAAAGAACATTAGTCTCATATTCATATTTTTCACCGTCTACATGACAAAGCATGTCCAACATGGAAAAGGGAATGCCACGCAATCCTGTCTGTGTATCTGTTATGCGAATACCACAGAACATCTGAAACACATATTTTGTCATGGTATTGCCAAATTTACTGCGAAAAGGAATGTCCTTCCCGCTGAAATTACGCGCTCCCAATATCAAAGACTCCGGTTCCTTTTCAAGGGCCTTACTTATGGCAATGATATCCGTCAGTTTATGCTGACCATCCGCATCCACAGTCATTACACCCTTATATCCGTCTTCTGACAATGAAAGACAATAATTGAACGCTGTCTTCAGCGCCCTTCCCTTTCCAAGGTTTGTATAATGGGTAAGCACAATACATCCCATTTCTTCAGCCTTATGGAAGATATCCACATACTCGGCGCCGCTGCCGTCATTGACTATAATAACTTTATGATATTCTCTTTTTACCCCCCCCCACTATGTCCAGCATACTTACAGATGGCATATATGCGGGAATGATTACAATATATTTTTCAGTCATTTTTTCTCCTTGTATTTTACCTGTTTACTTTGCTGTTAACTGTTCTGCCAACGCCAGGCCTTTTTCCACCGTGACGTCAGAATTATAATGTTGATGCTCCCCCCAGCGCCCCAATCCTATGACGCCCTGCGCCAAATATCAAGTATTTCATTTTGCCTCCCCTCTTAATATGATTTTGTAACTTCATATATCTAATTGTGCAATTTGATTGACCATGGAATTTGTCCGCAAAAATTCCAAATATTTTTTGATATTGGGAATAGTGTTCAAGGCACTTTGTAATGCGGTATAGAATAAAAAACTGTGATTGATAATTGCGGATAGAATAAATTTTATTTACCTGCATTTTTATACCGTCCCTTCAGCCAATTCCAATAAAATTTATATTCCTCTGTGGCACAAAAACAAATCGCATATATTCCTGTAACACTTATCAGTACAATCACCGCTTCCAAAAATAACAGGGTAAAATTCGCCACCCGAATTCCAATCTGATTTTTCAGAAAACGAAAGAGAATGCATGTTCCCACTGTCAGCAGAGAAAATTTCAAAAAGTTTGCCCAATACTCAACTGTATTCCGTTGAAAACCAAAGCGGAATAAAATATACGGTTCCCGCCAAAACACTGTCAATAAATGAGAGACAATAGTTCCTATAAATACACCCGCAATTCCCAGTCTGGTTACAAGAAGAATGGACACACACAGATTTATTATTGCTTCTACAAACGGCCGCAGACGGTCTTTTACAAAGAGACCATATCCATTTGTATAGGAAGTTGTTATCTTCCTGGATACCTCAAAAAAAAGCTGCGCGCTCAAAGCAATTACGGTTAGGGAATCCAAAAGCATGTCTTCTCCAACCCAAATTCTGATAAAATCGTCTATCAGCATATAAACGCAAACTGTAGATATACCTGCCACCATATAATTTACAAAATTCAAACGTTTAAAAAGCAGATAATTCTCTTCCTGCGAAATGGTGGCATGGGCATTTCCCAAACTGGAAGTAAAACTTCCCAACAGTTGTGTTAAAATCGTATTTAGCCCGTTAATAATCATTGCGTAATTAGAATAAAATCCCGTCGCTACCAGGCTGACAAATTTTGTGATTATAATATTATCCGTACTGTTCAGGACAGTTCCGCCGATTTTATGGCAAATACAGGCTTTGGTATCTTCATATATTTGCTTTTTCTCCTTGAGGGTAATTGTATCCTTAACTTCAAATACTTCCTTATACTGTTTTGTTATCCACAAGCTAAACAGATAATTGCTTCCTATGTTCACGACTATACTCAAAAACAGCGTATAGGTAAAATTCCGGGTTATGTATAAAATCATTAACTGCGCAATGTATTTCAGAAATGTAATTCCCGTCTGAACAAAGGACACCAAATACTGTCTCTGATCCGCTGTGAGCATATTTTGTTTATATGCATACATATAGGAAGAAACCGACTGCAAAAGATATAAAATATAAATAAAGTACAGGTTTACATCAGATGGTACATCATTCATGTCACTAATGAAGTATTTCAGAAATGGCAGAAGCATAAGACCGCATAATAAAATAACGCCTCCTATCCCAAGATAAACCTTCCTGAAAAAATTCATTAATTTTCCAACCTGGTAAAAATCGTTTTTGCTGATAGGATCATAAAAACGAAAAACAATTGCAGCACCGATTCCCAGTTCCGCCAGAGAAAGAACCTGCAAAATATTGGAAAAGAGACCATTTAGCCCCAAGTATTCCGCTGACAGAAAATAAAGAAAGCAGGATCTGTAAATAAAACTCAACAAGGTATTCACCAAACCGCAAATGACTCCTACTCCGGATGTCTTTATTATGTTTTTCCCCCGGCTGTTTTTATTAAATGTTTTCATGTTTTCCTTCTCGGACTTTGTCAAAAATATCCCAATATTTCAATGCGCAGTTTATTGCGCTATAAGTCTCTCTTAATTCTTCTGAAATCTTCTTAAGAACAGCATCACTTTCTGGTTTCTCAATTACATTTATCAATATGCTTGTCAATTCCTTATCATCATATGGATTCTCATAATAATGAACTAGTCCCTTAGTCACTTCGTACAATGATGCAGCCTTTGTTGAAATAACAGGAATTTTGCATAGCGCCGCTTCCACTGGTGTTCTGCCAAATCCCTCGTTTGTTGAAGGTGTTACAAACACTGTCGCATTGTGTAATAACCAGTTTTTCTCTGGCTCAGGTATCCGATATAGTAGATGTACCCTATCTTTTAAACCGTTTTCACTTACATATGTCAACAATTCGTCATAATATTCCGGCGACATCCATCCACCACAACATACAAGATCAATATCACTATATTTTTTATAAATATTATGAAATGCTTTTATTAAGGTTAATGTGTTTTTATGTTTTCCATATCCGTTGATATCCAAAATAAATTTATTTCTTATTCCTTTTACAACTTTCATATTGGACTCTGACATAGTGATGGAGTTAGGGATTACAGTAATATTCTTCTCATCATAGGGAAAGGAGGATACCACATCATGTTTTATAAATTCAGATATTGTTACCACATGCTTACTGTTGACAACAACCTTTTCCAGTCTTTTTTGTGGCTTTGGACCGTTCCCGTGATAGTACATCAAATCATGAATAGTACAAAAATAGGTCACATTTTTTGCCATAATATCAAGTGGTTCCCCCAAGGGAAGCCATACACAATCAAATTTTCCTCTTTTTATTTTTCTTCTAAAAAAGCCTAATTTCTTTAAATACTCTGTCCCTGTTTTTTTCCCCTTTGTAAGGACATATAACAGTTCCAATGGTTTCCATGTCACTATACAGTAATGAAAACGAGGAAATCTTTCCTGCATAAATTTTTTTGCGTTATAATTAATAATCACACAAATCTGATCACTGTAACCAAGCTTATCAAAAGCCTCTAACAGTTCCAACAGAAAAATTGAAAATGATACATGAACCTGTCCTGTTTCAATTTCTTCTTTCTCTAAAAAAGTCGCATCGATTGCATACATATAAAAACTCCTGTTTCAAATGTTTGTTCTGTAAAAAAGCTAAAAAAGCTCCTGACCATTAAGGACACAGCATGTAACCGTTCAGACACCCCCTCCCGCGAAGCCAAAATCGCGTCTCTGTGCGATTTTGCGAGACTTTCGGGCGCCAAAACGCATTTT
>CAJUGT010000009.1 GCA_910586435.1 uncultured Acetatifactor sp. | reverse complement strand
CATGGGATGAATGGCTGGACCGGCACGGCCAGCAGGTGCATCTTGAAAGGCATCAGCCAGAGAGTGCATCAGGAAAGGTAAAAGTGACCGGAAAAGCAGGGACGGTCATAGCGTCAGGAACAGTTTTCTGCACACCAGCAACGGATAATGGGCCGTCTATTACGTTCCGCTCCACAGAGGAAAGGGGGATTGAGGCAGATGGAACGGTACTTATTCCTGTGTTGGCAATGGAAAGTGGTCCCAACTCTAATGTGCCGGCGAATACAGTGGTTCTTATGGCGAAGCCGGATAAAAATGTTATGGGTGTTACCAATCCGGAACCGTTTAGTGGAGGAACCGAAAGGGAGAGCAATGATGACTTCTATGACCGAATTGCCGCTGAGTATGACAACAGCCTGACATTTTTAGGGAATGACAGCGATTATATCCGGTGGGCGAAAGAAGCGGGCGCCGGGGATTGTGTCGTGATTCCCACAATGGAAGGTCCCGGAACGGTAAAACTGGCGCTGATAGACAGGAACGGTCAGCCGGCAAACGAAAACCTGGCGCAGGATGTCTACAATTATATTGTTTCTCCGGAGGACAGAAGTAAGAGACTGTTGCCGACTGCCTGCGCTAAGTTGCTATGTGTGCCGGCTGCGACGGTGAAGGTGGATTATGTGATTACCGGACTTCTGCGTGATAGTACAACATCAATTGAGCAGATTGAGATAGATTTCGCAGAGGCGGTAAAAGCGATCTATATGTCAGCGAAACAGCAAGATATATTGCGGTACAATGATGTGAGGCCTATTATTTCTGAGATCGCAGGTATTCTGGATTTTAATGAGTTCCTTATGAATGGGGATAGAAAGAATATAAAATTGAGCAGAGAAGAGTACCCGAAAACGGGCACTCTTGATTTCAGTTAGGAGACGGTTCAATGGAGAAATTTGAACTAAAGAATTTTCCAACCAGCGAAAGCGCAAAAAAAATGCTAAGTTATGTCTCAGATGGATTTTACGATGAATCCTATGTTGGCAAGTGGATATACCAGGTGATGGGTATTGAGTATGACAAGGCGCTGGAAATAGTCATGGACCTGCCTGCTCAGTTCTTCCCGGAAACAGCGACTTGGGGATTAAGGTATCACGAAATAAAATGGGGGCTGCCAATCAGGGAAAATTTAAGCTATGAGGAAAGGCGCGCTTTGATATATCAAAAGAGGGACTGCAGGGCACCCATGACGCCATATCGGATGGAGAAATATCTTAAGAACGAGATGGAATTTGAGGCATTTGTGACAGACTGCCATGATCCTGGGATGTATGGATATACGGCTTGGCATCCCAACGCGTTCAGGGTAACATTTATTGGCGAAGGTACCTTAAATACCAAAAAGGCCAGGAAAATACTGGATAGGATAAAGCAGGCCCATACTACATTTACCATGGAAGATATGGTGTTGGTAATAATTGACAACAAGAGCCTAGAAAAAGTGGAATTTGACCACATGGAGATACAGGCCTTTTTTCGTTATTTTAAGAGAATCTTAAATGGGGGCTGGCTGCTGGATGGCTCTGTCAGCCTTGGCCAGATACCCATATGCGAGATTGACTTGGGCGTAATGATAGGGAATATAGATGTCACCATGAAAGAGACGCCATGTGTTCAAGGATTGGATATTCGCGCAATGTTTCCTATGACGCTAAGACACTGGTATAGTATGGAAATTGGGCACCGCTTTGATTCCACACGCTTACAAATGGCTCTGCCTGATGTAGGGATAAACCTTTCCGCAAGGACGGACATGGTGGTATGGACAGAAGGCGTAACAATAGAAAAAGACCTGTGGCGCCTGGACGGGCGGGAAACGATGGACGGCTCCAGGATCCTGGATGCTGCGGTATGGGAGGAGGAATTATAAAATGGCAGACGCAGTTGTAACGCTTATCGCAAGGAAAAAAATGGTAAAGGCCAGGGCGGGGGTGATTGGGCTGCCGCCCATAGTGGGCATGGCTTTTGGGACTGGCGGGGTGGACGGGGCAGGGGATCCGGTGGAGCCATCCGTCAGCGATGAGGGGCTTAAGCGCGAGGTGTATAGGAAGGTGGTGGATAACTTTACCTTTACCGATGACACCACATGCCGCTATACCTGCACTTTGACAGCCAATGAATGCGTGGATGAGGAAATCAGCGAGCTTGGCCTGTATGACTCGGAAGGGGATATCATAGCCATCAAGACATTTAAGAGCAAGGGGAAGGACGCAGACCTGGAAATGACGTTCCGAGTAGATGACATATTTTAGCGGGCTATGAAACAAGGATCAAAGTAACGCTGTCCAGGCCTGGAAAGGGCTGGGAGGATTCATTTGGTTCCGGAATGGAACCAGGGAGGGAAAAGATGGAAATAGAGCGTTCCACAGAAGCAGGGCATTCCATGGAAGTAGGGCATTCCATGGAAATGGAGCATTCCATGGAAAAAAAACGTTCCGTGGCAGCAAAGAGTTCCACGCAAAATTTCGAGATACCGGACAATCCGGAATTCACGTATCAGATCAGGCGGTTCAAAACTACGGATCCCGCTCATGCGGATTTATTTAACGGGGTGACGCAAGCCTTGATTAACAATGACTCGTTTTTAAAGATGGTAGGTGATCAGCTGAGACAGTTGATAAACCAACATATTTATGACATGGAAAACCCACATGAGACCACTCCGAAGCAGCTCCACCTTGAAAAGATCGACAACACATCCGACACGGATAAGCCTGTGTCCACAGCGCAAAGAGCGGCCATTGACGCTTCTTATCAACAGGCCACTGGCTACACGAACCAGAAAATCGCCGATCTTATCGGCGGCGCGCCCACCACCCTGGATACCCTTGGGGAAATCGCTGACGCCATGGCGAAGAACGCTGACGTGGTAGCCGCCCTTAACGTTGCCATAGGAAAGAAGGCCAACGAGGCGGAGTTTGACAGCCACGCGAAAAACACCACGGCTCATATCACGGCATCTGAAAGAAATTACTGGAATGGTAAGGCGGAGGGGAATCATACTCACAATTATTCCGTCTCAGGTCATACCCATGACGACAGGTATTACACAGAGTCAGAGATGAACACGAAGCTGGCCGGGAAAGCGGACAGCGGGCACACTCACAATTACGCCGCCGCAAGCCACAGTCATGATGACAGGTATTACACAGAGTCAGAGATGAACACGAAGCTGTCCGGGAAAGCGGACAGCGGGCACACCCATAATTACGCCGCCGCAAGCCACAGTCATGACGACAGGTATTTCACAGAGTCAGAGATGAACACAAAGCTGGCCGGGAAAGCGAATAGTGGGCATACCCATGACGACAGGTATTACACAGAGTCGGAGATGAACACGAAGCTGGCCGGGAAAGCGGACAGCGGGCACACTCACAATTACGCCGCCGCGAGCCATACCCATGATTATCTTCCATTGACGGGCGGGACACTTACAGGATCCCTCAGCCTGAACTGGAAAAACACAGGGAACAACCTGGATTTTCGATGTGAAAATAACATAGCCTTCATAAGAGCCTTGATGAGCGACTTATACATCCAATGCAAGCCTGGATCAGCGGGAATTGGTTTTCAATTTGTTGGCACCACTACATTCGCGCCAATCTATGCGGCCTCGTTTACGGTAAACTCATCCAGACGTTATAAGACAAATATTGCTCCTATATCCGATGACAGAGCGAAGGAATTGTTGGATGTGGAGATTGTTACTTATGATTACATAGAGGGTATCGTATCGGAGAAAAGCCGATACAATCGCGCGGGTGTTGAGGCGGAACAAGTGGAGCGCGTCCTTCCTGAGGTGGTGACATACAAGGAAATCGACGGCGAACAGGTGCCGGACGGTGTGGACTACTCCAGATTTGTTCCATATCTAATTCGTTTGGCGCAGACACAGCAGGCGGAAATAGACAGGATGAAATCTAAAATACATGATCTGACAGAGGCGGTTGAGAAACTGAAATGGAAGGAGGGGTAAGGAGTGCGTGAAACCAGAGCGGGGCCCTGAGAGAAAAAGAGTGAGTATCGTAGAGCCATTTGTAACCCACACAGGGCGCCAGCCAAAGCGCTCCATGTGGGTTTTTATTATCCGATTTATTATCAGGAAAGAAGGTGACGACTTGACAGAGTTTTTACTGCAAACCTACACAATGGCGATGCCAGTCATCTTTGGCTACATTGTATGGCTGCTGAAACAGAGGAAGAAAAGTGAGGACGCCAACAGCAAGGGAACCATGCTGCTTCTTCGGGTGCAGCTGATTGAGTATCATGACAGATACATGGCGTTGGGCTACATACCATCTTACGCCTACGAGAATTTCGTGGAGATGTATGAGGCTTACCACAACCTGGGCGGCAATGGGATGGTGACGCATATGCAAGAGGAAGTAAAAAAGCTTGAAATCAGGAAGGAGAGGAAAAATGATGAGACGTGATTGGATTGAGTGGACAAAAAGAGCAGGGGTCAGGGCAGTTAAGACTGTGGCCCAGGCGGCCATAGCCGGGATTGGGACAGCGGCGGCCATGGGGCAGGTGGACTGGAAATATGTCCTGTCCGCGTCGGCGCTGGCGGGGGTGCTGTCCCTGCTCACATCCGTGGCAGGATTACCAGAACTGAAATCCGGCGCAAACTAAGAAGAACTTAAAATAGCCTTGAGACAGAAGCGGCCCCCACTTTTGGGGGCTGGAAAAGGAGGAAAAAATGAATAAGATAGTTAAGAAAAAAGGCCCTGATCTATCAGTCTATCAGGGAATTGTCAATATGAAGCAGGTAAGGGACTCTGGATGCGACACTGTATGGCTCCGGGCCGGATACGGCAAAAACAACGTGGACCAGAAATACATCCCCAACGCCCAGGCGTGCTATAACCTGGGCATACCAGCTGGTATATACTGGTTCTCCTACGCTTACACAGTAGAGATGGCCAAAAAGGAGGCGGAGTACGCCATAGCCCAGGCGGCGAAATACTGGACAAGATGTCCCATCGCCTACGACTTTGAGTACGATTCCACCAACTACGCCAGGAAAAATGGCGTGAGTGTCACAAGGAAGCTGGTCACAGACCTGGCAGTCGCTTTTCTGCGCCAAGTGAAGGATGCCGGCTATATTCCGATATTGTACACCAACAACGATTACACCAGGAATTACTTTGACATAGACAGAATCCGCTCCGAAATTGGGGACTTATATATTTGGTACGCCAGATACGCTGACACCATATCCGAAAGCGAGATGGCGCTGGCCGACGCCTGGCAGCATACCTCAAAGGCGTCCCTGCCCGGCATCTCCGGCAATGTGGACATGAATAAATTTTATAAAGAATTTGTTTGCCGGCCCATACCCAGACCCGAAGGGGAGCAGGGGATAAAATGTAACATCAATATCCTAGACTTTCAGAAGGCCGCAAACGCGGATGGGTACCGGGACACAAATGGCAAAATGCTTTCAGAGGATGGAATTGACGGTCCAAAGACTCAGTATGTGCGCTGGAGGATATTCCTTAAAGCACAGAAAACTTTGCTCTCTTATAGGGCAGGGTCCACAGGAGAGGTCGTGAAGTGGTGGCAGCGCCGGTGCAATGAAATCCTGGGGCACCACCAGGAGGAAGATGGTATGTATGGGAAGGTGTCCAGGAGCGAGACCCTTGCCCTGCAGCGGAAGCTCAGCCTGAAGGCGGACGGAATCGCCGGATATAACTCTATCCAGGCCGCATTCTACAATTAAAATTGTATCGAATAAAAATTTGTCCAGAAATTTGTCCGGGAAATGAAAAAAGCCTATAAATATAGGCTTTTTATAAGCGGAGAGTGTGGGATTCGAACCTATATTCTATATCAGGTAAAAACAGCCGAAAATCTAGGATTTGTTCAGTAAAATCAAGGATTTTCGGCTGTTTTTTTCGCTGTTTTTATTAGTTGGATTAATGCGATATTAATAGTTTTAATATATTTTTTTGTCCCAAATTTGTCCTGGCTTTTCCTAAGAAAAAAGAGTATTCCGCAGTTTCTCCGCTGCTTCCCTTTTGGCATTTTCTTCTTTTTCCAACATGGAGTGTCTGTATACGCCCTTCATGACATAATCTGTTTCCCATCCGCCCATCTTCATAATATCTGCCTCAGGGATGTTCAACGAACTCATTTTGGATGCAAAATAGTGCCGAAGTTTATGAAGTGGGAAATGGGGGATGCCCAATTTTTCTTCTGCCTTCCCAAGGTACACAGTAATAGAATTTGGATAGCCTTTGTATATGTATCCCTTTTCTCTGATTTTGTCCGCAATTTCCACTGGAATAACAATTTCCCTTGTACTGGATGTGGTTTTAGTTGTTTTTTCTACCCATTTAGCATCTTCGTTCAAAACTTTTGCTTTGTTTATCCGGATTATATCTCCATCCAAATCCTCCAGTGTGAGCGCACATATCTCGGAACGCCTGAGGCCGTAACAGGCAAGGATAAGAGGAATCTCATATTCAGTGCCCTTTGCGTATTCCAGTACTCTTTTAACATCATCGTCTGATGGGATATACGGCTCATTTTTGACCTTTTGCGGCAGGGTAGTACAAATTTTAAGGTTCGGGCAAAAAGTGCCTAGAACAGCCGAAATAAAGCCGTGGTAGTTACGAACCGTTTTGGTGTTATGGTCTTTTGCCAAATGATTCACTTCTGTCTGAATATCCAGCGCCGTAATGTCATGTATATTAATATCCTGGAATCTCATTGATATAGTCTTCAGCGCGCTGTTGTACCCTCTGATTGTGGTGGGAGACAAGACATTCCTTTTAGCTCCAATGTATTCCTCAGCAGCGGCCTTGAAATTCATGCTATCATGTTTTTTCTGCACTTTTTGGAGTTCATCGGCCATAGCCAGCATAGCTTCTTTCTGGGTAGGCTTGTGGTCAAATGTAACAGTATACATCTGCCTCTTGTACATCTTCCGCACACGGTAAGTTCCGGACGGACGTTTTTCAATTTTCACGTTATCATCCTCCTGTTAAAAATTTGGTATAAAAATAACACCCAACCAGAAACAAATGTTCTGATTGACTGGGCGCCCCATAGGATGATACAATATATGTAGGTTTGTGAGGCCTATATGTATCATCCCTTGTGGGGTGTATCTAAAGCCGTTCGGTGGTGGCGCACCGGGCGGTTTTTTCAAATTTTGCAACTGTTTTTCATTGTTTCAGCATTGATTGCCAATGGTATGGAAAGTCCAGGTGTTTTAAAGATATATCGTTTTTATATTTCTTTATTAATTTTTTCAGTGGCTTTATAAACTCGTCATTCCATTTCTCTTTATTCGGATACATAAGCTTGAGCATATACAGTTGGGCAAATAGCCGACGCGTGGGATTATACTTTTCCTTAGCAGGCATCTTAGGAGTGGCAGGGAATATCCAGTAATACAGTCTGGCATAGTGTGCGCATCTGTTGCGTAAGTCCGTAAGGCAACGCAGCCAGCTTTCCAATGTCTGGTAATTGACTCCATAGGTGGTTTCGGCTATTTTTGCCTTGTCATTATTCTTCATTCCACGATAGAAATAGGAAAGCATCCCAATAGAAAAGAAATCAATGACAGCCCAGATAGGGATATGTCCATCATACTTCTCTTTATGATGCTTTATGACAAGCGTATTTGCATTTTCCGCAATACACATATTGACATGACTCATGTAAGAAGAATGTTTATGCTTCTTGTTAAATGCGGATGAATCCATATATCCCTCAGCTCCATAGGCATGTGCATGGAAATAAGCAAGTTGTGTCCGAACATGTATTTCAATTTTTTCTATTGCGAACGAAATCAGGTTTCTTAACTCCGCATCGAACGTGTATATATTTTGTATGCGCTCAAAGTCAATTGGAATAAAGCATTTTTCCTCTTCTTTTCGTATGAAAGGAAGATAATAACCTGATAGGCGATAGTAATTTGTTTTGGATAGAAAGTCAATACAGGAAGCCTTGTTGGTAATAACAATATTCTTCTTTTTTAGTAGTTCGGCCTGTTCCTCGAAGGTTGTAGGTTTCTTTAACTCCATTTGTTCTCCTGCAAAATAAAAAGTGCTCCCATTGGACACATCGTTGAGAGGTGTGGGAGCTTCTGTTACTTTTAGTATACCCCAAAACTCTCAAAAGTCAACCAATTTTTGAAAAAAATGTGGATAAAACGGTGTATAACTTGTGTATATCCAGTGTAAAACCACAAGATATAGTAATTGTCAATAGTTTACTTAAAGGCACCTCGCTTATGAGTTTAATTACCTTTGAAAAAACCGCCGCCTATACCTATAGATACGTTAGGAGAGTTGGTTTGCGATGCTGTTTTATAACCGTTGACATCGAGTTCCCCACTCGCCCTGTTGAATTTTACAGATATATTCATATTTTCGGTCACATCTATATTTGTTTGTGTCTTCCTTATGCCAGAAGAAAACACTATAGTGTGCGCACCTGTGGTTAATGGGATAATAATACTACTGTCGTTTCCTATCATATACTCGTCTGCTGAATCCACAGTTATTTTAATCTTCGGATTTATGAGAAACCACTGGTTCTCTCTTGTGATTGTGACATCATAGGTACCGCGATCTTCTCGCCTTAATGGCATGCCACAATTTGGGCAGGCAGTTGTTTTGTCTGATATTTCTTTTCCACATTCAGGACATTTAATAAGTGCCATAATGAATTCCCTCTTTTCTTTAGACTTTTATTAAAACGCCATGGGCGGATTAATCAAATTTTATAATTTTGATTCTGTATCCATAATTCAACAAGCCGTTCTTCATATCCTAATAATCTGGATAACTGAGAAGTTGTATATTCAGGGTGCTCTAACACAATATCATTATCAATTAGCAGTTCTGCCGCAAATAAGTTAGCTTCTTGTTCGGTTTTTGAATTGAGCAGCAGAGTTTTGTTTCTGATAAAATAACAATTCTGTTTCTTGTGCAGTATAGCGTGGCCTAATTCGTGAGCCATTATCTGTAATAATTCAGTTCCTTCTAAATTCTGATCAAGAAATATGTACCTATGATTTTTTAGGAACATATAACATCCGGCGCATCCAGGAGCTCCAAGCTGCACCTCGATTCCAAGTAGTTTTGCCAGTTTAAAGGGATCTCTGGTGTTGTATTTTATGACATATTTCTGTACTACTTCTTTTATACAATTCCCCAATTGCGTCACCTACTTTTTATATTTCTTTGGAGTGTACTTTTCCTTGTTCATGATTTTCAACCGTTTCAGGGCTATTTCCATTTCATCTCTGAAAAGTTCCATTGCTTCAGGGGAGAGTTCTTCTCCATCGTAGCTGGCAGGCCCGGCGCTACTTGACTGTAATTTATTCATAATGGAATCCAAGTCTTTGGTTATATCGCGTTTGTCTTTTTTGGTGAGAGAAAGTTCATTTTCACTATCTTTTTTTCCTAATAAGAAATTCATATCTACATTGAAAAGGTCAGCAATAGATTCTAAGGTTTCAAAATCAGGCTCTCTTTTTCCGACTTCGTACATGCTTATTGTTGATTTACCTAAACCTAATTTATCTGCCAATTCAGATTGAGATAGTCCTTCTCTGTTTCGGAGATATTTTAGCATATCTTTAAATGTTGGCACATTTTCATCTCCCTTCCTTTGTTTAAATATGATTATACACATAATGTGAATAAAAAGCAATACAAAAATCACAAAAAGTGATTGACAAGCGGTCACAATTCGTGTATACTTCAGATGTACACGAAACGCAACCGGAAAGAGGTGAAAAATAGTTGTTTGAAAATGTTATTTTAGACACTGGAGAAATGGCAAACAAATTAGTTGAGTTACGAGGAAATCGAACCCAAGATGAAGTCGCAAAAGCATTAAACATAAGTAAGTCGGCGCTAGCGATGTATGAATCAGGGAAGCGGGTTCCGAGAGACCCAGTTAAGGTTAGGATTGCTCAGTTTTATGGTAAAAGTGTTCCGTTCATTTTTTTTAATCAAAAAAGACACGAAACGTGAGTAATGTTAAGGAAGTGAGGAAGACGGGTAAGAAAGAGAGTTATGAAGCAGCAGACCTTTTAAGAGAGGATTTTGCCTTAGAAATGGACTGATTTCAGGAAATAAAAAAGTTATAGAAATAAGGTGGGGTGACAGTTCCCACATCTCCAACAAAGGGCGACGGCTGCCCGTTCCGTCCTCAAATTCCTATAACTTAGTATCAAGTATATTATTTACTTGGTTATATTATACGTTTAAATGTCGGAAAAGTCAACTTTTTTCAAGGTTCCTTTTTTAATAAAGTTTTCGACTCTCCGTTTGTTTAAGACATAAAGAGAGCGTGCATAGTATTTGTTGCCCGAGGACAGCCTTACAGCAACTTTGACTTATTCGTTGTCAATGATGAAATTTTTTACATACTCAATAGAATTATCGTTAGGATTTTTCCCCACATAATCAGGAGAAGCAAGGATATTTTTCATCTGGTCTTTGTATTTGGCGTAGTCCGCTGGGTGTGAGGATTCCATATGTGCAATATTTGTAGCACTCATGTAAATATTATCATCCACTACAGATGAAAGCCCCAACAGTTTTTTGACGTTTTCTGAAACAATACCAACTTTCATCTGTTCACCTCCGGGTTGTTGGTTCTGCCCAGGAGGTAATCAACGGAGCAGTCGAGGTAATCGGCGATGCGGGCGAGAGTTTCAGTGCGAGGCAAATAACCACCTGATTGCATGGAAGATAAGGTGTTTTTGCTCAAGTTACAGTCAGATAGCATTTTGCCTATAGTTATTTTTTTGCCTTTGGCAAAGTTTTTAATGGTATTTGAAACTTCTTGTGAATTATGCATAAAATCGACCTCCTTCTTTTGTGTAAAACATAAAAATCCAAAGAACTTTGGAAGATGCATTGAAATTCCCAAGTAGTTGGGATATAATATAACCAGAGTTAAGGAATTAACTCAAATATACCATAAAAAGGAGGTAGCGCCAATGGGTAACAAGAAAAAAAGCGATGCAGACAGACCGCTCAAAGTCCTTGCCTACATCGCAGTTATCTTAAGAATCATAGCCGCCCTGGTCAGTATCATCAAAGGCCTGGCAGACTAAGATTCAAAGGGGGAGGGAAACCTCCCCTATCAAAAAGATACCTTTTTTCTTGCCCGTTGTCAATATAAATAATCCGTTAAAAGGAAGGAGGGTACACCGTGGAACATGTCAGTACCATAGTGGAAGTACTCAGTATCATCGTTGATGTCATGCTGATAGTTGTGATTATAAGGAGGTGGAAGAAGTGAACGTAGGGGCTTCTATCCGGCATATCCGGAAAGAGAAGGGGATGTCGCAGGTGGAACTGGCAGAGAAAGTGAACGTTACCCAGTCCATGCTCTGCCAGATTGAGCGGGGGACAAAAGCGCCATCCTTGCCATTAAGCATGGAGATAGCCAATGTATTAGGCTGTACGCTTAACGAGATTGCGGAGGGCGTATAAAGGGTATGGAATTGCATGAAAGAGATTTGTACTGCCTGGCAAGAATCCTGCAAGGGTATCATTACATGGATGGCGATATGTTTGGGTGCTGCCAATATTGTCTATATCATGAAAAATGTGATAAGGCTGCAGAACAGGGAAAGACCTATTTTACAGAGACTGTATCTCGGAAACTCCAGGAGATAACAGGTGTTTACTTAGGAATAAACACCTGTAACCTTAAGGAGAAGCTGTTGATGAACTCGTTCCAGTCTACCAATAAATGCGGGAATATGCAATAGGGCACTGTTCAACAGGGCATCCATTGTTAACTTTATCACAATAATTTTTTGTGACAATTGCATAAGCACATTCAGAACCTACAGGCTGATATTTTTGATAAGTAACATCAATTTTAGCGGTTTGACCGTCCATAGGACATGTACCCCCGACGGAAACGGTTTTATTTATAGTGATGCTAGTACTCATGGATTCCGGCCTCCTTTCTTCCGTACTCGGCGCGGCAACGCCTGTACTTACAGTATAAAGGAGAATGCAGAAAAAGGGCAACGGGTTTGCAGGCAAGGAAATGGTAAGAGGGGAGGTGATGAGTGTAGTGACAATTCTTCCTGTACAAATCATATTTGAATTGAAAAGGGTAGAGGATTTGGAACTGATTTTGACCACGGTTGAAAACGTTAGGAAGATGCACCCTGATACTACGATTGCTGTTGAGATCAGGGTGCAGCCTGAGGATTAAGATTCTTTTCTTACTTCAATGTAAACTAAATTCTTTCCGCTTATAGTGAAGTTAGAGGTAGCTGAAAACAAATGTAAGTCTATTCCAGTTGGGAATGAATGAGTAAGAAGCTCTTTTTCTTCAACGGTGACACTGGAACCAGCATGAGAATATTTGACACTTATAATGTGTTCAAAAGGATGTTCAGCATTGTTTTCATAGTGGAAAATGAAACCACACATAGAAAATTCTCCTTTCTTTGTACTTGGTGCGGCAACACCTGTAAGTACAGTATAAGGGAGGCAGGATGGAAAATCAAGGCCGCAGCAGAAGAAAGGAGACTTCCGGGTGAGTGCAAAGCTAAACAGTCAGCCCGGAAATATGTCTGTCCCGGATGTGGGCGCGTTATCAGAGCAACGAAAGAAGTAAATGTGATTTGTGGCGATTGTGAAATGAAGTTTGAGGAAGCGGAGTAAAACCCACTTCCCGGAAAGGTGGAAAATATGACATTAAGAAAATTTTTGGAAGCGCTGGCGGCGAGTATGCCGTTCACGGTTGGGACAATAAAAGGTCAGGGCTGGATCGTTTACTATGACGGGGAACACAAAATTGAAGTTCCTGATGATCTGGCAGACAGACCGATTACGAACATTTACCCTAGAGAGGGACGGGAAAAAACGGTTGTCCGTGGTGTAGAAACTTGCTGTGAACTGAAAGCCGGACTCGCGATAGTGGTTGAAGGTTATGAAAATGGCAGTATTTGAAGAAAGGCGGTAGTGGCATGACATTGAAGAAAATTCAAGAATTGGGGCTTATCAATGACAACACGGTAGTGTGGGTCCGTGAAAGCGATCTCCATATACTCACAAGCGGGAACTGTTACCAGGATAATATTCTGGAATACACAGGCAGGGAGCTTGAGAGTTTCACTTGGCAGGATGACAACAATTTCTATATTGACTTGAAATAGTGGGGGAGAGTACGAATGAAAGAATACAGGGTAAGGTATTGGGGGCTGGACGGTGGTGACGAATTCATGGAGTTCGACACCATGGAGCAGGCAAGAGAGTTCTATGACAGCCTAGACGGTTTGGCCGAGATACAGAAGCATGACGCAGCCAAGCATGTATACGAAATGGTATTACCCCCAGAGTTTGAGTATTGAGGCGGCTTTTTAGATGGGAGGTGGCAGGGATGCCGAGGGTGGACGCCAAAAAAAAGGAATACAAACTCCAAGACTTTAAAAAGTGGATAAAAACGAAGATGGCGGCAACGGACAAGACACAGGAGGATGTAGGGAAGGCATTGGGGCTTTCTCAGGGGAGGGTGTCGCAAATGCTTAGATGTAAAGGCAAAAATGTAGAAAAAGACCCATTTAGTTATGGGCAGGTTTTAACCCTGTGTGTTCTTTTTGGGGCAAGTGAGGAAGAAAAAGAGAAGTTTTTGACACTATAACAATTAAATAATTATGCCCCACGCATGGCGCTTGGGAGAGAGGAAGTAGGATATGATGACAGTCAAAGGAGCGAAAAGCGTAGCGGAACTTGCGATCAGGAGACACTTGGCGGAACTTGGAATACCCATGAAACATTTTACTCTGAGTATGGACGGGCGGGTAGGTGTCCTGACGGATGAAAACGGGGACAGTATAACCCTGGAGTATGACAGCGTAAGGAAGGTGGTATATGATGGCCTGGGAGAGTAGCCAGGACGAATTGGCGTTTGGCATGGCGCTGAAGGAAAAGGGAAAAGCGCGTGATTACATAGATATCACATATACCCTGTTGGATGAAAAACCAATACATGGGATTCTGAGCGCCAGCAACCTGTTTGGGGGGATAGCTTTCCTGGCCCTGCTCATGGTTCCAGCGGCGGTAGAAGGGGACGCCTATGTAACCGCTCTGGTTCTGACCGTGGTTATGGCCGTTTGCGCCTTCCTGTCCATGAAAGAGGATGGGAGAATAAAATAGGTTCCACTTCCGGCAAAAGAGTGGAACCTGAAAAGGGGTTAAAAATATAATCTACGCCCTTATTATAAGGGCGCGGGGAAGGAGATGTCAAGTGTTTATTGAATCTTGTGGCATTGAAGAGTGCTCGTATAACCGGGACGGCAGGTGTGGGAAGGAATCTGGTTCCATAAGCCGGAAGACTTTCAGTGGATTCAGAAGCGGGGAGCGCGAGTGGAGCGCAGCGTGCGATGAATATAAGGAGTTGGAAGTTGAGGAAGACTGAGATGGATATGTAATAAAGGAGGTGGGTCCAGATGGCGAGGTACTGGACATGCGGATATGGCGCGAACCATGATTTTGGAGAAAAATGTGACTGCGCGGAAGTGTCGGAACAGGAAGATGAAAAGATAGGAGCGCCCATTGAGGAAGAACAGGGAACAGGCCAATTTACGCTCCGCTGGCCTCCTGAAAAAACAAAAGAGTGGATTGGGCGGCGCTAAACCAATAAGGAGGGTTCAACCAGTATGGAAAGTTTATCAATACAGAATGTCATAAGCAGAAAAGACAATTATAACCTTGCGATTCCATTTGTGGAAACACAGCAGGTCAACCCATTCTACAAGATGAGTGTGTCCCTGCTCTGCGTAGATACCAATGAGCAGGCCTCACAGGTTTTCAAAGTAGGCTCCCGGGCAAAGGGAAACAACCAGTGGGAGAACCTGTATTCCCTGGCAAAGCCATTCCTGCAGCGGCTGGCCACGGAGGCCGGTATACAGTTTGGCCCGGGTTCCGGGGATGTGGTGAGGATGGATGAGAACACCTGGAAGGCGAGCGCTTTCGGGGCGGTCAGGCTTCCGGACGGGAACGTGCGGACCAGCAATAATTTCAAGGTCATTGACCTGGTGACAGAGGAAAAGAAATACCGCCTCGCCTATGAGGAGAAGGCGGAGAAAGGGATAGGGGAGCCGAAAGCGGGAAAAGCCGCGGCGGAAAAATACGCGGGAGAATGGATTGACACAGGGGAGAAAAATGGACGGGGGTATCCCATTCAAATATATGTCATCGCGGAACAGGACAGAGGGAAGTATATTGAGAACAGCCTCCTTGACGCCATGACCCAACTGCGCGCCAACGCCCCCCAGAAAGCAGCCACAGGGGCCATACTGAGAGTAATTAGGGATCTTCTGGGGATTAAGGGGACTTATACGATGGAAGAGCTGAAAAAGCCCTTCGCAGTGGCGAGGATGTCCTTCTCGCCGGATTACAACGACCCAATGATCAAACAGGTGTTGTTGCAGCAGGCCATGCAGAGTATTGGAAACCTGTTCGGGAATACCCAGCCAGTGGTACAGACGATATCCATCCCAAAGCAAGACTGCGAGGATGACTTGGGTATACCAATGGGCGTGGATGAAATCAAAACCGATGACAGGAATGAGCGTGCCCCCGGGGAGCGGCGCCAACAGGCGGAACCGGAGGCGGAAGAGGAAGATCGTTCCATGGACTTCCGCTGCGACAAATGCAACGAGGTTATCCCCAGGAATGTATGGAATTATTCCAAGGAGCATTTTGACCGTCCCCTGTGCTATAAGTGCCAGAAGGTTGTCAAGGGGACGGAAAGGGGGAGGCGCTGATGCGGATTATCAGGATAAGCACGGATAATGAAATATCCATACATGATTTCCCTTCAGGGGGCCTGCCAGAACAGGACAGGGCGCTGCGGGGGCTGATCGGGCTACACTGTGAGACGCTGGAACATGTCCTTCCAAGGAGGTTGTATACTGAGCTGATGGTCCCTAGAAGGGTTATGAGGGAAAAGGGCGGGTTTGTAAGTATGCTGGTTGATGAAGACGGCGCCGCCCATGGGCTTGACACCAACATAGCGGGAAGCTATCTGTATGAAACAGATAGGCATGGGTGGCCGATCCGGGGGAATATCCTGTTTGTAGGCGAGAAATTAGCGGATGGAGGGGTGGAATTCTGCGGAATATCGCCGAAATTGTATAAAATGCTGTACCAGCGGTTAAGGAAAATAGTAGAGGAAGCGAGGGCACAGGCATGAATAGCGTGAAAATTTTCCATTCAGGGGATTGGCATATCGGTAACTTTAAAGGGCCTGAAAGAGATGGGGTTAATCTCCGCTCTCTGGACACAAGGCGCTGTCTTGAGTTTATGGCGGAACGCGCGGAACAGGAGCGCCCGGAGCTGGTGCTGGTACCAGGAGACATTTTTCACACTGGGAAAACATGGAGTGACCGTTGCTGTGACGAAGTGGTAACGGCGATTGAAATCATTACCCGTCTGGCCGCTGTTTCGGACCATGTAGTTATCATGAAAGGTACTCCAAACCATGACGGGGAGGGGCAGTTTAAAGTCCTGGAAGCGCATTTTGCCAGCTTCCATAATGTCCATATTGTTATCAATCCAGAAGTGATTCAGACAGAATATGCAGATATTGCTGTTCTTCCGGGATTCGACAGGGGCGTGTATCGGGCGAAGTTTCCTGGATTGGGAAAAGAGGAAGAAAATGAAGTGTTTTCTCAGGAACTGGGCAAAATTGTGATGGGGCTCCGGGCGCACTGCCGGGGGGATCGTCCATCGGTTTTAATGGCGCATTATACGGTGCCAGGGTGTAACACAGAGAGCGGACAGTCACAGCTTCTTACTCAGTTTGAGCCGATTATACCGCCAGAGGCTTTATCCGCTTCCCATTATGATTTGGTGGCTTTGGGGCATATACACCGTCCGCAGTTAGTGCCCGGATTTGATAATGTATATTATTCCGGTTCTATCAATGCCAATAATTTTGGTGATGAAGGGCAGGAGAGGGGCTTCTGGATTCATTATGCCGAACAGGGGGCGTTTGGCCAGGAGGGTATGGTTTTTACTGATTCCGAATTTGTGAAAACCCCTTACCGTGAATTTACCACGTTCCGCTTCACGGATACAGACATTAAGGCCATTGTATACGGCCATGTGGATGAGGTGGCTATGAAATACTGGCGCTGGAATGGCGCCGTGGCAAATAAGATTGTCCGGGTGTTGTATGAATGCTCTGCCGAGAAGCAAAAGGCTTTCAACGCTGCCTTGCTGGAAAAAGTGTTGTATGAAGATGGGGCTTTCTGGGTGTCTGGCATTGCGCCGGAAAGGATAGAAGCGTCCGCGGATCGAACCGAACTGTCCCAGGAAACAGATCCAGAAGCAAATCTGAAAGCGTATCTGGAAGAAAAAGGGATGGACAAGGAGGATATTGAGCGGCTGATTCTGAAGGCCAGGCCGATTATCGCTGAAGCAATGGCAGCGCTAACCAGGGCGGCTTTTTCCGGGATGTTTGTCCCCATTGAAATCGAAGTAAAAAACTACCGGGCATATGCCGAAGAAAAATTTTCTTTTGAGGATATTCAATTCTGTACCATAAACGGCCAGAACGGCGCCGGGAAGTCGTCTCTCTTTATGGACGCGATCATTGACTGCATTTATGAGGAACCCAGGGAAGGAAAAAGCACATCCGTAAAGGTTCCGTGGCTGAGAAATGAGGAAGGGGTGCGTTCTGGGTACATATCATTCACTTTTTCCATTGGTGATAAGGTATATCGCGTAACCAGAACAAGAGCCAAATCTGGGAAGGGGACCTTGAACCTTGCGGAGCTGGTGGACGGGCAATGGAAAGACCGCTCGCAGGAAAAAGCCAATGACACCCAGACGGACATTGGGCGGCTGATCGGCGTTGATAGCATGACTTTTAAGAGCTGCGCTCTTATTATGCAAGATCAGTACGGCTTATTCCTGCAGGCCCAAAAAGAGGAACGCATGGTAATCCTGTCAAACCTTTTGGGGCTGGGCATCTATGGGAGTATGGAGGAAAAGGCAAAGGATCGGGCGGCGGATTATAACCGGCGGATTGTTGGAAAGAAGCAGGCGATTAAAGTCCAGTCAGACAATATATTGGCCTTTGGAAAGCCGGAGGAAGAACTGGCGGAGGCTAGGGAAGCGCTGCGAGGGGTAGAGGGGGTAGTCCAGATCAAAAGACTGGAACTGCAAAACGCGAACCTTCACCTGGGGACTATGAGGGCTGCGGAGGAACGTTACCGTGCCATTATGGTGGATATTTCCTCTTTGGAAAATAAAAAACGGATTGCGGAGAGCGGAAAAACAGCTGAGGAGGCCACAGTACAGGCATGTGATGTGAGTTTGGCGGAAGAAAGTGTGGTTCTGGAAAATGCCAAGAAATACCGTTCGTTGGAAGAGCGGGAAAAGAAGTTGATTGAGGGAACTGCTGTTTATGAAGCCAAATCAGCGGAACTTGACAGGATAAATGGGCAAATATCCGAAGCGGAAAAAACTATCACAGAGTACCGACGGACGCTGGCGGAATATGAAAACCGTTTGAAAGCTGCGCAATCCTGGGAAGACCGGGAAGAAATCAAAAGCAAAGCGGCGGAATATGAGGAAAAGAAAAAGCTGCTTGATTCCATGTATGCCCTTTCCCGAAAGGCTGCAGATCTGCAGGATAAAAGGAGCCGCTGCGCGTGGGCACTTGATAGTAAAAAGGCATATTTTAACGAACAGGAGAGAGCGCTTCTGGCAGAAAAGAATTCTCTGAATAAGCGCATGGAGCTGCTGGATAATTCCGGATGTATTGACATGGAAAAAGCCTCATGCAGATTTCTGGCGGATGCTCTACAAGCAAAGGCAGAGCTTGCGTTATATCCGGAAAAGTTGAAAACTCTGGCGGAAGAACGTATTAAAGCCCTGGGATCTCTTGAGAAAGATGTTGAAGCGGCAGAGGCTGAGATCCGGGAATTGAATTTTTCGGAAGAAAAGCTGGATGCGCTGCGGAGAGAGTGCGGTTCTCTGGAAATTTATACGGAAAAGCTGAGAGAACTGGAACGCCAAGAAAGCCAGATTGCCTTAATTAAGGCTCGGATTGAAGGGATACAACTTAATATAGGCAACACCGAAAAAAACCTTTCAGAATTGAAATCCAGGGCTTTGGAGGCAGAATCAGAGAAAGGGAAGTATGCGGAAAGTTATCTGGAGCATGAAAAGATACGGAACCAGATGGAAGGATTGAAAATCTGGCTTCAGAAAGAAAATGAAATCCCGGTTATTCGTGAGAGGCGTACCAATGCGGAGCGGAGGGCAAAGGAGCTGTCGGAGGAAATTCAGTTGCTTGAAGTGGAACTTACCGGAAAACGGGAACAGGCCAGCAAGGAAAAGGAGGCCGCTGTCGGGGTTGTGGAAGCAGAGCGGCAGGTAAAGGATATTCAGACAGAGATTGACATCCTTGATCGGAAGGCCAAAGAAATTCAGGTGAAAATCGGTGGTTTTGAACAGAGGATCCATGAAATTCAGAGAATGCGGCAGGGAATAGCTGCTATTCAGGAGGAAATCGCGGATATGGCCGAGGATGCGGCAGATTATGACGCTTTGAAACTTTCCTTTAGCCAGGATGGAATCCCCCATCAGATTATCCGGACAATTCTTCCGAAGCTGTCAAACACGGCCAATAATATCCTGGGGCAGATGACCGGCGGACAGCTTGGTGTGGATTTCGTAACGGAGAAGATATTGAAAAGCAACAGTAAAAAAGAAGTGGTTACGCTGGATATTTTCATTGAGGAATATGGAAAGAGCAGTCTTCCCTACCTGTCAAAGTCCGGTGGCGAGAAGGTGAAGTCTTCCCTCTCGGTTATTCTTGCCCTGGCGGAAATTAAAGCTACAACCGCAGGTGTCCAGTTTGGCATGCTGTTCATTGATGAACCGCCGTTTTTGGATGCGGATGGCATTCAGGCATATTGTGATGCTCTGGAAACGATTCAGGAACGGTATGGGAATATTAAAATCATGGCAATTACCCATGATCCGACTATGAAAGCTCGATTCCTGCAGAACCTTGATGTGGTGAAGACGGAACATGGGAGCAAGGTAATTTATTAAGGGATAACCGGAGGGTTATCCCCCCTCCGGGCAGGAGGTAATTGTATTGGCAGAAAAACGATATTACTGGATTCAACTCAAAGAAGGATTTTTCAAGCAGAAAGAAATCAAAAAGCTAAGAAAAATTGCGGGAGGTGATACATATACCGTCATTTACCTTAAAATGCTTCTGGCTGCGGTAAAGCAGGGCAATAAACTGTTTTTTGAAGGAGTGGAAGATACCTTCCCGGAAGAACTGGCATTAGAACTTGATGAAGATCCAGAAAATGTGAAAATAACATTATCATTTTTGGAACGCCAGGGTCTAATTCGGGTGATGGGAGAAGATGAATTTTTGCTTCTTCAGTGCGCGGAAATGACAGGCTCCGAGAGCGAGTCCGCCGCCCGGGTAAGACGGTACAGGGAGAAGAAAGCGTTACAATGTAACACGGATGTAACGGCCATGTTACGCAACGGTAACATAGATATAGATATAGAGATAGATAAAGAGAAAGATATATATATTTGCCCGGAGCAAAACTCCGGACAGGCGGAGACACCCTTCATAAAGCTCCCTCTGAATACAGGCGAGCATCCGGTATTCCAGAGAGATCTCGAGGAGTACAGGGAACTGTATCCAGCGGTAGACGTGCCGCAAGCAATGAGGGATATGAGAGGGTGGCTTCTTGCGAACCCCAAAAGGCGTAAAACGAGCCGGGGCATTGGCAGGTTTATTAACTCCTGGCTAGCGAGAGAGCAGGACAAGGGAGGGAAGACTGTCGGCTACAATGCCCACACGCCGAATAAATTTAACCAGTTCCAGCAAAACGACTATGACTTTGAGCGGTTAGAGGAGGAGCTGGTAGCGAACAAAGCCCACGCGAGGCCATAGTGGGAACTGCTTCAGCATGCCTTGAGCATTATGACAGAGAAGAGGTGATGACATGCGCAAAAAATGCGACACCTGCCTGTGCCAGACATGCCTAAACACATGTTGCGACCGTAAAAACTGCACAGGGAAGAAAGAGGCGTGTGGGAATTACAGAGGCTTCAGGCAGGTAAGCGTTTTTGAGCAGGAAAAACAGCATATGCGTGTCCTGGTTGCCTGTGAGGAAAGCCAGAGAGTCTGTGTGGAGTTCCGGCGTCTGGGACATGAAGCGTATTCCTGCGACATAGAGCCATGTTCCGGCGGACACCCGGAATGGCACATACAGGCTAATGCGCTGCCCCTGCTGGATGGGGATTGCGTCTTCCGAACGATGGACGGTGTGGAACACAGGACTGCCGGAAAATGGGATATGATCATTGCTTTTCCACCCTGTACATACATGACCAACGCGGGGGCGGTCAGAATGCGGGTAAATGGGGAGATTTCGCAGGAGAGGTATCTAAAAGCGATGGAGGCGAAAGCGTTTTTCACGCAGATAATGAATGCGGACTGTGAAAAAATCGCTATTGAGAACCCTACCCCAATGAAACTGATAGGACTGCCGCCGTACAACCAGGCAATACATCCCTATCAGTTTGGACACCCATACACCAAGCGTACCTGTCTTTGGCTGAAAGGGCTTCCAGAATTGAAACCAACAGAAATATTGGAACATCATGAGCCTTATGTAAATGGTGGTTGTAAGGACGCGAAGGGAAATTACAGAAGGTTCCAGGGCAGAAATGAAAGAGATTCAAAAATCAGGGCGAAGACCTTCACAGGAATTGCGAAGGCCATGGCGGAGCAGTGGAGTAAGTTGACAGTTTTGTAGTGTTTTTGATAAGGCGTTAAGAAGGATTGGGATATAATGGAGTATGAGCAATTAACAATATTTGACTATCAGACGCAATGTATCAATTTTCCACAACTTATAGCGGATGAACTGATAAAACATTGTGAAAGATGGGGATATGATTATGTAGAGAGATTAAAAGAAAATTGCGGAAAACAATTTTACGCCATCTTTTGCGGAATCACGAAGACATATTTCGTACATAGAAGTTCGGAAGAATATTACGATGTTGAATTTTCTAAGGACGGAAAAGTGGTTATTAAGCGTTGCGGAAAAGATTACGGCGAGAGGGAACCGGACGCGGTTATAGATATTCAAAGTATAGTTGATATTTTAATTCAAAAATAATTTGGTACAAATCTTTTTTATGTATAGAGTACAATATAATTATCCATCTAAATTCTCTTTTGAGTATCATTAGGGGATTTAGGGGGATTGTGGAAAGGGAGAATATGGGATTGAAAAGAAAGGTTAAAGTGAAAATGTCCTGCACAGCTTATGTAATTGTTGACGAAGATGTGCAAGGGAACATGGAGATAGAGGGCATTGAGGACATAGAAGATATTGACAATTTTGAAGTCATTCAGACCGATTAGTTCTTTTTGGATTGTGGAGGGAAAGGAAAATATGGAGAGATTGACAATAGAGTATTGCGGCGAGTATGTGCCAAAGGATATGTGTAGCATAGACAGATTAGGTGGTGCAGATGATTGTGATTTGTGCTGTGAATACTGTAAAGCAACAGAAGAAGGAAACGAGGATTGCAGAGAATGCGCAATTAGCAAGTGTTTTAATAAGTTAGGCAAATATGAAACATTAGAGGAACAAGGGAAACTGCTGAAACTGCCCTGCGCAGTGGGGGATATGGTGTATTATCTGGATAGGTTTTGCTCGGGGACTTCGTTAGATTGTCCGCGTAGACCATGCGAACCTTGCGAATATTACAAACTCGAAATTTACGAGGGAAAATTCAAACTATATGATGTAAATGATTTTGGGGAAGCCGTTTTCCTCACCAGAGAAGACGCCGAAGCCGCATTGAAAGAATTGGAGAGGGGTAAGGGAGAATGAGTGATGATTTGATTAGCAGAAGTGCATTGATGCAGTCTTTGAGAAACAATGTGTTGGTTGACGTGACACCAAATTTGGAACAGGCGATTGAGAATCAGCCTACTGTCTATGATGTGGATAAGGTTGTGGAGCGGATGGAAATGGAAAGCCAAAACATAGAACTTATATACCAGACAGATCAAGGGTTTGATTATGAAGATGCTATCGGAATTGATATTATAAATGCGAAACAAATCGTAAAATCCGGTGGCATTGAATGAAATCGGTGAGTGTATGGGCGGAAAGCGATGTAGAGGAAGATGGAGAATAATAGCCTATATGTAGATCTTGCAAAGCATAGTATCGGTCTTGATAGAAAGAAACCATATATCAGGCATGGGAAAAAGTTTTATCGTCCTTATCGTAATTTCTTTGCAACCGGAAAGAATTATGAGGATTGGGAGACAATGAAAGATGCTGGATTCGCTGACCGTGATAAAGAAAAGAATCAGCATGGAGGATATACATACTGGCTGACTCGTGCCGGATTGGACTGGTTGGGTGGGCAGCTTGGGGCATATATCTATGACGAATCAGATTGAAATCAACACCCGGATATAAAATATACGCAAGAGCATAACAAAACGTGCTGCCGCCATGAAAGCAAAAGCGCAAAAGCAAGGCTTCCAGTTTAAACCATTTTCCGTAAAACAAAAGAAATTCCTCACCTGGTGGTGTCCGGCCAGCCCAGTCAAGGATATGGACGGAATCATAGCAGACGGTTAGAGAGGCCGTTGAGGAAAGAAATGCGAATGAGCCGAAAGAAGGATTGTTTGGGGAGGAATAGAATATGCTGGAAAACGATACAGCAGAAATAATGGAAGAACGAGATAAGCAATTAAAACTATGTCCTTTCTGTGGAGAAGCAGCGCATTTATTTGTTACTCCTAGAGGGTCACAAGTGGTCTGTACATATTGTCATGCAGGCACGACTGTATGCAAAGGAATGGCGGCAATAAGAGAGTGGGACCGGAGGGTGTAATTTTACGCAAATCAGAGAGGATGAAAGGACATTAAAAATGGGTGAAGAAAAATATACAATTGAACAGATAATTGACGCTATTGTACAGGCTGATGATGAAATTATCTGCGCAATACAATATAGAGATAGAGAATGATTGGAAGATATCTTGAAGGACTATCTGCGTTGAATGAAAGTAGAGGTGGTGGACCCCATGGACATATCACAGTTGTCATGGGAAAACCCCCTGGCAGTGGCAAAAGCCAGAGCCAAGGGGCGCAGGGAAACAGGGTCAGTGGCCCCGCTTTGGTTTCCTGTGCTCCTTCAGGGCCTTCGTAATGTAGGCTATGCAGGCCCTGTCATTGTTGGTCAGGTAGGCCAAATCTTCCTGGAAGTCGGAAACGGTGTACCCGCCATGGATGGCTTCCGGCAGCCGCTCATGGCGAAGGGGGCTTTTTGACTCTCCCAGAAGATAATCTATGGACACGTCAAAGAACCTGGCGATGTTTATGAGGGTATCGACACAGGGCTGATGGACACCATTGACATAGTTGGAGATGGCGCCATTGGATAAATGCAGGTACAGGGCCAGTTCTTTCTGGCTTTTGCCCCTCGTTTCCAGTAATAACCTCAACCGCTCACTTAACATACTCATTTTTGTTACCTCTTTTTTTATCTTTGGTACGTAACGCTGTACAGGAATACCGTACAGGAAAAAGGTGTTGGGCGGAAGTGACTATTAAGGGAAATATTGAAAGTAACCAGGATATTTTAGCAGTAAAGAAGTAAAAAACAGGATCCGCCATGGCAAGGGGAAGTGCGGCATGGGCAGGGGGAGGGGTAACGAAGTGGACAAAAACATCTTACAGGAATATGTGGACGCGTGTGAGCTGATGAAGGAAACAGAGAAAGAAATCATTAAACTGAACCAGAAAAAGGGGACCATTATCCAAACAAGCGTGAAAGGCTCCATGCAGGAGTTCCCTTATATTGAGCAGCGGTTCAAGGTCCAGGGGACTGCCTTAACCATGGAAGAAGACCGCAGCCTCCGCCAGAAGGAAAAAATCCTTGAGCGCCGGAAGGCGGAAGCGGGGCGGATAAAGGATCAGGTGGAGGAATGGATGCTGTCAATACCAGCCAGGATGCAGCGTATCATCAAATACCGGTACCTGGAAGAGTTGCCATGGGCGCAGGTTGCGGCAAAGATGGGGAGGAGGGCTACGGAAAATAGTGTAAAGAAGGAATTTGAGAGGTTTATAAGAAATTCCTAAACTTTGTCACGAATGTCACACATGTCACGAATGGACATGTTAATATGGTACCAAGTCGTAGCAGATAGGAAGGACATAACCCTAAACAGGGCGCCTTTATCCGGAATAGGCCGGAAGGAGGCGCCTTTTTCGTGGCCGCGTATAAGGGTGCTGAAAACAAACTCAAAAGAGGTGGTGATGGTTGGGCAGTGAAGGGGTAAGGGCCAAAGCCTTTGAAGATTACCAGAAGGGCATGAAATATAAAGATATCGCTGAAAAGTACGGGGTCAGCCTCTCCGCTGTCAAGTCATGGGCCTCCCGCTACTGGAAGAAGGAAGGTTGCGGCCAAACCCGGCAAAAGCCGCAACCTAAAAAGGAAAAAGTTGCAACCAAAGGGGCACCCAAAGGGAACCAAAACGCAGTGGGCAATAAAGGCGGGGCGGCCCCGAAGGAAAATAAGAACGCGATTAAGACGGGGGAATTTGAGTCCCTCTTTTTTGATACACTGGAACCGGAGGAAGGCCAAATGATAGCAGTGATGCCAACGGACAAGGAAAGCCTGCTGCTCCAGGAAATCCAGCTGCTTACCATAAGGGAGAGGCGGATGCTCCGGCGGATAGAGGGTATCCGGACAAGCCCGGAAGACATAGTGGGCGGGGAGGAGGCGGGGATGACGCTGGTGAAGCGCCAGGCCGGGATTGAGAAGGAGAAGGAGACTGACCTCAAGGAATACCAGGGAAAGCTTGGCCAGATTCAGGCCATAGAGGACGCGCTGACCAGGGTACAGGCCAGGAAGCAGAAAGCGATAGATTCCCTGCACCGCTTCGGGTTTGATGACGCCCGGCTTGAGATTGAGATAGAAAGGCTGCGTGTGGAAAAGAAAAAAACAGAGGAGGACTTGTCTGGAAGCGGTTTGGTTGACGACTGGATAGCGGGCATTACCGGGGCTGAACCAGAAGGGGGCTGAGAAATGATAGAAGCTAATTTAGAGCGCCGGGCTTTTTTCAAGGAACGGATACCACAATACCAAAGGGACCCTGCCAGGTTTGCGGAGGAGGTTTTAAAGTTTGCGCCGGACAGTTGGCAAAATGAGGCGCTGCTAGAGCTGGCAGGAAACTCTAAGGTTGCCATTAAGTCAGGGCAGGGCGTCGGAAAGACAAGCATGGAGGCGGTGGCTTTACTATGGTTCCTGACCTGTTTCTCTTATCCCCGTGTCGTAGCTACGGCTCCGACAAAACAGCAGCTTCATGACGTCCTGTGGTCAGAGGCGGCGAAATGGCAGGAGCGGTCGCCTCTTTTGAGGAATATACTGAAATGGACAAAAACATATATTTATCTCCGGGGGTATGAGAAACGCTGGTTCGCCACTGCGAGAACCGCCACAAAGCCGGAGAATATGCAGGGATTTCATGAATCTAACATGCTGTTCATTATTGATGAGGCCTCTGGTGTTGCCGATCCGATTATGGAAGCGATCCTGGGAACCTTGTCTGGTGAAAATAATAAGCTGCTCATGTGCGGGAACCCCACAAGGACGTCCGGCGCGTTTTTTGACGCTTTTCATACAGACAGAAAGATTTACCAATGCCATACCATATCTTCCGCAGATAGCCCAAGAACCGATAAAGAGAACATTGAGATGCTTATCCGGAAATATGGAAGGGACAGCAATGTAGTGCGGGTAAGGGTCTTTGGGGAATTCCCAAACCAGGAGGACGATGTATTTATTACGATTTCCATGATCGAGTCATGCGGAAACAAAATGTACGAACTGCCACCGGAGAAGGGGATGCCTTATATTCTGTTTGGGGTGGATGTAGCCAGGTTTGGAGATGATGAGACCGTGATATACCAAAATGTTTGTGGAAAACTGAAACTGGCTGTCCACAGGCGGGGGCAAAACCTGATGGCGACAGTAGGGGATATTGTGGCGCAGTATAAAAAAGTTCTGCAAAAGTTTCCGGAATATAAAGGGAGAGTATATGTCAACATTGACGATACTGGACTTGGAGGAGGAGTAACAGACCGGCTGAAAGAAGTAAAAGAGGAAGAAAAACTGCGTCAGCTCTTTGTTGTTCCAATCAATGCCGCGGAAAAGATTGATACAAATACCAATGATAACAGGGAGGCTGCGGAACATTACAACAATGTTTCCACCCATATGTGGGCTGTCTTGCGGGAACTGTTAAAGGACAGACAGATTGAGATAGAGGATGATGCGGACACCTTTGCGCAATTGTCCGCCAGGAAATACAGGATGGCCTCCAACGGGAAGCTGGAACTGGAAAGCAAGAAGGAAATGAAAAAACGGGGGTTGGTTTCACCAGACCGGGCAGACGCGGCAGCAATGGCGGTTTACCTTGGAAAGGTGAAAAAATATACTGGGAGCATACCGGCGCAGGGTATATTGGAGAATTGCGGGAAGCCGAGTTATTGGAGGAAATGATGGCGGATGAATAGCATTAGGGAAATAGGGAGGATAGGGCAGCGGCGCTATGGTGGAACTTTTTATGAAGAATTCCTTCCGGAATTGAGGGGAAAGCGGGGGATAGGAGTATACCATGAGATGTCTGAAAACGATGACATTGTGGGAGCCATTCTCTACGCGATTGAAATGTTGGTAAGGCAGTGTAAGTGGGGGGTGGAACCAGGTGGCATGACGGCAAAGGACAGGGAGGCGGCGGGGTTTGTAGAAAGCTGTAGGGATGATATGCAGGATACCTGGATTGACACCATATCTGAAATCCTGTCTTTCCTTACCTATGGCTGGAGCTTCCATGAGATTGTGTACAAGCGCCGTATGGGAAGGACAAAAGACCTGCGGACACAGAGCAAATATGATGACGGGCTGATTGGATGGAGGAAACTGCCGATTAGGGCGCAGGAGTCCCTGTATCAATGGGAATATGACAATGAGGATAACCTCCTTGGAATGACACAAATGCCGCCTCCATACTATGACACATTTACAATACCAACAGAAAAGGCGCTGCTGTTCCGGACAAAGAGCAGGAAAAACAACCCGGAAGGCAGGAGTATCTTAAGGAACGCGTACCGTCCCTGGTATTTCAAAAGGCGGATTCAGGAGATAGAAGGGATAGGGATGGAAAGGGACCTGGCGGGACTCCCTGTGTTATATACCCCGGAAGGAGTTGAAATATGGAGTAATGAGAATATGGAAACAAGGGCAATCCTGGAATCCATGGTTCGGAATATCCGCAGGGATGAGATGGAAGGGGTGGTCCTCCCATACGGTTATAAATTGGAACTGCTTAGTTCAGGGGGAGCCAGGCAGTTTGACACAAACGCTGTCATTAACCGTTATGACACCAGGATCGCTATGACTGTCCTGGCAGATTTTATATTCCTGGGGCACGACAAGGCCGGAAGCTGGGCGCTGAGTTCTGATAAGACGGAATTATTCGCGGTTGCCATTGGGGCTTTTCTGGATATGATATGCGAGACATTTAACAGCCAGGGGATTCCGTCCCTGATTGATATGAATGGTAAATACTTTGCGGGGATAACAGGATATCCTAAAATGACCCATGGGGATATTGAGGATGTTGATATCGCGAAGGTCGCGGCATTTATCAAAGACATGACAGGTATCGGCGTGTTGGTTCCGGATGATGGTCTGGAAGATTACATAAGGAAAGTGGGGCATCTCCCAGGCAAAGCCTATGGAGGCATGGATAAAACCAGCCCGGAAAGGCAGAGACAGCAGGGATGGGGAGAACCTCCCAAAATGGAAGAAGAGAGAGAAAAATATACCAGCGAGAAGGATGATACTCAGGAAGAAAAAGCGAATGCCGCAAGGAAGCGGTTAGGAAGGACATAACGATGGCAATCCTGATGAGGCCTGCGAAGAGGGTAAAAAAGGCGAAAACCAGGAACAGCCAGGAAGTTTTATTAAGGCTGCAAGAATTTCTGGAACAAGACGCTGATACAGGGAAATTAGTGGAAATCCTCTGCGGATTCTGGGAAGATCAGCAGGACGCGATCAGTTACCAGGAACTGCGTCAGATCGCGCTGGATGGGACAGTAAGCAAAGAGACGCTGAAACTTTGGTCACAGGATTACTCAAAGCTGGTGGCAAATACACTTAGTGGCGCATGGATGGCAGCGGCGAGAGCTGGGGTATCCGGCCAGCCGGTTTTGGATAAGGTTCCTTTTGAGTTCAACACACAGAAACCAGGTATACTGAATTGGCTTAATCGCCATGGGGCGGAGTTTGTCACATCCAGTACAGAAGAACAAAAAAGGGCGGTGGAAGCGCTGCTGACGAAGAAAATGCTTGACAGCTATACAGTGGATGAGTTGTCCAGAATGATACGGCCATGCATTGGTCTGACGGAGGGACAGGCAAAAGCGAATGCCCGTTTCTATGACAATATAGTGGAAACGCTCCGGAAAGAGCATCCAAGGATGAAGGAGGAGAGTGTCCAGAGAAAAGCGCGGGAAGCGGCCACGAAATACGCGGAACGCCAGCACAGGTACAGGGCAATGACAATAGCCCAGACCGAAAGCGCTTTCGCGTATAACCAGGGGGCCGATGAGGGGATAAGGCAGGCCCAGGCGCAGGGCCTGCTGGGGAAGGTAATCAAACGCTGGAGCTCATCTGGCGACGATCAGGTATGCGGCACATGCCAGGGGCTTGAGGGGATGGAGACGGAGATGGATAAGGGTTTTCCTTTGAAAGGAAAGCTCCTGTTTCCTGGGCAGGATTTGCTCCCGCCAGCCCATCCGAGATGTGCCTGCGCTGTGGAGTATATTGAGGTAGAGCCGCCATATTTGTCAAATGGTTTAGGGGCTGCGAATTTAGATGAACCAGATGGCGATATCAAACTTGATGGTCCTAAATATTTGGGAGCGCTTGACGATATTTCAGATGATGTAGTAAAATCAACTTTAGAAAAATATGAATCTGAAATAGTAAAGAGTGATATTGAAAATGCTATAGTAGTAACTAAGTCGGGTCTTGTTTTCCAATGTTTTGGGGATAAGAATGGTGTATATCCAGATGTGCAATTGGGAAATGAGCTGATGGGCGCGAGCATGACCCATAACCATCCTGTTGGGTCTGCTAATGAATACTCGTTTAGTAAAAATGATATTAATCTTTTTATGGAATATAATTTAAAGCTCTTACGGGGCATAGATGAAAAGTATATTTATGAGCTTTCAAGAAATGCAGAGGAGATTGACATTCATGCTACTTTAGAGGAATTAATAAAGTCAGATTGTGATTTGGCTAGACATGAAAAAGTAATTGAAATTGCCAGAGAATTTGGTATTGGGTATCGGAGACGGAAACGATGAATCAGGAGGAATTGCATATACATTGGAATAGTTTAACTGATGAGCAGAAAAAAGAAGCAGAAGAGATATTTCAGGAAAAGAGAAAGCAGCTTTTTAGATGGTACGAGATTGAAGAAGAAAAAGTGGAGGAAAAACTAAAGAAGGAAGGGAGATTTCGTAAGGGTTTAGATGCTAATAATAATCAGCCAGAAGTAAGAAAACTTTCAGCAGAGTATCACCGACGGTTTAGCGCGTTGTTTGAAGAAAGTGTTCATGAACTTTTTGTATCATTATTTGGAGAGAGTAATTAATAAGATAAGCTTTGCTCAGTAAACTGTAAACAAAGGAGCGATTCTATAGGAGAGATATTGAATTGCTGGAGAGTTTGGCAGTTTTTTGCTATTACATGGAAGGTGATAAAATGAAAAAATTTTCCGAATTAATAGAAACTTCAGACGGGCTCTCGCAGGAAAAAACGGGAGATATCCTGAAAGGCAAGTTTAAGATAATGAAATCCGATGACGATAAAATGCTTGCCTTCGGGTGGGCGAGCGTATCCGTGCGTGTAGACGGGGAAGTAATCAGGGATTGGCAGGGGGATATTATCGAACCTGGCGAGCTGGAAAACGCGGCGTATGAGTATGTAAGGTTATACGGGGAAGGCGGTGAGATGCACCAGCGCGGCGGGGTTGCCGACCTCGTGGAAAGCGTTGTTTTTACTGAGGAAAAGATGCGGGCCATGGGAATTCCGGAAGGCACACTCCCAGTTGGCTGGTGGATAGGTTTTAAGGTGCTGGACAAGGAAGTGTGGGAAAAGGTTAAGGACGGGACGTACCCTATGTTCTCCATTGAAGGGGAGGCGGAGAGGGTGGAGGCGGAATAGCGCCCACGAAAAACTGATCTGATATGGTGTGATAAATGTATCTTGTAATCCTAAACTGCATATGCTATAATGCCAGTAGGCAAAAAGAAGCAGGCAGTCTATGATGACAGCAGACGAAAATCCCGGAGGCGGCACTCCGGGATTTTCTATTCCTAATTTTGGCAATGGGAAGGCTGAAACCCATAGGCTAGTACATTGAAAAATAAATAACTCGTAGTTTAAAAAGTGTGTTATAATATCATTACAAAGCCAGAAGGGAGTGTAATGATATGGCAAATCATACGTATTGTATAGAACTTATTGAGGGCGACCATGATTATCTGCTGTCTCTTTCTAAAAACAGAACTATCCAGGCGAAGATCGTGGAACGCGCAAAAATCCTCCTGCAAAAAGAAGCCGGTAAATCAGATAAGTCTGTTGCAGAAGGACTCTGCATAGATGTCAGCACTGTCCGCCTGTGTGCGCATAAATACCTTGAGGGAGGCACAGACCTGGCATTGTATGACAGGCAGCGCAAAGGGCGTCCGGCTGAAATATCCCCGGAGGCTGTTGCGTGGATTATCAATCTTGCCTGCCAGCGTCCGGCTGACCTTGGGTATTCCCAGGAATTGTGGACGCTGGCAAAGCTCCATAAGCATATACAGGATTATGCCGCTGAAGCGGGGTTCCCTCGTCTTACAACAATTTCAAAGACACGGATTCAGCAGATTCTTAAGGAACAGGAAATCAAACCTTTTAAAATAAAATATTACTGCGAAAAGCGTGATCCAGACTTTGAAACAAAAATGCATGACATTCTCACTGTCTATAAACAGATTGAAATGCAGTTTGATGAAAATGGAAATATCATTGTGCCAGATGACTACAATCTCACCATAACTGTTTCTTATGATGAAAAACCGGGCATCCAGGCCATTGCAAATACTTCGGATGACCTGCGCCCGACAGAAAGAAACGGAGAGGTTTTGCGTGACTATGAATATAAAAGGCTAGGGACAGTTTCACTGCTGGCGGGAATCGACCTGCTTACAGGAGAAGCAATTCCGCTGGTAAGCGATACCCATAAAAGCGCTGATTTTGTACGTTTCCTGAAAATACTCGACTTAAAGTACCCGGCGCAGGACACCATCCGGATCATACTGGACAACCATTCAGCGCATACATCAAAGGAAACAAAAGCTTTCCTGTCCACAATGCCTGAATGGAGGTTCGAGTTTGTATTTACGCCAAAGCATGGCTCCTGGCTGAACATGGTTGAAAGCTTTTTCAGCAAGATGACAAAACAGATGCTAAAAGGGATCCGTGTAAAATCAAAACAGGAACTTATAGACCGCATATACAAATATTTTGAAGAAATAAATGCAGACCCGGTTGTATATCATTGGAAATATAAAATGGATGAAATTCAGTTTTGATTTTCCAATGTAAAACTATGGGTTATTTTATGCTTGATGATGAAACAACAAAAAAATTAGACGATTATTGCGCCGAACACAATATCACAAGGGCAGAAGCCATAAGACAAGGCATACATTTACTTTTGGTAAAACAAAAATAGAGCGTTGACGCTCCGCTAAAAGTCAATCAACGCTCAAGTCCGAGGTTTCCCTCTATGAAATAGTCTATCATAAAGGGAAATCTCTTTCAAGAACAATTTGAAGGGAGATTTTTATTTATGAACAAATTAAATGATTTGATGCAGAACGAGTATGAAGCAATGTCGGCAATGGAGATTCCGATGCCTGAAGAATTTGAAAAGGCAATGGCACTTATCAAGACGGAACTGACCAAGAAAGAATTTATGGACGTAGAGAGCGCGATATACAGAGGTTGTATTGATTCGGAGCATATGACATTTGAACAGGGATTCATGCGTGGTATTGTAGTAGCGAAAGGCGGTGCGGTATGATGGGAGAACTGGCAGGAACCACGATTACTTCTATGGAAGTGGCACAGATGGTGGATAAACGACACGCGGACTTGCTAAAGGATATCCGCAAGTATTGTGAACAGTTAGCCGAGGGGAAAATCTCCCTGGGCGATTTCTTCTCCGAAAGCACATACTTGGATGCAAACAACCAGAACCGCCCCTGCTACCTTGTCACCAAAAAAGGCTGCGAGTTCATTGCCCACAAGCTGACAGGCCAGAAGGGCACAGAGTTCACGGCACGCTACATAAACCGTTTCCACGAGATGGAAAAGGGCTTGATGAATCCCCAGCCAGCGGAAATCCCTGTTGGGGAGGTTGCCAGCCTTTCCACGGTCATGGACAGTATCATTTTAGAAAAAAGTGCTTGACTTTTTGGGCTACATGAATTATATTATTTATAGGGCTACAGAAAGTGGGGTGAAAAATTGAGTCCACGAACAGGCAGACCAAAATCTGACAACCCAAAATCGAATCCTATTCATGTAAGGCTTGATGATGAAACAAAAGAAATTCTTGAAGATTACTGCAATCAAGAGAAGATAGCTAAAGCAGAGGGTATAAGGAGAGGGATACACAGATTGAGGTTAGATATTAAAAAAGATTAGCTGTTACAGTTTGGCGACCTACACAGCTAACCTTTGCTACAGAGAAGTTTCCCTGTATGGAATATTGTAACATACAGGGCGACTTCTTTCAAGTATAAAATTTGAAGGAGGTTTTTTGGATGAATAATATTCCGCAGGTGCTAACTTCATTAGAAGTAGCGCAGATGGTAGGCAAGGAGCATAAAGGATTGCTTCGAGATATTCGCAGATATTGCGAACAGTTAGGAGAGAGCAAGATTGCGCTTACCGATTTCTTTTCAGAATCCACATATACAACAGCACAGAACAAGACAGTGCCCTGCTACCTTGTCACCAAAAAAGGCTGCGAGTTCATCGCCCACAAGCTGACAGGCCAGAAAGGGGCAGAGTTCACCGCCCGGTACATAAACCGTTTCCACGAGATGGAAAAGGGCTTGATGAACCCCCAGCCAGCGGAAATCCCCGTTGGGGAGGTTGCCAGTTACCTGAAGGCAATGGATAGGGTGGCAGTCAGACAGAACACAGCGCCGTACAAAATTGCTCAGGCTTTCAAGATGGTATCAGAGCAGTTCGGCATCCAGCTTCCTGTAGATTTTGTAAAAGTTCCAGAGTACGAACAGATGTCTTTAGAGTTTGGCAAAGGAGGCGGTGCGGCATGACAGAATATGATTTATTTGCAGCATATCTTCCGGAGATTGTGGAAATGGTAAATCTGTGCCGCAGACTTGATAAGGCAGAGTTTGAGGAATGGAAACAGGATACTATGGAGCATTGTCCAGAAATGGTAAAAGGGCTTGTGGGTAAAGTGCTTGGCGCAATTGATTCTGTAGTATTGAGTGTCAGTGTGGCATAGGCACCTAATCAAATAGTTTAGATAATCAGGGCACCCTCCTAAAGGGGTGCCCTTTTTATGAGCAACTTGGCAGGGGAAGTTTGCCCCTAACGCAGTACATGTGAGGGCAGGGGAGAAGGCCATTCCCCAACCTGGTTGCTTAAAAACAAGAAGGGAGGCAGCAGAGTGGCAACAAAATTGAAGAACTTGAGGATCCGTAAGGTGGATTTTGTGGATGAGGGGGCAAATCCGGACGCGGATATCAAGATGAAAAAGAGGAAAGAGGGGGAGGGGCAGGCAGGAGGGACAGTGGGCGGGGCAGGACCCGAAAACATATGGAAGAAGCTGTTTCGTTTTATCGGCAAAGTGGCGGGCATGACTCCGGGAGAAATTGACAGCGCAGTAGAGGAAATACAGAAAGGGGATTCCATTAGTTTTAACGAAAAGATGCTCCAAGTCGAGAATCAAAAGATAGCCGATGAAATATGGAATACCTGCTATGCCCTGCAATCGTCCCTGTGCTCTATTTTAAATGATGGGGAAATGGATAGCGTAAACATGGAGACGACAATGCGGGAGAGCCTGGATGAGTTTTACTCTTTGGCGCAGGAGTCAATCAAAGAGTGGTCCGGGGGCAGGGCAGTGGGCATCGTAAGGAAAAAGGAAGGAGTATCAGAGCCGGATTTGGAAATTATGAAAGCCGCTGTTAAGAGGCTGAACGCAATAATCGAAAAAACGGGCGAGGAGAGTGGGCCAGAGGGGGAATTTAAGAAAGAGGGGACGGACTATAATGAAAACTCGAAAGGAGACGAAGAGGAAATGAAAATTGACAAGAGTAAACTGACAGACGCAGAGAGGGCTTTTCTGGAAAGCATTGAAAAGCGTTGCGGAACGGGTGATGAAGATGTGGCGAGGAACGGGGGATCGGAGTCGGCGCCTGCAATTGCGCCTGGGGAACCGAAAGTAACCAAGTCTGTCACTTATCCCACAGCTGAAGCGGCAGCGCCGACAGAGGAAGCTGACAGCATTTATAAGGGCCTGCATCCTGATGTAAGAGCAGAGCTGGAAGGGTTGAAAAAATTCCGTGAGGACGCAGAAGCCAGGGAGCTTGCCGGGGTTGCGAAAAAATATGCCATTATCGGCAAGAAGGAAGAGGAACTGGTTCCCCTGTTCAAGAGCTTGAAGGCAGCAGGCGGGAGCGCTTACAATGATATGATCGCCATACTGGATCAGGCAGTAGCCACGGTTGAAAAGTCTGGGGCGTTCTCTGAGATCGGTAAATCAGGACACGGGTTCGGGACGCCAGGTACGGTGGAAACAAAGATTGAGGCCATTGCGAAGGGATATATGGAGAAGGATACTTCCCTAGATCACACTTCTGCGGTGGCAAAGGCATGGGAGGATAATCCGGACTTGATGGAAGAATATGAGGCAGAGGCAGGGTTTTAGAAACGGGACATTGGATAGGGACTGCGGAGAAGTTATAGGGAAGGGGTCCTGCTTTTAGTGTTAAGCCACATATGAAAAACAGTAACGAACCGGACAAGCCTTGGAGTGTTTACAGACACGAAGGAGGCGGAAATCCTTCCCAAATAGGGGGCTTGGGAGGGGGAGTTACGGAACTTTATTATGAAGGAGGATAAGAAGATGGCAAATAGAAATTTTTATGGGACGCAAATAAATCAAAGCGCTACCATTGTGGAAAAAGCGGGGGTTGACATTCCGGATGTCAGGAACCGTATTATGTCCTATCATACGGATGGGTCTGTCCGCTTTGCACCGACAGGGACAATCATACCCATTGGCATCGCAATCACAGAGGCAGGAATAAATGACATTTCCGGTAAGGAATCAGGAATGGTCAAAGGTGGCGATGATGTGGATATACAAATCAAAGATACAGGATATGTGCTGGCAGGCGGTGAAATCGCAAAAGGGGATGAGGTAGCTTCTTTGAATGGCTTGGCAGTCAAGGCGGCATCGGGGGATTATGTTCTTGGCATTGCTCTTTCAGCAGCGGAGAAGGATGGGTATTGCAAAGTGCAGATCTCAAAATATCAAAAATCATAGAAATAGTAATCGGCGAAAGTCCGGATAAGAAACATCAGCAACAAGCCTCTATTTGTGGGGGCCTTAAACAGGAGGTAAAAGAAGAATGGCGAAAAGAACAGCAGCAGGTATCCAGGCAGATATCGCAAAAGGTGTTTTCAGACCGCATACAGCGTTGTCCAACATGGCGCTGGCATACTATCAGAGGGACACAAAGAGTTTTGCAAAGTCGATTTTCCCGATTTGCCCAGTTTCCCTGTCCTCTGACAATTATTATATTTTTGACAAGGAAGATTTACTGCGCGACAACTGGCACAGGAAACCAGCATACGGCAAGGTTGAACCGGCGGTACTTTCTGAGCATACGGAAACTTATGCCTGCGTAGTGGATCAGATGATTATGGGCATTGACCAGATCCGGCAGACCGACCTCAACCGTAGAATGGGGCCGGGGACGGCAGACCCAAAGCAGCAGAGGACAAAGGCAATGGCTGGGCAGGCGAATATCCACCAGGATTCCTGGTTTGCCCGCAATTTTTTCAAAAAGGGTGTCTGGGGCCAGGAGTTTACCGGTGTCGATTCCACCACTTACACAGCCGACCAGTTTATTAAGTTCAGCAATGCCAATTCTGATCCGGTGTCCTTTGTTGATGATAAGAAAACGGCAATGGAGGAGACTACCGGACGTATGCCGAACAGACTGGCGCTGGGCGTTAATGTGTTTAACGCGTTAAAGAAGCATCCGGCAATCCTGGAAAGGGTAAAATACGGCGGCTCTACGGCCAATCCTGCGTCTGTTACGCTGAATGTACTGGAACAGCTTTTTGAAATTGACAGAATTACAGTGCAGAGATCCATTATGAATAAGGCGCAACTGGGGCAGGCCGCAAAAATGGAATACATTGGCGATCCTAACGCGTTTTTGCTGGCCTACGCGACAGACACTCCGTCTATTGATGAACCTTCGGCAGGCTATATCTTCACATGGGATATGCTGGGGAACGGCAATATTCTTCCGGTTTTAAGTTATCCTGGAGAGAACGGGACTCATTCTGAGTTCATTGAGGGCCTTATGGCTGCTGATATGAAAAAGACAGCGGATGATCTGGCTATGTTCTTTGCGGATGCGGTATAAGGAGGGGCGGAATGAGACTGATTGCTAATAAGCCTTGCAGTTTTGGCGGCCAGAAGTTCTATATCGGTGACGAAATACCAGAAAATTTTGTGGTAGATGCCAAGTCGCAGGAGAAAATGGGCGTAATTACCATCGTAAACGACAATATGGGAGAACCGGAAGGGCAGTCCGGGCCCCTTTTCACGCAAAGGCAAGTTGAAGCGATGATTGCGAAGGCGGTAGAGGAGTCAGGGAAGAAAAAGGCGGACAGCCGTAAAACGGTCAAAAACGCCGCAAAAGAGCAGGCGGACAAACTATTTTCCACAGAAGAACCAAATGAAACCAACACCGACGGCGCAGCCGCTGGGATTCAAACGTAGGGGGCGGTATATCTAATGGCGAAAGGCACATACACATATGACCCTGGAAATTTGGGGGCACAAGGAAAGGATCGGATGCGCTTTGAGCTGGGTGACACAATGGTGGAAGGGCTGTCAGACACCACAGCATTGACCGATGAGGAAATACAGGCGGCGATTGGCCTATACCCCAAATCATGGAAGAGGGCAAAACTTATGCTGTTGGAAGGCCTCTGCCGCCGTTTCGCCTATGAAGTGGACACAAAGACAGGGCCATTGTGGCTTAACATGCAGGAAAGGGCGAAGCTATGGCAGGCAGATTATGACAAGGTGAAGAAGGAAGTGTCAGCTGAAGCCTTTAGTGCGCGTCTCGGTGAAAACGAAATATATCAAAAGTCACCCTACTTCTACACTGGAATGCAACGTAATGGAAGGGCAACGGGCAGATGAACAACACAAGGATGCTATATCTACGGCCAGGGAATTTATTCAAGGAGTTTATCATTGAGGGAAACAGGCAGGTGGTAACAAGCACGGGGAGGGTGGCAAACAGTTATTCCGGCGACGGGGCGGAAATCCTGAAAGGGTGCCTTGCGGAAGCCTCTGACGAAGACAGGATAAACCATAGCCAAAAGGATCATATCGTTACGCATACTATCGTCCAGGCCGGAAGACCAAAGGCAAGGCGCGCTGATAAGCTGATACTTGGAGAGAGTGTGTTCTACATCGTTGACATTGATGATACTGGTTCTCTTGGCATATCAACGATATATTATGCTGAGGAAAGGCAGGATGTGAAATGAAGTTATGGGAACTGGTGAATATGTTAATAAATCGGGAAATACTGTACAAGTGGAAAGGGCAATTAAAGCAAAAGTAGCAGAAATGACAGAAAGTATAAACCGAAAAGTTGTCGCCAGAGGTACAAGGGCCGTAAATGCGCTTCGGAATGCCGAACTAAGGGTCTTAAAAGGGCAGGGAAGCGGCAGGGTTTATAAAAAGCCAGATACATATGGCGCGGCAAGCAAGGCCACAAGGAAGCTGTTAGGGGATTACGGGCATAGGTTGAGAGGCGGGCAATTGTACAGGGCCTCAGCCCCAGGGGAAGTGCCTGCCAGACGGACAGGGAACCTCCGTATGCACTGGAATGGTCGGGTGGAGTCAGCAGCAGCCTCTGATGGTGGCGTCACTGTTATAGCTGAAATAGAAAGCCAGGAGAGGTACGCCGCCGACCTTGAGCATGGAACAAAGAAAATAGCGCCCAGGCCGTTTGTAGAAAGGATTAAAAAGGAGGCGGAGCCGGAAATCCGTAAGATTTATAGCAGGGCGTATAGGTAGCCCGGATGTGGGACTTTAAATAAGGGGGGTGAAGCAATATGGCGTTGGTGACAGAGAAGAGGGAACCAGCCTTTGACCTGGCTGAAATCCGCCGGGGATACCTGCTCTGGGGCAGGCACCGGACATGGGATGAAGGAAAAGCGGGGTTTGTGACATCAGCCACAGAGGGCCAGCTGATTGTACAGTTTTATCCAGGAATTGGCAATGTAACAAACCATTTTATTGTCCCGGCGTCCGAGGCAGCGGAGGGGCAATGGGAAATCCGGTGGTCAGCTGATATGGCGGAAGTAAAAGAATATGGCATAGGGTCTGGCGTGGATGAACAGGAAGGGGTGGGGAAGGATGGTATTGGAAGAACTGATCTATAAAAGGTTTGCAGGTTCGGAGAACCTTGTAAAGCGTCTGGCCCTGTTTGGCGGGGCGCCTGCTGTCTTCAGCCCGGATCCCCCGGAGGAAAGCCAGGAAGGGTGGGGTGGGAATACCCACTATCCACAGGTAATCTACAATTTTGACCTTCAGGCGAACGAGGAAAGGAACAGCGCCGGTGTATTGTCCGTATCGTTGCTATGCCAGAATACAACGGAAGTGACGCCGGAGGCGATTGAGCCATTGGTGAGGGACTGCCTGCGGGATGTGGTATTGAAGCCTGCGGGAGGGGCGCCATACTGTTTTGCGTGGGCGAGGACGGACGCCTTCACCATAGAAGAAAAGAAGGGGAGCGTAACAATCGGAAGTGAAGTACGGTTTGATATCCTGGAATACCCTTCCTGGGAAACATCTGATCCAGACCCGGTCATGGCAGCCTGTAAATATATAAAGGGGCTATATCCGGAATGTCTGATTATGGGATATGACAGGATGGAAGAAATAACAGAGGCGACAGCGGGGTGTCCTGTGATTTATTGCAGGCTGGTATCCGCTGATAAGTCCCGGGAAACGAATACAGTCGCGTGGATGGATGGCAGGATAGCCGTCCATATTTTGTGCCCGGACAGTGAAACGAGGATTAAGATGGCAGCAGCAATAGCGGACGCTATCGCGTTGGATGGGGAGATAACCATGCTGGATCACTCCCCCATGTTTATTAAGGGGCTGCAGGTGAACTATAAATCTGATTATCTGAAAGACGGCCAGGTTTTTGTAACAGGACATTATGGGCTGCTGAGGTATAAGGCCAAGCCACATACCCTGACAGCAACCCATGCACAGTACAAGTAAGGAGGCGTTTGATGGCAAAGGAGACATCAAAAGAAGTGAAAGAAGCCGGATTTGTTGATAATAAGACAGAAGCGGCACAGGGGTGGACGTCCCAAAGGGGGACAGAGCGCGGAAAAAAGCCTGTCTACCCAGCAGGCGAATTCGCGGCCAACGCAAGAAAAACCTTTGGAACCAGGCCGGAATGTGTCCTTACGGCATTGAAAGCGGCCGGGAAAGCGGAATGTACGGTTTCCGAGGCAAGGGAAATTGTTGAGAGGTTTTTGAGAAGGGAGGTTTGGTAAGGATGGCGGGTACATTTATCTTAGGGGAGGCGAAAGTCCGTCCAGGCGCGTATTTCAATATCCAGAAAAAGGGCGGCAATTCCGCCGCGGGCATCATGAATGGGGTGACAGCCGTAATTTTCAAGGCGGATTTCGGGCCGCTGAATACGGCGGTGGAATTAAGCGCCGAGGACGGTTATGAAAAAATTTTCGGGACAGGGCTTACCACAGACGCGATCAGGGAGGCGGTTGCCGGAGGGGCGAAGACAATCATTGCCTGCAGGGTGGGAAGCGGCGGCACCCAGGGGGCAGTCAGCCTGAAGGATGTAGATGGGGAGGGCGCGGTCAGTATCACGGCCAAATATCCCGGGGATAAAGATTTCATGGTTACAGTACGGGAGAAACTTTCAGATCCCGCTTTGAAAGAGTGTATTTTCTACGCAGGGACAAGGGAATTTGAAAAAGTGGAATTTGCGGCGGGGGAAGGCGAGGCGGGAGCCTTGGCGGAAGCTTTGGGGACATCCAAAAACTTTAAGGCGGAACTGAAGGATGGAAAAGGGACGGCGCAGCTGGCGGCAACCACCCAGGGCGCTTTCACGAAGGGAAGCAACCCGCAGGTAACAGCCGGGGACTATTCCAACGCTTTTGCCCAGGTTGAGGCGTATGAGTTTAACACAATCTGCCTGGATACGGAAGATACGGATATCCATCTGTTGTTACAGTCGTTCCTTAACCGCATTTTTGACGCAGGTTCCCTTGCGCAGGCGGTTGTGGCGGAAAGGCATACAGTGGCTCTGGAAGAAAGGGAAGGGCATGCGGCGGCTTTGAATGATGAGAAGATGAACTATGTGCTGAACGCCTGGATTGATGAACAGGGGAGCGAAATTGACGGCTATCAGACAGCGGCAAGGATAGCTGGTATGATTGGCGCCGTATCCGCCAATTCCTCCCTTACCCATACGGTGATCCATGGTTTTTCTGACCTGTTGGAGAAACTTACCAATTCGGACATGGTTACGGCGGAAAAAATGGGGTGTATTGTGTTAAGCCGCAACAGGGCGGGACAGGTGTGGATTGACAACGCGATTAACACGCTTGTCACACCGGGGGATCAACAGGATGACGGATGGAAGAAAATCAGGAGGGTCAAGGCACGTTTTGAGCTTATCCGGAGGATGAATACCACTGCGGATAGCCTGGTTGGCAAGGTTGACAATGACACCAACGGAAGGGCGACAGTCATCAGCCAGATGCAGGGCGTGGGCGACTCCATGCGGGAAGAGGGCAAGCTGGTGGCGTGTACAGTGACGGAAAGCAGCATGTATAGGGCGGACGGGGACAGTGCGTGGTTTGATATTGATGTGGTTGACAAGGACTCCATGGAACATATCTATCTGACTTTCCTGTTCCGGTTTAGCACCAATGAAGGGCAGGAGGGATAGGATATGAGGAATGAAAGGGCGGCGGGCGATTCCAGGCACGCCAGGACCGGCAAGGATGGGGCTTTTTATAACAAGGATGGCGTAATGCTGGCAACGGTGGAGCAGTTTTCGTCCAATGTTAATTTCAGCAACGCGAAATATAATACCCTGGGGGACGCCCAGGAGCATGAGACAGCGAATACTTTTTCCGTGAGCCTTACCATGTCACAGATTGTAATAGAGGATGACGCTTTTATTGAGGAACTTATGAAGGCGTTGGAAACGCAGGTTATGCCGGTATGGGATTTCCAGGGTTCGCTTCTTGGAAGGAATGGTTCGGAAGAGCGCGTGATCTACCGGGATTGTATACCTTCCGGGCAGGTGGATATCCAGAATGTTTCCGTGGGGGATGTGATTAAGCGCAACTGGAACTTCTTTGTCAACAGGGCGCCTAAGCTGCAGACGTTGCTAAGTATTGACAGACAGTAGGGTTGGAATGGGGTATATGGGGGAAACAGGGTGTGGAAGATAAAGCGGCTTATTCAGCCGCTTTATCCCTGCAAAGGTCATCCAGGGAAACATGGAGCGCGTCCGCCAGTTTAATAGCGGTATCTACTTTGCAGCGGTTATAGCGTTCAATGTCCTCAATTGTGCGTACAGGCACAGAAGATAATTCGGACAAAGCCCTGATGGAAATATTCTGCTGGTTGCGTATTTGTTTTAGGTTCATGCAATCCTCCTCATGTAACTATCAATACTAATCCGACAACGATGATAACAAGCCAGATAGTCAGGAAAATAAGCTCAATCAGGCTTTTTACAGTATTTTTCATATTGCGTGGATAATGGAGATGTGGTATATTTTATTTGGGGAGGTTTCCCTCCCCATCCGTTATAGGATGCTCTCTATCACCATTTTAATGACGGCTATGAGAGTACCAATTTCTAAAACGAGCTGGATAAGTGCCGATATCACTTTTTTCAGCTCGTTTATTTTCTTCTCCATTTCCTTTCACCTCCTTTCTATGTTTTAATTATACCACGTTGCGACGTGGATGTCAAGCATAAAAAGGAAAATATTTGGCAAGTTAGGCGGCGGGTAATAGTGCCCATGAAAAGCTGATCCAATATGGCATGAAAAATGTATCTTGCAATCCAAAACCGCATATGCTATAATGCCAGTAGGCAAAAAAGAGATAGCAAGTCCATGAGGACAAAGAAACGAATCCCCGAACTGTAATGGCGTACAGTCGAGGGATTCTTCTTTTCTTTTATAGTGGCAAAGCACCCACTAGGCTATTAATTGTCCGTATCGTTCCTGTCTAGCCATTTACAGATGAGGTGGCAAACCACACCCGCTGCGACAGCAACTAAAAAGGAGATAGCAACTTCCATGAAAACACCTCCTCCTGTTGCCAGGTATCGGTTGGACAACGGAAATATTATATCACACGATATGCAATTATTCTACATATTTTTGCCTTGATAAAATGTCTGCATGGATTGAGTATATAAAATATAACAGAAATAATTAAAATAATGCTTGACTTTTGCCCGTACAAATGATAATATTTTTGTACGGGCGAAAGTGAGGTGATAAACATGTCCCCGAGAACAGGAAGGCCAACAGACAATCCAAAAAAAAATAGGCTTGAAATTCGTCTATCTGATACGGAGAATAATCTGTTGGAAAAAGACTCCCAAAAATCCAAGGCAACAAAAACAGAACTTCTCATGGAAGGGTACGCTATGTCTCGGTTAATTACAGGTGAAGAACTCAAAGAACGATTGATAAAAGAATATGAAAATTTGACTGAAATAAACCGAAAATCGCAGAGGTTGATACAAGAAGTGCAAAGCAAAGATTGCCCTTTTACCGAAGAAGAAAAACTAAAAGTAATTGAGCATTCCGAAGAGTCTATAAAGCAGAATGACTGGGTATGTAAAGTTATAAAAAATCAGTTAAAAAGGGAGTTTGGCTACGAAATATGAAAGAACTCGCCCCTCTGGACAAGGTATTGGCGAGTTCTAAGCAGAAGTTACCTTCCATGAAATATTCTATCATGGACAGGGACTTCTTTCAAGAACAATTTGAAAGGAGATTTTTATTTATGGACACTGGAAAGGTATTTGAGGCGCTGGTACATCTGGCGAAGCAGCATAATGTCATTGTGGATTTCTGCCCGGTTGAATCCAATAAAGGTATGCTTTATGGAGAAGGCGAAAGAGTGATTATCGGAATCAAGATGGATATGAATTTACATGAATATGTCTACAGCCTTGCGCATGAACTGGCACATTATTTCCTGCATTATGACAAAGGGGATACCATTGCCAGCGACAGGCACATTGAATATGAAGAGCAGGCAGACAGGGCGGCAAAGATGCTTCTGGATACACTGGCCGTAAGACAGAAAGGCGGTGCGGCGTGATGGGAGAACTGGCAGGAACCGTGATTACATCCATGGAAGTGGCGCAGATGGTAGATAAACGGCATGCGGATTTATTAAAGGACATTCGCAGATACGTTGGGCAATTAGCTGAGGGGAATATTTCCTTGAGTGATTTCTTTACGGAGAGTTCTTATACAGATAGCACAGGCAGAAAACTTCCTTGCTATGGTATTACCAAGAAAGGCTGCGAGTTCATCGCCCACAAGCTGACAGGCCAGAAGGGGACAGAGTTCACCGCTCGCTACATCAACCGCTTCCACGAGATGGAAAAGGACTTGATGAATCCCCAACCAGCGGAAATCCCTGTCGGGGAGGTTGCCAGTTACCTGAAGGCAATGGACAGGGTTGCAGTCAGACAGAACACAGCGCCGTACAAAATTGCACAGGCTTTCAAGATGGTATCAGAGCAGTTCGGCATCCAGCTTCCTGTAGATTTTGTAAAAGTTCCAGAGTACGAGCAGATGTCTTTAGAGTTTAGCAAAGGAGGCGGTGCGGCATGACAGAATATGATTTATTTGCAGCATATCTTCCAAAGATTGTGGAAATGGCAAATATATGCTGCGGACTTGATAAGGCAGCGTTTGAGGAATGGAAGCAGGACACTATGGAGCATTGCCCGGAAATTGTAAAAGAGCTTGTGAGCAAGGTGCTTAACGCTATTGATTCTGTAGTTTTAAATGCCAGTGCAGCATAGATGCTTAATTAAATAATTTAGATAATCAGAACATCCTTCCAATAGAGGGGTGTTCTTTTTATACATACAATTTATGAATATGGAGGAAAAGAAGATGTCAAAAGAATTTGTAAGGGGAGTGGCTATAGGCGGAAGCAAAGCGGAGGAGGAAAACATGGGGCAGGAAGTAAGGGAATATGAAACGGACGGGGAAGATACCAAGGCATTGCTTAGGGCAAATGAAGAGGACTTTATCCAGGGCCTTATTGACGCGGCGCAATTTGCGTCAGAAGAGACGCAGCGCATTGAAATTATCCGGGAAGGCAGGCTGTTCTTTGCGTTCAATATCCACCCCTTGAGTTCTGAGGAATATGAGAAGTGCAAGAAAAAATATACCAAATATGTGCGAAATAAACAGCTGGGGATGAAGCTGCCGGAGGACACCGACCGGATCAAATACCAGTCGGCAATCATCTACGAAGCCACGGTGGATGAGGACAAGGAGAAGCTGTGGGATAACCGCAAGGTATGGGATGCGCTCAATGCCAGGAAGGATCGTATCATGAACGGCCTGGATGTAATTGAGTATTCATTGAAAGCCGGTGAGAAGGATAAAATTTTGGAAGCAATCGACAAGCTCAGCGGTTATGACGATAACCTGGAGGAAGTGGCAAAAAACTGATCGAGGCCGGTGGGACAGCCTGCTTGCTGCACCATATCTTCCAGACAACAGGGATTACACCGGATGAGTTTTATTCAAAACCGAAGGGGGTACAGAAATTTATGCTTGCCTCCATGAGGATAACCCTGGAATCATGGAAAAAGGGGGCGGAGAAGGATGGCTGAGACGCTTAGGATTGAAATACCCATTGAGACTGTAGATGAAACGTCTGCTGGTATTGAAGCGGCAATCCAAGGGCTTAATAAGTTAAATAAGGCAATCATGAATTCACAGGGACAGACGGAGAAATCAAGGAAGTCTGTCAGTGAATTTGACAAACAAGCCCAGAAGACGGAAAAAAGCCTGGCCAGGTGGGCCAAAGAAAAATATGAAATCCTCCTGAAAGGGAAAGAAAGCATATCACCCATCCTCTCCAAGCTGAAAAACGGGCTGAAAAGTTTTGCAGGGAAAGCATGGAACGTAACAATGCGGGCCATTGACCTGGCCACATCCCCGGTCAGGGGGGTGATTAACCTGTTAAAGAACCCCATCTTCCAGGCGGGGGCGGTCCTCGGGGTCAGTATTGGCCTGAAGGATACCATAGATACCTATAAAGGCTTTGAGGCCGCCATGTCGCAGGTAAAGGCCATCAGCGGGGCGACGGGGGCAGACTTTGCCAAACTGACGGATAAAGCGAAGGAGATGGGGGCCACAACGAAATTCACGGCAACGGAGTCCGCGGAAGCTTTCAATTACATGGCTATGGCCGGGTGGAAGACAGAAGATATGCTGGGCGGGATCGAAGGGATATTGAACCTTGCGGCGGCTTCCGGGGAAAGCCTTGCCACCACGTCGGATATCGTGACAGACGCTCTGACCGCTTTTGGGATGAAGGCAAATGAGGCGGGGCGTTTTTCTGATGTGCTGGCGGCCGCCTCTTCCAATTCCAACACCAATGTGTCCCTAATGGGGGAGACATTTAAATACGCGGGCGCCATGGCGGGCACCTTAAAGTACCGTATAGAGGATGTGGCACTCGCCACAGGGCTTATGGCCAACGCAGGTATCAAGGGCAATATGGCGGGGACAGCGTTGAACTCTATCTTTACAAGGCTTTCCACAAATACCAATGGAGCGGCGGATGCCTTGAAAGAGCTTGGGATTGCCTTTTTCAACTCGGACGGTTCTGCCCGGCCCCTGTTGGATGTCATCAATGAGCTACGGAAGGCAACGGCTGGATTTTCTGATGAGCAGAAGGCGAACCTTGGAAACACGGTTGCCGGGACATACGCCCAAAAAGGCTTCCTGGCTATCTTAAACGCCACAACTGACGACTATAACAAGCTTTATGAAGCGGTAAACAACGCGGATGGGGCGGCAGCGGCTATGTCCGAGATTATGCTGGATAACCTGCAAGGCTCCATTACATTGCTGCAAAGCGCTGTGGATGGGGTGAAGATTTCCTTTGGCGAAAGGCTGTCGCCATACATAAGAAGCCTTGCCGATTGGCTGACGGAGCAGATGCCAGTGGTTGAACAGGGACTCAATAAATTTATGGATTGGGTTGACACAAAAATTGACCACTTTAGAAGAAAATGGGAAGAAATCTCGGACACAAAGGAATGGAAAGAGGCTGATTTTTTTGGAAAGGTAAAGATATCCTGGGATGAGCTTATAGGGGAGCCCCTTTCCAAATGGTGGAACAGCACAGGAAAAGCAAAACTTGCGGGGGTGGCAAGCGATATAGGCGCCGGGATTGGCACAGGGCTGAGGGCCGGTATTATGACATTGCTTGGAATCAACCTGGGGGAGGCTGTGGATGAAGGGGCAAGCGTTGGCATCGCTTTTGCGGAAGGGTTCCTGGAAGGGTTTGACTTTGGAAGTGTCTCAGAAAAATTATGGCAGGGGTTCAAAGGGCTTTTGTCAAACAGCATGGAATTGCTTCCTGGTGGGCAGAAGGCAGGGCTTTCCTCGGTCATATCTGCGCTGGCAGTGGGTAAAATCGTGAAAATGGCCTATGGCGTAGGGAAAGGGGCTGTAGGCATTGGCAAGTGGTTGTTTGGTGCCAATCCAGCGACGGGGACTTCCCTTATGAGTTCTTTCCTAGGTTCAGCGGCATCCGGCACAGGATTGCTTGGGAAATCCGCTATGCTGGCAATCAAATTGGGAGCAGGCAACCTGGCAGGAGGCGCGTCCATGAGCGCAGGCGCTTTGAGCGCAACGGGCATGGCGGCGGGAGGCGGTGCGATAGCCGCAGGCGCAACGCTGATAAGCGGCGCGCTGGACGCGTACAAGGCAATCAAGTCGGACAATGCGGAAGAGTCAAAAGCCTATGGAGAATCGGCGGCATGGAAAGCAGGGGGAGTAGCAGCCGGGGCAGCCGCAGGTGCGGCCATAGGTTCCATCATTCCCGTAATCGGAACGGCAGTAGGCGCTTTGGCTGGCGCCGGTGTCGGTGGGATTGCCGGATGGATCAAGGGAAACAAGGTAAAGGAGGAATATCAGGAAAATGTAGAAGGAATGCAGAAGGAGGCTGAAAAGGCACAGAAGGTCTTTGAGGCTACAGGCATGTCAATCGAGGATGTCACGTTTAAGAGTGAGGTACTGACCCAGGCCATGAATGACTCAGAAGTTTCCGTGGCGCAATTTGCGTTGATGTTCCAGGAAGAATGCGCAAATGTTGCCAAGAATGCGTTTGGGGATATTTCACTGTCACTGGTAGAAGTCAAGAAAGTGGCATCTGAGATTACCTTTGCCGGTATGGCAGAGGAACTAAGCGGGTTTGCCAACGCAACAGCTGATACGGGGACGGCGCTGAACAATCTGCAATCCTCAGTAACCGGCTTGAAAAAGGAAAACTGGAAGGTTGGCCTTGGCCTGGAACTGTCGGAAACCGATAAGGATGGTTATAAGAGGGCGGTGGATAGTTTTTTGAGCGCAAGCCAGGCCTATATCAATGATAACCACTATCAGGCAACGGTTGCGTTGAAGCTGCTGACTGGTGGGGAAGCGGACACTACTGGACTGGATAGTTATTATGGCTGGTTGAAAAGCCAGGTTGAGGATTTGGGCGCCCAGCTGGCAGGTACCATAAATATTGCCCTGGAGGACAGCGTAATTACGCTGGACGAGGCGGCTGAACTGGAAAATCTTCAGAACCAGATTTCTGAGATTACAAATAAGCTGACAGAGGCGAAGACGGACGCGGAAATGCAGGCTTTAAAAATTAAGCACAATGGCGCGGCCCTGACAATTGATAGCTTTAACGCAGTACAGGAAGAATTGCTGGCAAATGTGGCGTCTGCGTCCGAGAGGTATGAGGAAGCCCTGACGCTGACACTTACGGACTTAAACCTTCAGCTTGCGGATGGGGCGATTACACAGGAGGATTATGACAACGCTGTCGCGGAGGCGACGGCGGGGTACTATGCGCAGATAAATGAACTTAGCGCAAGGGTAGGCGCCTTCAATCTGGAAAGCATTGCCACGGTATGGGGATCTGAACTGTCAGAAATCATGCCAGACATTGAAGGGACCACGGCGGAGAAGCTGACACAGGCATTGAATAACGCTATTCTTGCGCATCCAGATGTAAATGCGTGGAGTACGACAGACGTTATCAGTTGGATGGGACTTGACAAGCTAAGCCTTGACGCAGCAGAGCGGACCACGATTGCGGAAGAGCTGCTCCAGACAGCGCTTGCGGTGCCTGAAGGCGCAAAAGAACAGATGATACAACATTTCAAAGATGGGATGCCGTCAAAGGAGGAAATCCTGGCAGGGATCCGATGGGATTCCCTGACTGAGCGGGAAATGGCGGTCATGATGAACACCCTTATCCCAGGCACGTATTCCAATATAATGGATATGGATCCCAGGAAAATGTTTTCTGAATGGGGAAATTTTGAAATTGTAAAGGAGTTTTTCTCAGAGAAGATCGCGGCGGCGCTTGAGGGAAGCGAGGATATGGGGGTGGTTAAAGCGTGGCTGGACAGGTATTATGTTGGCTTTGATGAGGTTATGGGGCAATATGGCCCAATCTCCAACGAGTATTATGGACAGCTGGCGGCTGGATGGCGGGAAGCTGGGGCAGCGTATGGGGACGCGTTGAACAGCGGGGTGTCAGAAAGCCTTTTGTCAGGGGCGGAGCTTCACAGGTCAGAGCTGCAGGCGGCGCTGGACACGGCGACAGCCAGCCCGTTTATGGCCACGCCTACAGTAAATGTCGTCCCCTATTATAGCATTGGAGCTTCAAGTTTCCCAGTAGCGGGCTATAAGGCAGGTGGTCACGCAGCGGGGGGTTATGTAAGCGGCGGCCCCCAGCTGTCATGGCTTGCGGAGGAAGGGTATGGGGAGTTTATCATCCCTACAAATCCAAGCAGGCGAGCCAGGGCGTTAGACTTGTATGAACAGGCAGGGATAGCGTTGGGGGTATCGGCAAATGCGGCGGGAGGCTATGTAGGAGGCCCTATTTTGAGTGATGCTGAGGCAGACTATAATTTATTCAGTGATGTTAGTAGAAACGCTTCCATTGGCTATAACGAAACTACAGAGGGTGAATATGACGGGGAAACAGCATGGGTGTATGAGCCAGTACCAGCAGAAAGGGAAAGCGGTTTGGTAAGTTTCCCGGTACAGGTAAGCGTGAGTGTGGCGCCGGAGTTTGTTATCCACGGAGGGGATGGACAGAGCGAAGAAGGGATTATGCGGGTAATCAGAAGGCATTTAAAGGAGATGGCGGATGAGCTGGGCGGTGAGATTGCCGCAAAGCTGGAAGAGGTATTTTCCAATATGCCATTAAAGGAGGCGTAGACTATGAATATAAAATTGATTCCTGCCGGGAACGGTTCAAAGTTTACGTTTCCAGCATTGCCGGAGAAAGTGCAGGGAAAATATGGCGCAAAGTACCAGAGTTTTGACATCATATCCCAGGGAACTGTCAAGGTGCCAAAAGGAACGGATGTGGCAGAGTTCACATGGGATGGCGTCTTTTTTGGGGAATCCAAAAGGAATGAGCCAATCGTTAAGAAGAACAACTGGAAAGAGCCGAATGAGTGCGTGAAAATCTTGAGTAATTTTATGAAGAATGAAACGGTGTTGAATCTGATCGTGACGGAAACGTGGATAAACGTGGATGTCACGATTTCCTCATTCCAGCCGAGACCAGTAGGCGCCTATGGAAATGTAGAGTATTCCATTACGTTTGCGCAGAAAAAACCTATGCGGATATATACCACTGACGAGCTGAATATTGCCAAATTCGTGAAAAAGACAAAGCCAAGAAATGATTTGGGAGGATCATCCGGCGGCGGTGGCAGCGCTTATACGGTCGTGAGTGGAGATACGTTGTGGGGGATAGCCACAAAAAAGTTGGGTAGCGGCAGCAAATGGACGCAAATCTATGACGCCAATGTCGGAACCATAGAGGCCGAGGCAAAAAAATACGGTAAGTCGAGTTCTGATCACGGTCACTGGATATGGCCTGGAGAAGTTCTGACAATACCGGGATAGGAGGCGGCAGTGATTGATCTATCAAGAATCAAATACCGTGTGGTGGTGATGGATGAAAGCGGTAAGCAGTACAATATCCAGGATTATATCCAAAACCTGGGGTGGGAAGAAAACGATAGCGAGATTTCGGTACGTTCTTCTTTCACTTTGAGGAATGACAAGACATCAAAAGGGTACCTATCAAGCATCATAAAGCCAGGATGTTTGATAGGTATCTTTGCGTCTGACGGAGGTCCTCTTAACGAGGAAGTAGCCAGGGGATATGTGGAAACCTGGAATCAGGTGGAAAAAAACAGTGGAAATAATCTGAAATGTACCTGTTATGACGAACTGTATAAGCTGCAAAAGAGCCAGGACAATCGGTATTATTCCTCTGGGACTGGAACAATGCAGGCGATTCAGGGGATTTTAGATGACTGGGAGATACCGATGAGTGAATATAAGGGACCCAATGTTTCCCATGGAAAAAGGGTGTGCAATAACCAATATCTGTCAGATATGATACTGGAATTTTTGGATGACGCAGCCAAAAGGGGAGGAGAAAAGTGCGTGATAAGGGCGGCGAAAGGATATACAAGTGTGTGCCCCTGGGGTAGCAATGAGACTGTGTATGTGTTTGAGGTAGATAATACACAGTCCTTCAACAAAACCATTAGTACGGCAAACCTTATTACTAGAGTAAAAGTGGTGGGCCAGGCAGATGATGATGGAAAGCGGAGTGTTGACGCTACTTTGAACGGAGAAACCCAATATGGAATCCGGCAGAGGATTTACACCAGAGGATCGGATGAAACATTGAGTGACGCAAACGCAGCCGCCCAGGAGATACTTGACGGTGAGGGCAAGATAGAAAAGGAAATGACCGTGCAGAGTCCAGATGTTCCTTTTATCCGCAAAGGGGATCTTGTTTACATCATAAGCAGTTCTGTGTCGGACTATTACCATGTGATTAGCATCCAGCATAACGCAGACGCTTATAGCATGACAATGGAACTGGAATATGCGGATCCGGAAAAGAACGGTGGTAGTGGTAACAGCGCCCCAAAGAAGAAAGAATATCGGGTGGGAGATGTTGTGAGTTTCCATGGAGGTTTCCATTATATCAGCAGCTATCATGGAGCGAAAGGGTATAACGCAAGGGCGGGGACTGCAAAAATTACGATGAAAGATGGTCCTGGGAAAGCGCATCCGTGGCATCTTATTCATACTGACAGTGGGAGCAATGTCTATGGATGGGTGGACAATGGAACATTTGATTAAAGGAGGCGGTGTGGATGGGAGGATTTGACGGGCACCCTGGCACGGCCAAGCTTGCGGCGGTTCTAAGCCAGAGGATGAAAAAGGAGAAAGAATCACCGCTTGTATTGGATTTCGGAGAGATACTGGCAAATTATAGCCTGGTGACTAACACCTTTCCGGTCCCAATACCAAAGGGGGATTATTCGGTATGCAGACATCTTACCATCGGACATGCGGATGGCAGGCTTACCATAACGGCTGACGACGGTAGGCATGATGAACATGTCAGCGGGGACGGCATACATTCACATATTGTCCTGATTCCGGAAAAAATGAGAAGCGTGGGGCCTGGAGACAGGGTTTTAGTGGCCTGGGTACATTATGAAGCGGTAGTGATAGATATTATAGAAAAATCATAAGGAGATGAGGCGAATGTCACAACCAATATTTCCGGTGGTTATGGTGCCGGAGTTTATACCGGATAACGCAGGATATGACACAGAATACAGGCGGAGCGCCAAATGGGATCCAGCAGTCGGCGATTTTGTCAGGGACGGATCGAACCGCATGGTAGAGTGTGATGGTAGAGCGGCCTACTCTATGTGGTGTTTCAAGATTGCCCAAACCGAGCGCTTCCGCTGTCTTGCGTATCCGGATTGTATTGGAATAGAGATGGAGCGAGCCTTGGACAATGATGATGAAAAAACAGTTGAGTCCATGGTACAGAGGACAATTACAGAGGCGCTTATGGTAAATCCCAGGACGGAAGACGTTCTGGATTTTGAGTTTACCTGGGAGGGTGATCATATGCACTGCAGATTCAAGGTAAAGGGCATAGGCTGGGATGAAGAGATCACGGTTACGATTTAAG
>CAJUGT010000008.1:12975-54714 GCA_910586435.1 uncultured Acetatifactor sp. | reverse complement strand
AAGTGTAATCAAATGTAATCAGAACACATGTACACAAAAAACAGCGGAACCCCACTTTTTATGGGATTCCGCTACACATAAAAAAAGCGATAGACGGGACTCGAACCCGCGGTTTCCACCTTGGCAAGGTGGCGCTCTACCAACTGAGCCACTATCGCATTTCAGACTTCCATCTGACCCGGCAGCTATTAGAACATCTCGCCACTCGACTTTATTAGTATATACGAATTTCTTTCATATGTCAAGAGGAAATTATAGTTATTTTACAGGATTTTACAGTACACTACGCTGTTGTATTACTGTTACTTCCAATTTAAGAGAACTGTCCTGGCTTCTTCCCTGCCAATCAGTTCCTCCGGACGCATTGCCCATTTTTCCGACAGGTCCAGCACATCCTCTTCCTCCAATATGCTGAATTCATCTCCAAACAAGTCTTCCTCACATTCCGGCAGTTTCAGACACAACTCCTTCTCCGCCGCTGACCGCTCTCCAACACATCCGAAAAGCTCCCCATCCCCACAGGAATACAGGCGAACCATGCTGCCCTTTTCCATTTTGGCAAAGGCATAGGAATCCGAAACCCTATGGGAAGCAAAAAAGCAGACTTCCTCCGCATAGTTCCCCATACAAGACATTGTGTTTACAATCTCCTCCACTTCCGACACATCCCATAAACAGATTCCCATTATGAATATCCAGCCATCATACGGCCCTGAGAGCATGGCTTTGGACTGCCAATTCTCTCTTATCTGCCTTAATCCCTCTTCCCAAGTGATTTCACCTGCATACTTCAATGAGGGACAACATGACAAAACCTGGTCTACTTCCACACCTTTGAGCGCAAACCACATCCTCTTATAACCAAAACATTCCTTTATCTCCGACATCTTCTCTCCTTTTCGCTCCCCAATCTGGCCTGCGCAATTTCTCCTCAGCCAAGACCAAGATACCTGCTTTTCTCTTAAGATTTCATCTCAAATTTTTTTCAGCACCCAATACCCATCATAGACATGCCCTTCCCCGGTTCCGCCCAGCAGCCTGTCCGATTTGATGAAACCAAGACTTTTTATGGCACTTATTCTCTCCACTGCATAAATTGGCGCTTTCGTGATAATCTCCTCACAATAGAACAATTCAAAGGCAGAGGGAATTAAAAGCGATATAATCTCACACAAAATTTCCTCTTTCTCGCAGTCACTTCTCACATCAAGCCTAAGAACCCCAACATGATTAAAGTCATCATCCGCATCCCGATGAAAGAGTTCTATTGTTCCAATTGCTTTTTTCGCAGACTTATCTATAATGGTAAGACGAACAAACCATCGCTTTTCATATGATGTTATCCAGAACGCCATCGCTTCCTGCATTCTTTCCCTTGTAGGGTAATAAAAATTATCCCCATGGCAGTTGTCGCTGTTGAAAAACGGCAGCGCATTTTTATCACTGTACACTTCCAGCAAATCATCTATATCTTCTTCCTGAACCAGACGAAGCAAGTATGCATCACTTTCAAATATAGGACACTTCTCATAAACATTTATCATTTTTTTCTCCTATTCCAATCGCCATTTATGGCGATTTGTCTCGCAAGCGGGAACTTGTTCCGGTCTCTGCACTTCGGTGCCCCTATAAGGGAAGGGTTATTCAGCCGCTTTTGCGTCTGAAACCATTTCTCTGTGTCTGAAAGACACATTGCGTCTCCGTTCCGAGACTGTTTTTAAATTTCCTCTTGACATTTCTTAGCTGGACTATTAGCTGCCGGGCAGCTCTAATGCATATCACTTTTGAGTCTTTACCATCCTGCCGTAAACTTTTATGTTAAACTGTTCACAATTTTACACATCAATTCCACAAAAACTGTCTAATTTACTCAAAAAAAAATTAAAACTTGGCGAAGCATTTTTCCTGATATTCATAAATCTTCCTATATTTTGGGCGCATTCACATTTAAACATTCCGATTTCATAATAGGATGAGGAGTTTTTTTTAAGGGATTGCAAACCACCCTTATAAACAATATCAGCCAAACATTCCCAGGTTCCTGTAACGCTGTCCTGAGCATATTTTTGTAATAATTGTCGTTTGGCCATTGGATACGCTTCAAATATCGCTTCGCTATCTCCCAACAACCATGCTTCCATCTCTTCAATTGCGATACAAAAAAATACTTGAACTTTGATCCCTAATTCTTGATACATCAAAACCAAACGTTTTTTCAATATTGCACAATCTTCATCATCACTATCCAGAATCACAAAAATTGCCTTTTTACCTGGCATGTTCTCTAAAGACAAACTCATTCCTTTCAAGTACATTGGCAAATCTGTTAATAGCCTTTGGGATTTTACTTGAGACATTTTCTTCGCTTTAGGAGGTATTTTCCCTATTCCCTTAAAACTATGAATTCTATATGTAATATTTTGTTTATCCATTACATACTGATCCATTATTTGTTTCACAAGAATACCTCCTGATTTATCTTCAATCAGAATTTCAATATATGTGTATTCTTCCATTTTTCTCCTCAAAAATTATCCAAAATAATCGCTATACCACAAGTCACCCAATTCAATATCTGATTCACACAATTGTTTTACATGCTCATATTCAGACGCTCTTGTAATAGTGGAAAAACCATCTTGCTGTTTTTCCAACACCCAAACTTCATCCGGAGATAATGAATTCACAAAAAAGGGGCTATGTGTTGTAACAAAAAGTTGTTTTGAATACGTACCCCTAATACTGTTTTTCATTTGCAACGCCAAATCAGCCAAATATTTATGATATAATCCGTTTTCAGGCTCCTCAATAAAAACCAGTGGCCTTGCGTCTTTTTCATATAATAATAAGTAATACGCAAAAAGTTTTAATGTCCCATCTGACATTTTTTGTGAATAAAATGGTTCGGTAAATCCCTGTTCCAAAAATTCCAATACTAATTGACCATTTTGCAATTTAACTGGTTTAATTTCTTTTATACCAGGAAGTTTTGTCTGAATGCTCTGTAGTACCTTATAAAAATCCTTCGGATCCTCTCTATATAAAAATTGCGCTACATTGTTCACATTATTTCCCAAACGATTCAAATATTTCTGAGGTCCGGCATTGGGAATTTCCCGGGCCGATGTAGGACTAAAATAACATAAAAACCAATTCTTTAAAAAGTTTTTAAATTTGACAATTCTAGGGTGTTCTTTTAACTCTCCAAGTGTTACAATCCCCAATTGTCTTGGATCTGCTAACTCGACATCAACTTTTTCACCAATCTCCTGATTTTTTTCAGCTAAGAATCCACTATCATTTCCTTTAAAAGCATAACCCTTTCCATATTCAAGGAACAAAAAAGACATAGGCCACCCATATCTTTCATTTGCCCTTCTTTGACGCAGTCTTTCTTTTTCAACAATTGGTCTGTCATTTTTATCTATTCCAATTGATAATTCATATGTAATAGGAGGTTCATTACTGGTTTCCCGATAATATATCTCAAATTCTATGGACTCCCTGGCTCCTTGTGAGATAATTTTATCGTAACCTCCCCTCCCATTCAAATCACAGGCAACTTCTACCCCCTTCTCCAGGCAATCGGCGAGAAAGCCAAAGGAATCCGCTAAAGTACTCTTTCCAGTTCCACTTTGACCAATTATAGCATTCATATTTGTTAATTCTTTTCCTTTGCTATCAAACAACAGCTTTCCCAATTTTATGTTCTTCAGGGAACCATAGTTTTTAATCCTGATGCCAGCAATCCTTCCCATATCTTCACCTCCCAAAACACTAATCTACCAATACCAATCCTCTTAGAAACGCTAAATAAACAGGATACTTTCGTACAACTCGAACTTGACAGCGCCGCCCCATAGCTTACAGACAGATTATCTGTCTGCAAAGCAGGGGCGCGCTTCAAGTCTTCAAGGCATCATCACCATTCCCTGCAATCCGGATACTTCAATCTTTGGTCCGAAGAGGCCGTCGCCCTGGTGAGCTGCAACACCACCTCACTGAAATAGCGTGGCTCCACCTGTGCCAGCTTCTGCTTTACAGGCTCATATCGGAATCCCACTTTCTCCACAACTCCGGGCTGATAGAAATACGCCTCGTATACAACCACCGTATCATACTCGCCGCCCGCATAACCGCCTGAAAACGAAAGTTCCACTGCCTTATCCTGGTCATTGCGATAGAATGTGTGGTAGACTCCCCCATCTCCCACCTCTCCTTTGTACCATCCCATATCCTGAAGCTTTCCCGACAGGGAAAGTCCATTCAGCGACATTCCGCCAAACCGCACCAGCTCCGTGGCTTCCTTCTCTTCCTCTGTCACACGGTAAACAGTACGCTCCAACTGTTCTATAGGCTGTACAATTTCATAATCCGACAATTGCTCCTTCCAGGCAGAGAGGACTTCTTCTGAAAGTTCAATGGGATGTACCAGGCCGATACTGCCCGTCTCCGGCAATTCATATTCCTCTTCCTCCGCCGTGTTAAATGTACCGTCCTCCATGTACCGGAATGTCTCAGTCAAATCTCCCTCTTCATACATCCCCCACACCAAACCAGTTGCGAACTGATGCATCACAGGATTCTTCACAAACAGATCACGCCACTTTCCTGCTTCCCACCGCCGCTCTATGCTCAGAGCCTGTTCCAGACGCATCTTCTGATTCGTTACCACTGTCTTAAGCTGTTTTTTCAGCAGCTTCCAGGCTTCATTTGCCGCCTTTGACTTCTCAGGGTCGTCGGTTTTGCCCGGCGCAGGCATATTTTTTAACATTTTTCCGCTTCCATCGTACACTTCCAGAGACAGGCTTGGTGTCAGAAGCACTTTAAACTGCCGTTTCCCATAGTCGAAAATTCGCTCCATCCCTTCGTTGAAGCCCAAATTCGGCACAATCTGATCCTCCAATTCCTCCCTGGAAATTCCAAGCTGCTCCGCCGCATAATCCAGTGCTTCCGCCGCAGCGCTTTTCACCTGACGGAACTTAAATTTCCTTGCCGTCTGATCCACCAGCAAAAGTGCCGTGGATGTGCCATTTAAAGCCAGAGCCTTTACCGCCTCCGCAGCCATGGCTCCCCTGGCATGCTGGGGCCATTCCTGAATCTGATGGTATAGTATGGGTACAATCGCCTCCCCTCCATGTATGGATGCCGCATAAAGAACCCATTTTCTCTTTGCCTGCGCACCATCCTCCATCCAACGGCGGAATACCTCACCCATGTACACTGCCAGTTCATCCGGCTTCAGCCCGTCTGTCAGCCTCCTCACATCCTTATTTACACCCGGCATCCCCATGTCTGCGTAACTGACAAGGATTGCTGCCATATAATCCTCTGATGCCTCTTCTCCATTGTTTTTATGTACTGTTCCGATACTCTCCGGAGTAAGCCACGCCAGCTTTCGCTTCCGTCCGCCCGTCAGAATCTCCTTTATTTCTTCTTCCAGGGTAAGTACTTTTGGGGACCCGCTTTCGCCCTCCTGTCCCTCCGGCACATTTTCCTTCAGAGACAAAAGCTCCAGTAGCATAGTCTTGATTTTTTTGGATTTCTCAGCCTCAAGAGCGTTTCCAAGCTGTTCCTTGTATTTCTCAATCCCCCAGGATTTCAGAACTTCCACCGCCATTTCACGCTTTCCTCCCTTGGGAGACTTAAGCATTTCCAGAATATCCCCTTCCCAATCAGGATGCCCCGAGTAAATGGCGCGCAAAAATTCTCTTCCCTGCTTGGCGCTTTCCGAAGCACTGGCAAGAAGCAAATCTTTATATTCCTCCCATAGTTCCCCCATGACACGATATGCCAGAACACGCTCCGGAAGAGATTTGCTCTCTGATGCCGTCACCCATTCCGAATGCCAGCCGCTGCGCATTTCCTTTAAAGTATTGACACAAATTTGGCTGGCACTGCCTGCGTCACAGGCACCGGAACTGTAGTTGGAATCATATGCCATGGCAAAATACTCAATCTGATATTGTGCCGGTACCCCTTCTGCCTCCAACAGCCTCAACATTCCTTCTATTTGACGCCGATCCGTATTTTTATGCCTGTTCCACCAGGGTTCGTCCAATTCAGGCAGACCATCCTCCACCCAATATTGTTTAAAATAAGCCTCCTGCAGCCGCAGACATTCCAAAACCAAAGCACGCCGGTACAATTGCATTTGGTCATATTGCATATAGCTATGAATGCGGTCCGTTTTCTGCCTGTCATAGATATGCAGTCCCCTCCACTGTTCCACATAAGGCAGAATATCATCCAATTCTATTATCCCCAGAAGATAATCCCTTGCCCTGTCCTCTGCAGGTGTATATCCTTTTACCTCCTGATCTGCCGCAATCCTGCGATACTCCTCTTTAAGGGCCTGTCCGACTTCTTCATAATACGCCGGATTACCCGACTTCATGTGATTTAATACATAGCCATAGTCTTCTATGGAAACATTTTTAATTGCCTCACAAACGACCTCCGGAGCTTTTACCGTCATCCGTTCCAATATCATTGACTCTCTGCGCAGAATTGCCCAGCGTATATAGGTTTCCTCCGGAATCCAGAGGTACTTTTCCAACGCTTCAATGTGCCTCTGAAACCATCCCTGCCCGATTTTCTGGCAGGCATCCAGAGCCAGATTCGGAACAGTATCCCCATCCACTGCCACCGCAAAACGTATCAGAGAAATATACCGATTGGAATGCTCTATCCCCAGAAAGGCCAGACAGGGAAGAAAACACATCCGGTAATCATGCCTGGTTCTTCCTGAAATCAAAGCCCTCATCTCATACGGGAACTCCTCCCTGGGATCGGAATCCTGTACAAAAGCTCTTAATTTTTCATCTTCCTCTCCTTCTGGCTCATGGATTTTGTCAAAAAGCCCTGAGGCATTGACCTTCAGACGTTGTTCCAACAACTCCCGCATCTCCCTGATATGCTCCGGATTGCCCTCCGCCCTGTCATCCTCATTCTCCCCACAGGGAGCCCATAGCAAACTCCTGGATTCCTCCAAAGGTTTCACGCAATGAAGATACATACCCGCCAAAAACATCTCCGTATTACACGCATTCTCATCCCAGCATAACTCCCTTATCTTCAGGAAAATTTCCGGATCCTTCTTTCCCTTCTCAATCAAGGGCTGCAAGGACAACTCTTTCTGGGCCGAAGTAGTCCACGCAACCCAATCCGCATAAAATCCTACACTCTGTACCTCTGACAGAATGCTCTCCAAATATTTAAAATCATTGTTCCATCCATAATACACAAGAAGCCTCCGGGCCGTCATTCCGCCCACTTCCGCCGTAAAACGGATAAAACGAACCGCCAGCTCCTGCTTTGTCCTCTTAAATACCGCCAAGGTATCATACACTGACCTCTGAGTATTCAATTCCAATTCAGTAAAGTCCTGATGCTCCACCTCTTTCAATAATTCCTGATTCTCCGGCGCGGACAGATCCAGATACGATTCTGCCAGTTCCATGTTTTTCGGAGAAAGCTCCAAAAGCTTCAATACCTGCTCAATCCTTTCCCCTTCTTTGTTTTCATCTCTCCCTATCATTTCCTTTGCCTCCATTCCAGTTCCGCAACTTGCCTCCCAAGCCCCCTGAATCTGGGAGAATTTCCTGCCGCAGACGCGTCAGTAAATCCTCCCGGGGCTTGTCCGGTCCGTTGCTGTTTTTTCATATCCCATTTGACGCTACCCCAGTTCCGCAGTGTACAAAAACACACTAAAACGCTTACCATTGGATTCCGTTATATTCTTATATTTTATGTTACCATACATGCATAGATTGTCAAGGCGCACTTTTGGTTTGGATGGCAATGTTCCCGCTTCTCCTCCAGCACTCTGCCCACACGGCCTCCAACACGCCTTTCTACAATGGACTCCCTTAGAGCGTGTCTGAAAATTCATTCCCGCCATCTGCACGCCCCACTTTGCGGTATATTTGGCCCTCATTCGGTCAACGCAGCCCACTACGACTCTCTCATTCGGGTCCAATCTACCACAAATTGTGACGCACAGCTGTCAGAAAGCAAATTTCAAACACGCTCCAACAAATTACAACATGTGAAGCAATTTCAAATGGCAAATATCTTTATTGGAAATGATTTTTATGACATAATCGTCAGTACTTCTGAAAACGCCACCACCCCTGTAAAAAAACTTTTTCCGCCCATATGCAGGAAAATTTCATTTCTGCCAATTACCTTAATATTGCATGGCACCATTGCCGCAATGGTTTCTTCTACCTCCTGTACCTTGCCAAACCCTTCCAGATTTGTATCCAACATCAGTGTATAGCCCTCTTCAAAATCTTTTCGCAGCACAAAATCAGTATCCTCACATATAACACATAATTTCTGCGTCAATACACGAATGGTATAGGGCATAATGTTTATCCAACGGTTTTGCACTCTGTTGCGTCTGCCTTCCAGCGTGTCCTCCGGTTCCGGACAGATTTTCAACAGTTTTTCAAATCGCCCGATACCATATTCATCCGCCGTAGAAATGAAATGGTTATATAAAATCCCGTCAGCCGCCGACCATACAAGCGTAAATTCCGGATTCTCCGCCCGCAAAGCTTCTTCTGATTCTCGATAACTGCCCATAAATTCTGGCAGGTACATTGTTAAATCTGTTTGTCTTTTCAATTTGCGTCACCTCTCATGAAAGATATGCAGCTGTTCTTGCAGCATCATGAAAATCAAAGACCCCGCTGCAAGCAACGGGGTATCAAGCTTGCAACGCCCCAAGGGGCGGGGTATTTGACCCTCGCGGCATTCGCCAACTGTCCGCGCAAGCACGGCCGCTTGGCTCATTGCCCGCAGGAATAAAAGGGCTTTCCGTGCTCTGAGCAATGTACGCAAAAACCTGCTGTCACTGCTAAAACAGCCGCTGTTTTATATTCGTTACAATTCCTGGAGAAACTGGTTTTAAAGTCAAACTGTGTCCTCCCTGAAGGGTGTATTGCGCATTTTAGCCCAATACACCAGGCACCGGAATCTCATACTTTCCGAGAATGATATTTTCGCCGGAACCGTTGAGCTTTGTATCCTTTATATCCGCCACACCCTTTACAGCCAATATCCTGGATTCCACATGGCTGATTCTCACCACCAAAGCGTTGCTCTCCGCCCATCCTTTCCTGAGTTCCATGAAATATGCCGAAATCGCCTCCTGAATACTTTCCTTTAGCATATTCCAACTATATCCATCCTCATATGAGATAGCAGTAGCAATGTCTATCCGTACCGGCTTTGCGCTCTCTACCCTGACCACATGCCCAATCGGCGCCAGACCATATCCTTCCCCCGCATACTCCTCAGGGTCAAGTTCCGTCCGAATCTTGTCTAACAGCGTATCGGACACTGCATCATATCCGAAAGAATCAATTACTGTAATCAGCACCGTCCCCCCTACTGTGAGCTTCCTGTCACAAGCCGCCTGATAGACTGTGGACAGCCATGCCGCAGCCTCTTCTTCTATGGCATCCTCCCCTTCTTTGCCCATCACCGACTGATACCAATTTTTCACTGTTTCGGAAGGAATCATTTCTGCCGGCCTGATAGTATCATTCCACACTCTCGTCACCTTACAGCCGCCCACACCGTCCATTCCGTTGACTTTGGCAAGATAGTCCGCCCTGTTGCCCCCAAAAGACTTCTCCTGAAAAGAACGAAAATACCGCTGCCTTAACTCCTCGGTGTCTTCCTCTTCTTCGCCGGGAATCAGCAGCTGGGTCAGACATGCCGTCTGTAGCCCCCTGATATATTCCATGGGTATCATATCCCCAAGATATTGATTTCCCACACTTCCCACCGACTCGCATTCCACCTCATACTGCCCCGGCGCAATTTGTTCCTTCACCACATAGTTAATATCCCCTACGTTAAATCTCTGTCCTGTCACGTCGATTCCCTCCGGGGTAAAAGCTCCCTGCAATACCGCATGGGTGGCGGGTTTAGGGGTAATTCCCCTGTCTTTGCACAGGAGAATCAGGTATTCTCTGGCAGCAGTATCACCAAAAGAATTCTTAACCAGATATTCCAGTTCAATATACAGGTTTTGCAGTTCCACCGCAGTTGCGCTATGTGTGTCATAAATTAACGCGCTGGGCCTTTTATCCAATTTCTCAGACACTCTCCCCAGCATTCGTTCCAACAATATTTCATATGTTATATTTTCATACATGAAACTTCACCTCTTTCTCCGTTTTCATATTCCCATAGATGGTTTGGACAGTAAATGTGGTATGTACCACTCCTTTCATACTGAGATCATGTTTAAAATCCGTCACCCGGATAATCCTTGTGTCCACGGACAAAGCTTCTGTGATTCTCCGCTCCAATTCCGGGCACACCCAGGTAACGGGTTCCCCATATAAATCTATGGTTTCAATCCCATACCACCAGGGATAGATAATATATTGGTAGCGTTCCGTATTCAGAATCCTGAATATGGCCTGTTTCACCGCTTCTACTCCATCCACCCATCCTCTGACACAATTCCCTTCAGGATTCATTCGATAAGCAAGGCTTGGCTGTTCCTTTATCTCAAAATCCCTGTTCAAAAAATCTGCTTTTTGGGGTATCATTTGCCTATCCTGTCCAGGACAATGAATTTCTGCCCCTTTTGCTGCCTTACCAGGATTACTTCTTCACCCACTGCCAAGCCATTCCGTATGGTGATTCGTTTCTCTCCTGTAATCCTATGAAAATGTCCTCCGGATGGGGCTTCCATACTTCCATCCGGTGATTCCTCATCACTGCCAGGCTGCCGCAAGTCATTGCGATTGTGGGTGGTCTCCTCTTCTTCTGAATCCCATTCGACAGTGACCATGGTATCATAATCCGTCACATTCCTTGTGAGAATAAGCTGGGATTCTCCCAACTTCAACTTTTGTTCCACATTGACAGTCAATGGGTGAATTGATTTGACCACTCCAAAATATACATTCACAGGTTTGGACGCCTCAATGGCATCCAGTGATGCTTTTTTAATTGTCTGTACCAGTTCGTTCGCACTCGCCATGTTTTTCTCCTATTCCAGTTCCCGCTTACGGGAACTTGTTCCACTCTCTGCTCTTCGGTGCCCTGACTCCATTTTTATATTTGGTTTCCTCTTAGGGTCAGGTCCATCCAGTGTTCTCCTTCTTTGTAAGTGTGTTTGCATTGTTCTACCATCATAAAATTACTGAGGGTAATATCTCCCAAGGCCAGATTGACCACCAGCATTGATCCGGCCCTGACTCTGTTATCGCCAAAAGCATTGGTGATTTTCAGGCTGCGGCTCTTCCTGTTGTAAAGGGATAAGAGCGCGTCAGCCTTGGCCTGACCATTTTCTCCTTTGGATAAGGTATCAAAATATTGCAGGATACCCCATCTATTGATATTGGCTCCGCTCTGGGCAATATAGACATCCCGAATTCCTGTTTCCTCATTGTCATAAATCAGCTTAATCTTATTGTATGTGTTATCGTCGATGGAAGAGGAATAATCATAATTTTCCCCTGTTTCCTCATCTATCATCAGATATGCCCCCGGGCTGCCCACGGCCATGGAAGATATGTTTTTCAGTGTGAGCTTCCCGAAATCATCATACAATACATACATTTCTTTGGTGTTGGTCAAAGTCTGATCCAATGCGTTTTCAACCATTTCATACAGGGATGTATTTTCTTCCACCCTTGAGGCTATGACATAGCGGGTATCCTCCAATATACCGCACTTTAACCCGTAATCTTTTGCCAACATCCGTATAAGCTGCGCCGCTGTCATATTTTCATAAATTATGGTATCTTTATTTTTAAAATACCGTAGTTGATCATATGCTGTCACAGATACCATGCCATCTTTTCCCCATTGGAGTTTAAATATAAATCCAAAGAAAATTTCATCCCCATCCGCTGTCAGTCTGACTGCGCATCCTTCCGAAATGTCAAGCACATCATCCTGAATCAACTTAAAAGTCAATTTCCCAGGTGTGCTTCTGCGCTCAGTGGACCATTCAATTCCTTCTTCCACCGCAGGCTGGTATGCTTTTGTCCCGGATTCATTTCCAATTAACAACTCCATATCCACTTCGTCCTCCTATTCCAGTTCCCGCTTACGGGAATTTGTCTCGCTCTCTGCTCTTCCGTACCCTGACTCCGGAAGCATCCTGCTCTTCCGGTCGCCTTCGCTCTGAAGCTGTTTTCAAGACAATGGAAAACCACGCTTTCATTGCAAGTATTCCTGTTCCCGCTTGCGGCAACTTATTCCGTTTTCTGGGGTTCATCTTAATAATAGAATACTGCCTGTAGACTGTTATATCCTGCTATTCCATCCACCGTAAGCCCCAGCTTTTGTTGTAAAGCAAGCGTCTCGCTTCTGGAATTCTTCCCATACATTCCATCTTCATCCTGGCAATGCCCCAGTATTTCATTGCATCTTCGCTGCCACCACTTCACAACCGCTCCTGTAGATCCCACTTTCCAGGCGCCCAGGCGCTTCTGCGCCTTCAGGAATATCTTCCGGCGCACATACTGGGTCTTAGGGCCGTCCATGCCATCTTCCGCAAGGACCCTTCCGTTCATGTCTCGATACCCGTCCATGTTGGCAGCCCTCTGAAAATCCAGGATGTTGATGTTACATTTTATTCCCTGTTCCTCTTCGGGCCTGGGTATGGGCCGGCAAACAAATTCTTTATAAAATTTATTCATGTCCACATTGCCGGAGATGCCGGGCAGGGACGCCTTTGAGGTATGCTGCCAGGCGTCGGCCAGCGCCATCTCGCTTTCGGATATGGTGTCAGCGTATCTGGCGTACCAAATATATAAGTCCCCAATTTCGGAGCGGATTCTGTCTATGTCAAAGTAATTCTTGGTGTAATCGTCATTGGTGTACAATACCGGAACATATCCGGCATCCCTCACCTGGCGCAAAAAAGCCATTGCCAGGTCAGTGACCAGCTTCCTTGTGACATTCACGCCGTTTTTCCTGGCATAGTTGGTGGAATCGTACTCAAAATCGTAGGCAATGGGACAGCTTGTCCAGTATTTCGCCGCCTGGGCTATGGCGTACTCCGCCTCTTTTTGGGCCATCTCCACTGTGTAGGCGTAAGAAAACCAGTATAACCCCGTCTGAATTCCCAGATTGTAGCACGCCTGGGCATTGGGAATGTATTTCTGGTCCACGTTATTCCTGCCGTATCCGGCCCGGAGCCATACGGTGTCGCATCCGGAGTCCCTCACCTGTTTCATATTGACGATTCCCTGATAGACTGAAATATCCGGGCCCTTATTCTTAACTATTTTATTCATTTTCTCCTCCTATTCCAATCGCCATTTATGGCGATTGGTCTCGCTTGCGGGAACTTGAACCGCAATGGGCTTAGAATTTTCGTTTTAAAATTCCTCTTAGCTTTCACCGGATTTCAGTTCCGGTAAGCCTGCCACGGATGTGAGCAGGGAAAGCACCCCTGCCAGCGCCGATGTGGATATGACATACTTCCAGTCGACTTCCCCCATCACGGCTGCGGCGCCAATTGCGGCCATGGCCGCCTGGGCCACGGTCTTAACTGCCCTGACCCCTGCTCTTTTTGTCCACTCAATCCAATCACGTCTCATGAATTTTTCTCCTTTCTAATTTCCAGTTTTCTGATTTCTTCGTACATATGTGTCACCATACCATTGCCGCCCAGGCGGTGGTAAGCCTCATACATCTCCACAAAATTCTCGTAAGCGTATGAGGGTATATAGCCCGCTGCCATGTATCTGTCATGATACTCAATTAACTGCACCCGAAGAAGCAGCATGGTCCCCTTGCCGTTGGCGTCCTCACTTTTCTTCCTCTGTTTCAACAGCCATACAATGTAGCCAAAGATGACTGGCATTGCCATTGTGTAGGTCTGTAATAAAAATGTTTCCATAAGCACTTATCTCCCTTCTGTTAAAAATTTTTAGTACCAAAATGCCCCATGCATGGATGCCACAGAAGACATCCTGCATGGGGCACAAAATAACGCATATTCTTTTTCATCCTTGTCATCACAGTTCCACAGTGTGCTTTTAGACTTTACCCTCCCAGGCCCTTTTGAACCGGAAGGAAATCCTGCCACCTATGTATCCGTAAATCTTCCCTGCCTTGTCCGGTTGGCTGATGTTTCTCATAACTTACTTGACACCACCTTGTGTTATGCATTTTTATTTTTCAACTCACATATCTCTGTCTTCATCTTGTCGATTTCCGCCTGCTGCATCTGCGCCAAACGAATGAGATATGGAACAAATCGGGAGTAGTCCACACCATCAGGGACCACCTTACTGTCTACTTCCCTGTATGTTACCACCTCGGGAAGGACGCGCTCCACTTGTTCTGCCTCAACACCCGTGCGATTGTATCTGCTTTCCTCCGATACGATACCCTCTATGTAATCATAAGTAACAATCTCCACATCCAACAATTCCTTTGCTCTGTCATCGGATATAGGAGCAATATTTGTCTTATAACGTCTGGAAGAGTTATTTACAAAGGCAGATGCATAAATAGGGCAATGTTCCGTAGTATCACTCCACATACATCCAATTCCATTAGAACCGCTTTTAGCCTCTAAAAATAAATCGCCGTTATTGGAACGTACAAAAGAGCCACTGTGGTTCACAAAAATGGACAGCATGTTGGTCAGTTTTCCTCCAGCCTTATAATACCAATCCGTCCAGCCATGTCCATCTCCATAAGGTATTACATTATAACCATCATAAAAACCTGGAGATGTCAATCGGTTTGGAAGATATACTCTTCCATTTTTGTCTATGTTAATGCCAGTCTTTACTCCGTTGGCATATGTAAAAATCCTCAAGTTTCCATCATAGGCATCCATTTCCCATTGCGTCCCGTCCGGAGCCGAGAATTTTACATTACCTCCCTCACCATTGGCGTCCAGCCATATCTTATCCCCAATGTTCAAGCCACCTGTGAGTTTTCCGCCACTTAAGGGCAGATAGCTGTGGCTATGGCTGGCGGCGGCGTAATTGTGGGTATGACCGCTATCCGCTTTGCCTGCCAGTTTTGTGTTCATTTCCGATTCTGTATAATACCTGTCGTCATGGCTATGGCCGGAGGCGGCATAATTGTGGGTATGACCGCTGTCCGCTTTACCTGCCAGTTTTGTATTCATCTCTGATTCTGTATAATATCTATCGTCATGGGTATGCCCTGGGGCGGAATAATTATGAGTATGATTCCCCTCCGCCTTGCCATTCCAGTAATTTCTTTCAGATGCCGTGATATGAGCCGTGGTATTTTTCACATGGCTGTCAAACTCTGCCTCATTGGCCTTCTTCCCTATGGCAACGTTAAGAGCGGCTACCACATTGGCGTTTTCCGCCATGGCATCAGCGATTTCCCCCAGGGTGTCCAGAGTGGTGGGGGCGCCGCCAATGAGATCAGCGATTTTCTGGTTCGTGTAGCCAGTGGCCTGTTGATAAGAAGCGTCAATGGCCGCTCTTTGGGCTGTAGATACAGGCTTATCCGTATCGGAAGTATTGTCAGCATTCCCCAACCCCACCTGGCTTTTGGTTACGTCATGGGGATTGCCTTTATGGGCTATATGGCTGATTAAGCTGCTAACCCCCCTGGCAATCATTCCCATCAAAACGGACAGTTTGCTTCCGCTTGACAGAGGGGACAGTTCCGACGCCTCAGCAAATCCCACCACAGTTTCCGAAGCGTCACCATCTTTGTCCAGCTTACTTTGCCAAAGCTTCGCTTCTTCCTCTCCTGCCCTGACGCTTTCCGTATCTATCCCCTCTTGCAGTGTTCCCTCTGCCAGCTCCGCGCGAACCTTTTCTTCCTGAATCCGTGCCTGTAATTCATCCTCCGCCAACTCCGCCCGGCTTGTCTCTTCCTCTATTCTTTCCTGTAACTGGTTCTCCGCCTCCTGGGCCCGGTTCGTCTCCGACTCCAGGTTACTCTGAACATCCAGAACATCCCCCAGCGTGGCGAGCCCTCCTGTGTCCACCACAAGCTTTACCTTTTCCACGTTGTCCAGTCTAAGCCGCAGTTTTATCTCCACTGAAGTTATGGTCTCAGAATGTTTTGGCATATAACAGCCCCCTGAAGTCTCCGCCGCTGACGCAAATAGAATCTCTTCTCCTTCCCCCATCCTGGCATATAACCCCATGGTTCTGATAAAATATCCCTTTTCCAATCCTTCGTTATTCACAATGAAATCCACCACCACAACGTCCTTTTCCACAGTCACTTTCCTGATGGAATTCCATTGACAGATTTCCTCCAACCCCTCCAGGCTTCCCAGCTCCGCTTCTTCATAGACATGTTCTGACAGCCCTATTCTGGTAAATTCCATAGCTTCCGGTGACAATACCTCTTCATTTAATAACTCTTTTCCTGCTTCTGTAATTTTTAACTTTGTAAACTCTGCCATTTCCTTTTCCTCCTAATTTAGTTCCGCAACTTGCCTCCCAAGCCCCCCTGAATCTGGGAGAATTTCCTGCCGCAGACGCATCAGTAAATCCTCCCGGGGCTTGTCTGGTCCGTTGCTGTTTTTTCATATCCCATTTGACACTACCTTTTAAGTCGCTGCCAGGCAGCACTAAAGGGTGTGGTTCCTCCGGCGCACAACCACCCTTCCAGGCCACTTAAAATAGGAGAATTTACACCCACTTCCGTGTCTGTAAATTCTCCCAGGCTTGTCCGGTCCGTTGCAAATTTTATGTATTACTTGAGACCATCTTCTGCAATTACCTGCCATTTCTTCGCTATGATCCTCTCCAACATACCATGCCTCTTTCTCTCATTATGTCCTCCTGTATCAAAATCAAATTTCTGTTACACACTGGGGATGGTCAGTACCTGTCCCGGGTATATGAGATTTGGGTTGCCGCCAATGGTGTCTTTGTTGGCATCATAAATTATGGTATATTTTGAACCATTTCCGTATAGTTTTTTGGCAATATTCCATAGGCAGTCCCCTTTTTTTACGGTATAACTGCCTGCCCCGGCAGAAGCAGAACCCTGTCTGTTTGGCTCCACACTTGCCTGGGACTTATCTCCCGCAAATGTAACATTAACAATTTTCGTCCCATAATCCCGCCATTGCTTTAACTTTACCTTCACCGTAAGGTCAAATCCATTCTTTGCGTCCTCAATGATTTTATAGTCTTCCAAAGATACTTTGATATTCGTGCTGAACAGCTGCCCGTCATCCGCAGCCCTCTGACCATTGTCATTATACGAATTGGCTTTATTTGGAAACCTTCTGCACACAATAAACTGAAATGGCTTTCTGCCCGTTTTCAAATCCTCAAAGTATTGCAGGAAATACTCCGCTTTTTGAAATTCATTTTTATAGGCTGCGTAGGGATACTTGACCTGAGGGATATCACATTCAAATTCTATATCCGTCAAATCAGCCATTTTCAAAATGTTCACTTCTCCCTCGTTCATCAAGTGAACTGTCTTATTTGCGTTGTTGATGTGAAGCTCCAATTTGCTGGGCGTCACTGGCAACAGGCATCTGTCCAGGTAAAAATCATATCCATTAAAAGCCATTATGCATGTACTCCTTCCGTTACTATATCCACCGCTTCGTTTACCGCATCTGTCAAACCGGAAACCACGCCGTCCAAATCCATGCCGGAAGACACATTGTTGTGATTGGTTTGCTCAATTTTGACTTCCGCCAAGGTGTACTTGTTGATAGATTCCTGTTCCGCAATGTCTCGCAGGTACTTCAGGTCTTCCTGGGTGACATCCATGGAATCGGAGATGGCACCGGTGTCTGTGGCGATGTTATCCAGGTTGTCGCTCATGCCGCTGTTTTCCAGATCAAATACATAGTCTTCGGCAGAGATTCCTTCCAACTCTTCCGGAGACTCGATGCCTAACAGCGCGCTTAGATCGAAATCACCAATCTTCTCCGAAACGCCATCTCCCCAAGCGGCTCCGTTTTCAAATGCCTTTTCAGGATCCATCCTATAGTCTATCTTTAACCCATTCCTATCCAGAGTAATTGCGTTATCTGTTTTCCCCCAGGATAAAACGGTATCTTGCAGGTCGTTTAATCCTGATGTCCAATCAGTTCCGAAAATAGCATCAATGATCTTAGTTACAATTTTACCAAGTGATAAAAACCAGGAAATGATACTTCCTATCAAATTGGCCACCGCTCCACCCAGACCATCAAATCCGCCATGAATTACATTTAATACTCGTTCAAAAGTGTCTATAAATGGTTCTACAATCAAACTAACTATTTGGAGTATTGTATTGACAAGTAAAATTATAGTATTTACAAAATTTGCAACTCCTGCCATCACTGCGCCACAAATAATACCAAATGCACTTTCAGCGATTCCTGTCACATTCGCTATTACCTGACAAACCAAAAGCAAAATTGCAATTAACGCTATCACGCCTAATACGATCCATGTAATTGGGCAAGCGGCAAGTGCGGCATTCAATCCATGCTGGGCCGCCGTTTCAAGAAACGTAGATCCCGCAGCCATCATATTTGCTGCCTCCTTCTTGGCCTCCAACGCTATCTGAAGCGACGTTAACGCCGCCAGTGTCGTATACGCAGCTATAATAGCCAAAAGTATAGGAAGAACAATAGGTAATATCTCTGAAATTGGCGCCATCATTCTCATAAAGCCATTTGCCCAGACACCTACCAATGTCACAATATTTTGCAAGATATTTAAAAAGCTATATAAAACATTTTGGATAGTTCCAGAATTCCCAAGAATTGCATTTGCAAATAGCAACATACATGGATATAGCTGTTCTCCAATTACATTCAGCAAACTAACCCAATTATTTCTCATTTGCATAATTTGTCCCTGGGGCGAATTGGATATTTCTTCATATAAACCACCACAGGTATTCTGAAGGATTTGCGCAATGACCGCCGCTGCCCTCATGTCTTCTGACAAATTAAGATACTCTTGGCCTAAAGCAGCGATAACCTGCTCCTCCGTCGCCGTCCCTCCTATGATTGCCTGTTGTGTATCCGTAATCTGCCCGTTTCCGCCTGGCATAGCCATTGTCTCACCTGCCCTGAGTTTTCCCAGATCGTCGGCATATGACACCATTCCCTTGGCGTCCATTTGACCAGGCCCATTTATCTTCATAGCGTAATCAGCCAGGGGTTCCATCATCATTTCAATTGCGTTTGGATCGCTAAAATAATTGGTTAGCTCTGTGGCCCCCAAAATCATAACCTCCGCCTTATAAGCCCCTTTTGACTGGATTTCCGAAGCCTTATCAATAATATTGTTGAATCCTTTCTGTAATGCATCAGCTCGTGTCTCAACAGTCAATCCTGTACTGACGTTGCTTCCTTGTATTCCTCCCACAGCCTCTATATTCTTAGAAGTATCAGCCATGAAGCCGGATTGAAGCATATAATTTATAACATATTCATCATCCAGCCGTGCCGCAAGCGCAGACATTAATTGCCTATCCGTTGCCAGTACCCCCTCGAACATCCCCAGCCCCCGTACCGCTAACTGAATCCCCCCATTACCAATCTTGTTGGCAATAATACGAATAGCTTTACCTACTTTCACTTGACCCAAAAGTATATCCAACATTTCCAACACAATGCTTTTCTGGGTGCTTGCAGTACGTACATTCTGTTGGGACACAACATTGAATTTTACCTGTTCCTGTACATTATCTTGGATATTGTTACCTATATTGCTGTTAGTTTGGGCCAGCTGAAGAAAGGCTTTGTTGATTAAAGCCAAATTCATACTTCCTACCGCAGCATTCCAGTCATTCTGCCTTTGGAGAGTTTGATGCGTCATTAATTGTATCCGTCCTAACTCATCGATGGCGCCCGTTAATTCTTCCGCCCCCTGAAACATCTCCAAAGGAAGCAGGTCCGCAATTTCCTCCTGTGTTTCATACAAGCCCTCCATTATAGCCTTGACACTTTTGGCTTCTTTCCTGAATTTCCCACCCCCTTTTCCTGTAAATATGTCCATGGTTCCTGTTTCCCACAAAACAGGAATACTCACTGATTCTGGCGGAAATATGGGCTGCGTCTCCACTTGAATGATTATATCCGCTGGCACATCCAGCTCTGGAAGTTCCATAAGCTGCGAGTTTACTTCCATAATGGAATTTAGTCCCTGCGTTTTATCTGCTATTTTGTCAATCTCGGTTCCTGCCCCTTCCAAATAGCTTGTGTCAATTTCCCAGCTCATTACCTCATACATAGCCTCAATAACTGAAATCGCCACATTCACGGCACTGATAACCCCATCGATTGCCGCCACATATTCGGTGTTTTTTAGCATTATTGTTTCCATACGAAACCATCCTTTCTTTTTTATTATATAAAAAGAGAGCCTATTTCCAGGCTCCCTGATTATCCATCCAATATTTCTTTCATCTTAGCTTTTCTATATTTTAACTATCTACTTATATTTCAATTCTATTATGGTTCACATTCCGATTCCTAATTTCCACTGACCACCTATTCGCCTTATTAATATTGTTGCTATTACCATACCACATCCAAAATGACATATACTTTATCTCATTATTTATCTGATATGTAAACGTCATCCCCATCCTATTTATATTGCTGCTTCTGCCCAAATCATTGTATGTTACTTGATTAATAAACTGAGGCGCTACTGAAATCGCAGTTACTTTGTCCTTCTTTAGCTCAAAGGTATTCCCGCCTCCTTGTATAACAAAACAATTTTCTTCATTTATAATCACGCAATCTTCATCTATGGCTAGTGGCAAGCCTGCCTGGTGTTTTGCCCTAATTGTCCTGGCCGCCAACTCTTTCGCCTCGTTCTTTTTTCTCTTGTTTTCCTCTGTCCTCCCCGTCTTATGGTTTAAATACTTAGCCAAAAATATCAATCCAAATGTAAAAATCACTGTAAGCTGAAAGAACGCTTTCAGCATTTCACCCGTTTCCCACTCTGGATTTAATGTGCCAAGTCTCAATATTGCCAAAACAACCGAAACAATCAAACATATCAACCAAATCACGACTCTTTTCCCCCCATGATAATCACTTAACCTTTACAATTGAATCGTCCTGTCCATCCCATTCCCCAGCGCTTGACGACTTAACTCTTGTGCTCTAAATGCTCGGCCCAAGATATAAGGCCGAACGCAAAAATCACCGCTAACGTTCCACTCCATCATATCCTGATAGATATTTCTGTCATTCCTCCTGGCAATACTATGTAATAACATTCACCATATAAATGTTATTATATCTAAAATATAAACGAAACGCAAGAATTTTTATGAAAATTATGTTGAAAGGTAACAGGTCAGCAACCTGTCTGAACTGTTATCTTAAAAGAAGGCGCCGTCATTTCAGCGCCTTCTTCTGGGTTTCCTTTCAGCTCTTTTTCTTTCCTTCTTGTCATTGTCCACCTTGATTTTAATCGCCGCAATGACAAAAGCTTTTTCCTCTTCCTCCATCTCCAGAAACGTGGAAGGGAGAATATGGAGTTTATGAAGGGCATAGTAGGCGTAATTTGCCTCCCCATCCCCTTCCTCAATCAGTTTTTTGCTTCTTCCACCTTGTCGTCCAGGCTTCTGGTAAAGCCCTGGAACTTCTGCATCCATACACAGAACTCCTGGTATTCTCCCGCATCGTCCACTATGGCGTATAACAGGTCTTCCGGCGTCATGACTCCATAGCTGTCCTGTAATTCCTTATCATACAAATCCGGCACTACCGTGGAAGCCACAATCAGCTTACTGAGGTATTGTGAGGTATTGAATTTTTGCCGGAATACGTTGGGCTTCCCAGTCACCTGCACTTCCATGGTACAGGAATCTCTTATATTCTCATTCTCCTTTGAAGTAATATGCCGGAATTCCCAGGGCAGAGGCTGCCCGTCCTCCCCTGTAAGCGACATGGTAGGCGCATACTGGCCATTCTCCCTCACTACTTTGTTTGTCCTCATAAATTTGCTGAAATTTGACATAATTTTTTCCTTCCTTTCTTAATTTTATGTTTTTTGGTTTCTTGACGTTTTCATGGTTTCCTTGTCCGATATCGCCGAAACAGCCCCCATTGACGGATATGTCCGCCGCTTTGGCCTGTCCCGGCACGGACATCATATACAGATTACCTCGCTCCTGCCATACACAGGATTAATTGGTAAGAAAGCCAGTGAGTTCTGTGAAAGTCTCCGGTATGGAGAAATCTTCAAAGGTGCCTTCAATCTCTTCATCCAGGTATTCCCCATCTGCGTCGAACTTCGCAAGGATGCCGCCGTCCGTATTACAGTCATAGAATATCACGGTCTGTCTCTTGGCTGAGGATGTGGGGTCGTCGTTGGTAATCTGCATCTCAAAATAGATATCATTACCTGTGTTCTTGTAATCCAGCAGCGCCTGTCTCAGAATGGACTGGTTGTAATGAGCTGTCCCGCTGAAAGTACCTTCCATGCCACAGGCTTTATGACCTGCCATAGTGGCTCCAAGGCGGGGGACTGTGGCCTTGGTCTTCTCAATCTTTGCTTCCATATTAATCATCTGCATGAAATTATACCTGCGTCCTTCTATAGTAAGGAAGCACTCCGCCAGTTTCGCCGCAATCGTATCGCGAGCCTTCATTGTCACATTATTTTCCATGATATTACCTCCATATGATTTTTCTTTATGTTTTTCCAAGGCTTTATTACGCAGCCTTATTTAATACTTTTGATTCCCTGTTATGACGCTTTAACGTCTTATTTAAAAAACTCAATTTTGATACCTTATTCCAATGCACTGCTGAAATACCCGGCTTCGGCATTTTGGCTCCATGGTAATAGGCTCAATTTTTATCCCTTCTTCCGTGAGTCCATGTCCTGTTCCACAATACACAGCCCTTTAAAGGATTTGGTCCGCAATGAAATTTCCATAACAGTTCAGTGGTCTATCTGAACTGTTACGAATTTCCCTTTCATGAAATCACATTTGTCATATACAGCTTGCTCATGGCATTCACCACTTCCACCACACTGTTCACTACCACGGATTTCTTTGAATTTCCCTGGGATACGGTAATATCTGAGTCCGCAAAATTCTCAATGGCTCCTGCGTTTTGCAGATTTTCACGCAGTTTCTTCAGATCTGACCAGAGAGACGTCCTGCCCGATGCGTTATTGGGCACGACACCCAGGTACTTGGTGTTAAAGAGAACGGCGTCATCATTCCCAAGCTGATCAATCACCCTGATGGTCTGGTTATCCTTAAATACCTCGCCTTCCGTATCGGTGGTTGTTACCATACTGTTAATATCCTCCAATACGCGAATTTTTCCGTTCACATTGTGAAGAACAAATTCTCCCTTCGCAATGCTTGCTGCCAGCTGCGCCTGTGTGTATGCGGTATTTACCGTGAAAGCGCCGTCATAGGATTTGTTCTGGATGGACCGGTTGACCTCACAGCCGCATTCAGCGCCTGTCACCCAGTACACAAGGGCCGCCTCCGGCCAGCCTTCTTCCGTCACATTATTCTTGACATTGATGGTTCCCATATAATCCGCCGCCATGTTATGGAGCACCAGCTGGAACTTAATGCCCAGCTCATCCCGCATTCTCTTATTAAATGCCACATAAAGTTTCTTCGTGGATTCATCCGTTACCACGGCACCCATGGTATTATAGGAATAGGATTCTATGGCTTCCAGATATGCCTGATGGGCGTTTCCGTCCACTTCTCCATTTGTCCCCCCTGTAAGAGGTGAGGATGCTGTGACTTCCAGCACTGCGTCCGCCTTAAATGTCACATATCTGTTGCCCACAAGCTCCGTGGCGCCTGCCACTGTCTGCATGTCCACTCTGGATGTGCCCAGGTATGTCATTACGTCATATTTCTCAGGCTCATCCGCATTGGCCTGAATGACAATTTTCAGGTCATTTCCGCGAATTCCACCATAAATTGCTGTTGCGAAATCATTGGACGCTTTCACGCCGCCCCTGTTAAGGCGGTATGCATATAATGTTTTGGCTCCCTGGAACAAATCGCCAATGCCCTTCATTTTCTCATGGTCATAGGCATAGCCGAATATCTCCTGGCAGTGTTTCTGATAATCCTCACTGCTGACTTCAAATACTTTTCCTTCCACACCCCAGTCCAGTTCCAGGGGCATGGTACAGATTCCTCTGCCGGATAATTCCGCTGTCGCGGATGCCGCTGATACAAAATTAATATATGCCCCCGGAAGGGTCTTGTCCTGTGTAATAAAACTTCCTCCACCCAATGCCATTTTACTTCACCTGTCCTTTCAAATATTCTTTCATCGCTTCGTCAACTGTTTCCATGGTGTACTTTTTCTTTGGGTCAAGAAGGGCTTCCACCAAGTCCCTGTGTGTGTTGAATCTTGCGGACGCAAGGATTTGTTCCTTGGTAAATTCCGGCATATCCCGGCTGTCCTTGTCCTTTTTCTCCGCTTTCTCAGCCATACTCTGTCACCTTCCTTTCGTTTGTGATTCCATGTGCTCCATGGGCACATCTTCATCGCCTCGGCAGAGACAACATTCGTAATCCACATAAAAGTTCAGTATGCCCTGGGATGCTTCATAACGCATCTCGTTTCCCCGGATTCTGTCGCCTTTGAATGGCAGTTCTTCCAGACACCAGCTCATTCTGTCCGCCACATCATTGCATTCCTGCCACTTTTGGGCGGATATGGGAAGATACCGAATACGGAATCTATGACGCGCATAGTATCTTCCGCCTGACGATGGCCGTACCGCTCCGCTTTGGCATTCAATGAAAAATGTCGGCTTATCCGGCTGCTGTCCCGTTTCTTCTGTATGGATTTCATAGCCGTCCCCAAATTCCATTCCCAGGGCCATGCGTATGGCTTCCACAATGTCGTTAATCATTCCGTTCTCCTCCTGCCAATTCCAGGTTGCAGCTCCCCTCCCAGGCCCTTTTATGCTGGCAGAATATCCAGCCACAAAATATTGGGGCTTGTCCGGTTCACTGCTGTTGTTCGTAAACCGATTGACATTTCCTTACCGTGAATGTCTAAAACCTGTTCGACCAATCCGCAAGGTGCTCTCTGCTTCCTTACGCCAAGTCCCAGGCACTTCCCACATAGGCCTCACCCCCTTTCTGATAACGCAAAAGGACACGGTTTGCGCCGCGCCCTTTTCACTCTGTCCTCTGTGGAGAGGTTTCTCTGAATCTCCAATTATCATTATACATGAGAAAAATGTGAATTGGGTGCAACTTTAAAATATCCGCTGATTTTTTTACTGACCAGGCTTCTGTCCATATGGACGAGCTCCGCAATTTCCCTTTGTTTCCGGCCTTCCACGTAGTACATTCTGAAAATTCGTCTCAACAAGCTGTCGCTGATGTCCTCAATATACTCTTCAATAACACTGCATTCCTGTTCCAGTTTTATGATTTTCTGAGTGTACCTGGCTTTCAGCCTGTCATATTTCTTCCAGTCCACTCCCACAATGGCCTGCGGAACTCCACGACCGCTGCGGTAATCATTGATGACGCTGTTGCACAGGAGGGAATCTCCTTCTCCCAGGTGCTCAAGTCTGTAGGAAAGTTCCTTGATTTCATCCTTCATACTTCTGTACGCTTCCATTTGTTCTCTGCTAATTTGTCCCATTTTTTCCTCCTTCCAATTGCCCTATGCGGCAATTCTTCCTTTGAAACAGTTTGCCCTCTGGGGCAATTTGTCCTGCTTGCGGGAACTTGTTCCGCATCCCGATACTCCCATATCAGAAAACATTTATTTTGCAGCTTTCATGATTTCTGTCTTATGGTTATCTGTTTTGTCTTCTCTCTTTGATACATCTGTTCCCTTTTTTATTATTGTTTCATGATTTTTCGTGACTAATATTGATTATACATGAATTTTCGAGTCTGTCAATAGAAAATATGGAATTTTCGTTATATATTTTCTTAAGAATTCCCAAATACCTTGATTTTTCGTTACGAATATAGTATGATGTGATAAAGAAGGAGACGATTGACATGGAAGCAACCGAAGCAAGCTTAAAAGAAATGATCATCGCCAGATACGGCAGTCTGAACAAATTCTGTGAGATTATCCATATGCCATGGACAACCTTGGACAGTATTCTCAAAAGGGGAATTGCCAACTCTAACATTTCAAATATCCTGAAAATCACCCGGGAGCTCAGGATAGACACGGAAAGCCTTGTGTCAGGAGTCATTGTTGACTCTATTGCGAAGCCGGAACCTCCCCTGACAATTGCAGCCCATTTTGATGGGGAGGAATATACGGAAGCCGAACTTCAGAAGATTAAAGAATTCGCTGCTTTCGTCAAAGCCAGCCGAAAGTAACCCGGAAAAATCTATTACATGCTGAGAACCATCACAGGGGGAGTATACATTGATTGAATACGAACAACTATTAGAAGAGGCCACAAATGACAATGTGCTTGTATATGAGCACTATGATCTCTCGGATACACGTCTCAAGGGCTTATATTGCGACGGGGCTATTGCCCTGAATAAAGACCTTCCAACGGAAGCAGAAAGAAAATGTGTGCTGGCCGAGGAATTGGGGCATCATTACACGGCTGTGGGGGACATTCTGGATCAGTCGTTTGTAAATAACAGGAAACAGGAAATCCATGGGCGGGCTTACGCTTACAACCGTTTGGTCGGGCTCATGGGTATCATAAATTCCTACAAAAATCATTGCAGAGACATTTCCGAAACAGCAGAATATCTTGGTGTAACAGAAGAATTTTTAGAAGAAGCTCTCTATTATTACAAGGGAAAATATGGCGCCCGAACAGAAATTGATAATTATGTCATATTCTTTGAACCCACCATAGCCGTGCTGGAACTTGTATAGAGGAAACGCAATCGCATGAAAACGCTCACGCGTTTACATAAAATGAAAGGAAAGAGGTATTTATTATGGCACTTATCAACTGTCCCGAATGTGGAAAAGAAATATCAGATCAGGCTACGTCATGCCCAGGGTGCGGAACTCCAATCGGCACCAATAACACAAAATTCTGTAAATTTTGCGGATCGCAGATTGACAAGGAATGTGTTATATGCCCCAAATGTGGCAAACAGGTGGAAGAACTCAAAAATTCTGACCAGAATATCATCATCAACAACAGTTCTTCCTCCTCAAGTTCTTCAAGCTCCTCAAGCGGAGGCGGAATGGGCAACTTTATCAGCACCAAGAGCCGCCTTGTAACCTTGCTGCTCTGCTTTTTCTTAGGTGGCTTCGCCATTCACCGCTTTTATGTGGGGAAAGCTGGAACCGGAATTCTCATGATTCTCTTGATGTGTACCGGAATCGGAGAAATATGGCTTATCATTGACTTTATTCTCATTTGTGTCGGTTCCTTTACGGACAATACCGGCGCTAAGATAGTAAATTGGTAGTTCCATATTGTTTTAAGATGGATTGGCTCTCAGCCATATCGTCCAAACAACAGCCCTGGTTCACATGAAACCGGGGCAATTTTTTTGTACTGTTTTATGCGTACACTGTTCCATTGGCACCGTCTCCAATTATGTCAACGATATCCGTCAGCCCTGCGTCGATACTATGATATACATCGTTGGGTTTTTCAACTTAACCACTGACTGTCTTCTGGGAGCAGCGGTGACAATATGACACTGAAAGACGCAAAAAAGACAATCAAATCAAACCCCAAAATAGGGTTGGTGGTCCCGGCTTCCTCGCTCCGCCGCTTGTCAGTGTACTTGCGGAACACATTATAAAGCTGCTGTTCCAGTTCCTGGTGTTTCGCCGCTTCCTGCTCCAACGTCAATACCGGGGAGGGATTTTCCAGTATGATTTCTTTCCCTTGAAAAGTAACAGTCTTGGTTTCCTTTTTGTAACGGATAGACAGAGGAAGAAAAACACTGGTTGACCAAGATTATCCCCAAATCCGAATTGGCGAAAAGTTATGTGCCGCAACGAAGAAAGAGAAAATAACAAATACTCCTTTGGTGGAGAAAAGGTAACAGTCCGTCCCCTCTTTCTTAAATTCCCCCTCTGGCCCACTCTCCTCGCCCTCACATGTACCACGTTATGGGCAAACTTCCCCTGCCAAGTTGCTCATAAAAAGGACACCCCTCTGTTGGAAGGATGTCCTGGTGGTGTGTTATGCTGTTCTTTTCCCCAATAAGCCCATTCACTGAAAAATTTTACAATTGTTCCGGAATGTGTGGTATAATAGCTCTGTTACCGCCCCTAGACTGGTACGGAAAGGGGGTGAACTGTGTGGAATTGTTCATATCGTTTTTCATCTCTGTCATGGCAAGCGTAGTGGCCTACTATGTATGCAAATGGTTAGACAGCGATAAATAGCCGGTAACTGGCCTATGGCCCTAAACCCTGCCATGCCAAAATTGGGAACAGAAAAGCCCCGGTGCTGAAACACTGGGGCTTTTCGCCGTCCTGCATGGACTATTCATATCGTTTTGCCTACTGGCATTATAGCATATGCAGTTTTGGATTGCAAGATACATTTTCATCTCATATCAGAGCAGTTTTTCGTGGGCGCTATTCCGCCTCCACCCTCTCCGCCTCCCCTTCAATGGAGAACATAGGGTAAGTCCCGTCCTTAACCTTTTCCCACACTTCCTTGTCCAGTACCTTAAAACCTATCCACCAGCCAACCGGCAGCGTGCCTTTGGGGATTCCCATGGCCTGCATCTTTTCCTCAGTAAAAACAACGCTTTCCACGAGGTCGGCAACCCCGCTGCGCTGATGCATCTCACCGCCTTACCCGTATAACCTTACATACTCATACGCCGCATTTTCCAGCTTGCCAGGTTCGATAATATCCCCCTGCCAATCCCTGATTACTTCCCCGTCTACACGCACGGACACGCTCGCCCACCCGAAGGCAAGCCGTTTTTCATCGTCGGATTTCATAATCTTAAACTTGCCTTTCAGGATATCTCCCATTTTTTCCTGCGAAATCCTGTTTGACAAATTTCATGACAAGATTTTTTTAAATCCTTTTCATAAAATATTCATCCAACTAATAAAAACAGCGAAAAAAACAGCCGTAATCCCTTGATTCCACTATGGAAACCACTGATTTACGACTATGCGTCAAAAAAGCGGGTGATGGGAATCGAACCCACATATCTAGCTTGGAAGGCTAGTGTTCTACCACTGAACTACACCCGCTGACTTGCTATTCCTTAACAACAATACTATTTTATCTTGTTTTCCTCTAATTGTCAATACCTTTTTTTATTTTTTTGTATTCTTATTTTACCATAATTATGTGTGCTTCAGCACACATGGAATCAGAAGTTGACACAATGCTCTTCTGTGTCAACATTTTACCATAAACCCATTTTGCTTATAGTATTGCAAAAGCAGCCTCACCACCCGGCTATAACTGATGGCTCCGTCCGCCACCCCATTAACTTTCAGATTGGTATCAATAAATACATCTGCCGCCGCGTCCACAACTTCCGTATCAATGATGGCTTTTCCATTGATGCGGTCCCATTCTTCCTGAACAACAAAGATATTGTCTTCCCAGACCTGGTTATCAACCGCCATCGGCGGCACCATGGCTGCCGCTTCCTCATAGGCGCTTCGGCTTTCCTCCCAGGCTTTATACAAATCATTATTCAAGTAATTCAGCACACTCAAATATCCTGCATATTGAAAGAAAGCATCCTCCGACTGTACGCATGCCAGATACCCGATAAAATTCGCTTCGTCTTCATATATATACCCCCTTAAGTGGGCAAGTTCATGACACATGGTTGACGGAATATTCAAGATATGCATGACATCATTGTAATTTGCCTCCATGGAAAAAGGAAAATAATATCCCTGCATATATTGTTGACACATAAAATCCGATGACAGCAAAGCCTTGGGCCGGGGATAATAACCATCCAGCTGAGAATATGTCCTGCCAAGCCGCTTCATCTGCTCCCTTGCCATGTCCGCCATATCCAGCGCCTGTCCCTTCTCCCCCACACTGCCCATATATAAAACCATTCCTTTTTCATCCCGCTCCATTACCCCGGCCAATCTGTTGCATTGTTCCACTACCATATTATAGACTTGTATCAGCTCCACCAGAGTATATTCCTCCTGGTCCTGACCAAAATAGTGTTCCGAAAATGTGGATGCATGATATAGAATAAAACAGTTTAAGGTCATAATGAGGCTCACCGCCAACAGAGCCCATGCAAAAAACACATAAAATCTCTTGCTGAATCCCTTAAAAAACCCCCAAATGGGAGATTTTATGATGTTTTCCCTCTTTGGAAGACTTCCTTGAGCCTTTCCCCGCAGCCGTACCATTCCGCCATATGCGCAAGTCACAATGCCTATGACTGCCCAGACTGCTCCAAGGAGCAATGCCAACACCACAAGTACAACGCCTGCCGCCAACAGCCATTCTCCCACAGAAAAAGAAAACAGTCCTGTAACACGGCCATAGGTATTGACCCATATGGGAAAAACATGGGCAATATACCAGTCCGCAAAAGCCGTACTGTTCCAGGCCGCCGTATTCAATAGAACCACCAATGTCACAATTCCGCCAAAAATACATCCTGTCATCCAATAACGCTTTCTTTTGTCCATTTTCCTCACCTGAATTCCTGGTTCCTGCTGACATATTTCCTTTACGCCCGCACACCGCTGAGCGGCATACTTCCTCTGCACGGGCCTGCGTATAAACAGGAACGCAGTTTTCCGAATACGAAAAACTGCGCCCTGATTCATGTCCTATAATGTCCAAAATTACTTCTATATTTTCACAACTTATTCATAGGAAAGATATTGTGAGAACTCTTCCCAAATACAGCAAATCCAGGTCTTACCCTGATTCAATACGATCTCATTGCCGTTTGCGTCATAGAACAGATTCGGCTCATAGTCGCTGTTGCGCTGCCAGGTTCCCTTGATTACTTTTCCGTTGGTAAACACATAAGCCTCCCCTGTGCCATGCACCCCAAAGGCCAGATAATCATACCTGTTATCGTTGGGCAGCCTCTCCTCTCCATGGCAGACCTTGAATACCACATTGGTCACAGTAAGCTGTTCATTGTTCATCTCATCAATATGCTTTTGCCCATATTGCGTCCGATAGTAAAGCCTGTCATCCGCATTGTAAGCAAAACAGGGATTGCTGATTCCATAACCGCCGGAATTGGACTGAGTTCCGCCCGGATAAATCTTCGTGGCATTGGGATAGCTGTCATAAGTGGACAGATAGCCATCCTCCGTAAAAGTAAACGCCTGTTCAAAGCGATCCGTATACTCCGTTGCGTATCCTTTCAATTTCACGTCCTTATTATAACCGTCTATAAACAGATAACCGGTATGTTCCGAATCATACCCCGGCCTGGTAATACGGGCATAAGCATTGGCAGCGCCATTATAAATGCCTTCCAAAGGGGTGCTGATATTATCAATCCTGTCGGAATTAATTAACTCCTCAACCCACGGCCTTGCCAGCCCCCAGTTACAATATATGGAGTCATAGGCCATGGCTTCATAGAGATAATAGTCACGGGCACTTCTCACAGAGCCAATATGATCCAAATCATCATAATCCTCGAAGAATCCCATAAGACGGGTAATACGTCCCTCTACCGGCGCTTCATATATAATGCTGGCCCTGGAAATTCCGTATTGCGGAAGAGACTGGGAAATATTGTTAATCATTACCGCCATATTCCGCCTCTGCACAACACTTGCATCCTTCCATTCCCCTGTGAGATAGCTCTGCATCTTGCCATCCACGATCTTTCTCTCCGTAATGGGATGATTCTCTCCATTTGCTTTCATTCCGTTATCCAGCGTAGGTTCTTCCGGCTTCTGTGTCTCCACGGCAACATCCGGTGTCGCTGATGACGGCGCTGAAGTATTTAATGATACTGGCGGCGGGGCGGTTATTATGGGGGAAGGCGGCATATCGTCCCCACAACCAGTTAACATGGCTGCTGCTAATATAATTGCTGCTAGAACTTTCTTTTTCATTGAGAATCCCTTTCCTTTCTGATATATACTTACCACTATTTTATCTCGAAGTTGCCATCTTGTCCATTCCTTTTGTATAAAGTTAAGAATTTACATTGATCCCGGCCGAACCCCTGTGGTTTTCAACAGAATTTCCTTTCCTGAACCATCCTGACATCTCACCTCATACTCCCGCATCTCCTGGAAGCTCAGCCCGTCCAATGTATTTCCCTCACCGTCCGTTGCCCCTTCCGCCTGCATTTGAGCCAATTTTGTGGCAACCAGCTCAGCCACCTTCATGGCCCCATGATAGGACAAATGCAGCGTATCCTCCTCCACATGGGTTTCTTTGTTATAAAGATGATAGTTTTGCGCCACATAGGTCCTTCCAACCTGTGAATACCATTCCCCTGTAAGCTTACCTATATCCACCAAAAATACTCCTTTTTCCTGGGCAAGTCCGCAAATCACATCCATAAACGGTGAAAGGCCGCTTCCCTCCGGAACCCCATGCTCTCCCAGTTCATTGCCGTTTTTGTCCTTCCAGAACTTAGGACTCTGCATGGCCGTACAGAGGATAACAATAATTCCCTTCTCCCTGCATTCCTCTATCATCGCAGTCAGGTATTCGGCCATTTCTTCCTTATTACTATAGGTACGGTCGTTGATTCCCGCCTGAATCAGGAAATAATCCCCAGGCTGTCCATTCTGTATCACCCCCGGAAACGCCATCTCATACCAGCTCCTGGCATAGGTACCGCCTCCTGCCAGATTTGTCACTGCGTTTTCCTCTGTGACATAATGTTTCAATACCTGTCCCCATCCTGTCTGGAATCTTCCCGGCGCAGGTTCCTCTTCCTCAATTGGATAGTAGGTGCTTACTGTGGAATCTCCCCCCAGGTAAATGTGTACTCTCCGCTCCGCTATTTGGGGTGTTTTTCTAACCTCAACCTCCGCCAGAGTATAGTCCTTCTCCTCCAGAGAAATCCTGGCCGAGCCGCCTTCCACAAAGACATCCTCCATCAAATATGTATACGGCCGAACACCGGTTCTGCCTCCTGTTCCCTGATTTCCCACATTTGTCCCCTGTGACGCCCCGTTTATTTTCACAGTGGAACGTCCGGTACCTGACAATGGCTTGGTAATTTTGATATTGTAAAATCCTTCCGGCAGCGCCATGACAAAGAAATTCTCCGAGCCGCATAAACTCACACCGCCCTTCACTTCAGCAACCGTCCCATAAAATCCATATGCTTCCGTTCCGGTATAGGCATCCTGGCAGGCAACTTTCAGATACCCCTGTGCTTCCTCCTTCTCACATGCCCCAAGGCCAAACCGCAGCACCGGTGAAACCTCCACCGCCTCTGCGTCTTGCAGGCTCAATCTGATTTTCCCATCTTCATCTGCTTTTCGATCCTCCATTTCCAGGGTGCCGTCCTTATGCCGAATCGCAACCTGATATTCTGCGGCAGATCCCGCATGAATCATTCCGCTTACATCCACTTCCAACTCCTTAATACCTTCCAACGCTTCATTTACATAGACATAAGCATCCAAGTCCACCTCCCTGCCCTGGGCAAAATCCACCTTTCGCAGAATTTCAATTTCCGCCTGGGCAAGCCGCTCCAATGTCTCTGCATCAGGAACATAGTTTTCTTCCTTTGTCACAACAAAGCGTTTCTCTGCGGATATTCCATCCACTGTGGCACTGACAGCCGCAAAAACCTCCTGTCCCACAAGCATACGAGCCCAAAGCTGTCCACTCTCCACGGACAGTTTTTCATTGCTGAATCCCCAGCTGACTTCACTTTCCAGGGACTCCATAAGTTCTCCATACTGATTTGTACAATTTATGAGCGAAATCTCTGTTCCTGTGTTGGTTCTGATACTGTCCGGAAGGGAAATCTCAAAGGAAGCAAGCCTTTCCGCCTCTCTTACATGCAGCGTAACCGTTGCGGACTGACCTTCCGTCTTGTTCTCTCCCTCCACAGTGGCCCGAATCACAATGTCTGTGCCGTTAATGTCCCCTGCCACATAAGTATCGTCAATTATTACGACACCATCTTCAATGGACGTCCCAGGAGCGTCATTCAGTATCTCCCATACCACATCGGCCACAACCTGCCCGCTTTCGCCGCTTCCCAACTCCACCACATAAGGTTCTGTTCTCGCTACCTGCCCTTTGTTTGGCGCATAAATAAATTCCTGTCCGCCGGTAATCCTCATTTCTTCTGTCCCTGCCTTTCCGCATGCCGTGAGAAAAATCACGACAATCACAATGAATCCTTTCAATATTCTCTTCATCTGTTTATCCTTACTTATGATAGCCCAAACCATCTTCTCTCAATGAATTATAAAACCATAACCAACGTTCCCGCTCCAATGAGAACGCAGCCAATCAATGATTTTGCTGTAAAATCCTCATGTAAAAATACAAAGGCCAGCACCAATGTAATGACCACACTTAATTTGTCAATGGGAACCACCTTTGAGGCTTCCCCCAATTGCAATGCTCTGTAATAGCAAAGCCAGGACGCCCCTGTGGCCAACCCGGAAAGTATCAGGAAAATCCAGCTTTTTCTGCTGATTGTCCCGATGCCCCCCTGGGCATGGGTCAAAAACACCATTCCCCATGCCATGATGACTACCACCACTGTCCGTATGGCGGTTGCCAGATTAGAATTGACACCCTCGATTCCCACTTTTGCGAGAATAGATGTCAGAGCAGCAAAAACTGCCGATAATATCGCAAATATAAACCACATATGTGTTCTCCTATTCCATTTCCTGCAAGCAGGAACTTGGCCTACTTGCGGGAACTTGTTCCGCTTCGGAACTGTTTTTTAATTTTCTATTCCAGTTCCCGCACTTCCGCACCCATACAAGGAAGTAAATTTCTGTAAGGTTGACATTTCTTAGCTGGACTATGAAAGCCGCCGCAAAACGGTTCCAGAGGGTAAAATCTTCTCAACACATGCTTTTCTTTTACAGTCTCAATTTTTCACCTTAAAATAAGCATGTTCTTCCGGTTTGTCCGCATATGTCTCCGGAATCACCTTGTTTCCCCCACTGTCCAGGGTGTAGATTTCCGGTATGGGCACTTCTTCCGTCTCCGCCCCCAGATAAAAGCCTGTATTAGCAGGTTGATTATAATGATTATTCTGCCAGCATACCGCTTCTCTGTATGTGGGATCATGCATTAATGTAGGAATCCGATATTCTGTCCCAATGGAAGTACTGTAAATTCGCATCTCTGTGTTATCCGCCGTGCGCACCACCAGCTCTTCCCGCCAGTCCCCGAATATATCCGCAATCAGACAGGTCTGTCCTTTTGTGCCTCCATTAGATGCGCTTCCCTCGGCCTTGAGAATCGTGGTGAGCTCTTTTTTCTCCCAATCCCACTTCAAAATATTCATTGTATGGGTGTCATCATGATCCACCAGCTCCGCCAATAAATCCCCATCCCAGTACATTTTCATATTCATGGAACTCGGGCAATTCTCACTTAATACCTCCCCTTCAAAAGACTGCAAGGGTGTGCCTGTAGACCCCCAGAATTCCCAGCCCCTGCTGGTAGGATCAATATCTGCCGCACGGGATCTGCCGGTGTCCTTGGGTTTGGTCTGCCCAAATAGAACTTCTCCTGTCCGACCGCTGTGCAGCCCAATGTTGACAGGCAAATTGGCCGTCTCCCTGCAAGCCCACACATAGTACTCATGGCTGTCCGGGTTCATAACCGCCACGTCAAACGCGTCTCCATGGCCAAGTTTCACTGTTTTTCCATTGCTTTTCTCCGCTGTGACAACATATAATATGCTTCCGTCATCATCAATGGCAGCGGCTCCGGTGATAATCTCATCCTTCCCATCATAATCCACATCCGCTACGGCAATGCTGTGATAACCTGTGTTATAAAGATTCTCTAAGGTTTCCACGTTTTCACTCTCATTGGTCCATCTGACGGCAAACTGCCCGTCCACAACATCATATGCCGCCATTTTACAGGCAGCCCAGGCGCCTCTGAAATGCACAATACTTGGCGTCTCTCCATCCAGATAGGCAATGCACAGGGCATAATGGCTGGCACGTTTCACCTGCTTTCCACGGTCGTTGCCGCTAAACCAGGAATTCAGCGGCTCCCTGGAAGGGAGTAAGTCAGTGCGGGCAATTTCCTTCCCCGTAGCTCCCTCATACATGGATAAATACTCCGGCCCCTTAAACAGGTAAGAGCGATCCTTCATATGTATAATGGTTCCGTTCCTTACACTGTAATCGGAGATACCATCCCCGTCCTCATCCCCTATCTGATTCCCTGCGCCATCCACAGTTCCTTCAAAAGACCGCATTACAACTTCCGCTTTTCCGTCCCCATTGACGTCATAGACAATAAAATTGAGATCAATCGTACAGATTTCATTGGGTCCAATATTGATAGTCCACATATGGGTACCATCCAATTCATAAGCCTCTATCAGGGGATAGGCCACTCTGGTGTCCACTTTCATATCCGCAGGTTCCCGTCTGACCACAATCTCATATTCTCCATCCCCGTCCAGATCCCCCACGGAAGCATCATTGATGTCATAATCCCCCACTTCATACTGTTTCACCGGAATAGAAAGATATTCCCTGTCAAAAACCAGAGCGTCACAAGTCTCCGCTTCCACTTCCTGACCGTCTCTCACAGGAACCAGCCTGTATGACGCCTCTTCTTCCTGCCCTGTATACGACGCATCCACATAATTTGTCACATCTGAAATGGGGGAATCCGTGACAGGCACTCCGTTTTTGTATATCTGAAAAGCAATATCCTCCGGATCGGTGCCCAGAAACCGCCACCCAAGAAACATTCCCTCCTGAGAAGGAATCGCTACAAATCCTCTGTCCAAAGCCTCCATCCTTTTCAGAGAGACAGGACGACTGCCGTATAAATCCTCTGCCTCTTCCCGCAGCCGCTCAAATGCTTTGGAATCTGCGGTAATCCCCGATGCTGTGTTACTCTCCGGCACGGGACTTACCTGCGGCGCAGGGGTTTCTGGGCTATCCTGGGGCGCAGGGGTTTCTGTGCTTTCCTTGGATGCGTCAGGAGTCCCTGCATCCGAACTCGCCTCCTCCATGCTCCCTTCCTGTGAAACGGATTCTGCCTGCCCGCTGCCCGTCCCCAATGTGGATTCCTCCTCCCCGTTCACAGGCTCCTGCCCTCCGCAGCCGCCAAACGCAAGCGTGCCTGCCATAAACAATGCCACCAAATACTTTTTCTTCATCCCTTCTCTGCTCCTCTCTGCTTTTCCTGCCACTCCCAGTTATTTTATTTTGTTTTTGTCATTTGATGTTTATTTTTCGGCCCTTAGCCAAATTCTCCCCTGTGCTTTTGAAAAAAATCAAAGAAATACCTTACATTTTCTAATTCCGTCCACTTTGCCTCTTCCAAATCCTCCGAATCCAGGTTAATTATCTTGCCTTTCAGAGTTCCAAGCATAAACGGAGAGTGGGTGGAAATGATAAACTGGCAGCCCAAAAATCTTGCCAGATAATTTAACTTATCCGCCAAAAGCGTCTGGTTCGCCGGTGACAGGGATACTTCCGGTTCATCCAACAAATACAACGCATCCGGCTCTATATAGTCATCCAACATCTGCAATGTGGTTTCCCCATTTGAATATTTCTCCTGAGCATATTTCAGATATTCCAACTGTTTCTGTGTCTGACAGGCTGCTCTGAACTCTTTCGCCTTCTCCTTGGCCATTCCCCTTCTGATGTGTTCATAGATGTATCCATCCTCCAACACCTTTTCCTGTTGTATCTTCTTTATTTCATATAAAATATCTTCACTTTTCATATACCTGCTGCCCGTAGGAATTCCACGAATCCGCTTTCCGTCCTCATCATCCCCAAGAGAATAACTGCATTCATCAATAAATCGCTTAAAATAATCAACTCTGCCAAATTTATTGCTTGTGGCGTACTCCTGTCCTTCCAACTGAAGTTTATTGGCTATAATATTCAGCATGGTAGACTTTCCTGAAGCATTATCTCCATATAGCACTGTAATAGCGTGAAACACTATCAATCTTTCGCCTTTCCCCGCAAATACATTGTATGGATAAATGTTGGGGTCACTGACACTTTCCCTCGAAAATAAAAAACTACTTAAATATATGATAACTTACACCTTCTTTTCCAAATCCCATTTTAATGAATTTCCTTTATCATAAACAGTTCCATGGGCTGCTCATATCCCGGAATATCTATGACAAATCCCCCGCAGTCCTTATATCCCAGCTTACGGTAAAAATGCTGTGCTGATTCGTCCACCTGCGTGGAGGTCAGAACCATTCCGTATCCCTGTGATTTCATGTCCTGTTCCCAATGTTCCATCAATTTTTTTCCGTACCCGCTCTTTTGACAACAGGGTTCCACATAGAGCATATTGCAGAAAGGAGTGTTATCCCAAAACAGTCCATACCTCAATATGCCTGCCGGCTTCCCATCTGCCCTCAGCACATATCCCTGTTTTTCCCGGACTTTTTTATCAAATTCCCCTTCCGGCAGATGGGCGTCCAAAGTATACCAGAATTCCTTATCCTCCGGTCTCACATAATCTATCTCTGTCATATCCTTCTTGCCCTCTCTTATGGCAGTGCTTTTTTCTTTTTCGGCTCCGGCAATTCCTGATACATCTCCTTCAATAATTCTGTCAGCATCTCCGTATTCTCCACATCCTCCATAACCACCATCATGGTTTTGGAGCCTTCATATGGGTACGCCCTGTCTGCTTCCGGCAGCCGCCGCAGTACGGAATCCACAGGTTTCAGAAACAGGCAGTTGTCACAGATGTTCCCAATAAGCTTCCCCCTGTAATATACACAGTACTCCCCCATCATTTTTCTGGTGGATACGTCACCTGCCTTTTGCATATTGTCCACAATATAATCATGAAATTCTTTTGATGTCGCCATCCGATCCTCCTTTCCCGCAGCATACCATTTATGTTTCCTTTTCTAAGACGTCTTTTCATCTATCTCCTTGCTTCTACCGCTATATTGTATCACACTATACTTTATTTTTCTACAATAAGAACTGGATAAGAGATTGGACGGATCAAAATCTGTTACGTTTCAGACCCAATAGCGCCAAGCGGCTTGCGGGGTTGTTCTATGGCAGCGAAAGAGACGGCGGCCGGAGTTGACGCTTAGTTCATCGCAGGCGTTGCCCGAGCCGAATGTAACCCCCATGCCCCGGACGCCGTCCACTGGAGAAACAAGGCATCCACAAGCCGCATTAGCGACATACTTCGCAAGGGACTGTGCATAAAAATGCGCACCGTCTTTTACAGACAAAAAGCTATCGGAACTTTTATTGTCTCCGATAGCTTTTTACCAAAGTTTACTTATATTTTCTACTCTTCCGAAAAAATCTCCCTGATTTTTTCTGTCAGTCCTTCCGCCAGTTGCCTGTGCCCTTCCGCAGTCAGGTGCATATGGTCAATGGAGTTGGGCCGGGCTGTGATCAATTGATTTGCGTCCAGATAATAGCAGCCTGTAAGTTGTGCTATTTTTTCAAATTCCTCTGCCAGCCCCTGGGATTTCTCCGAACAGCCCCGCCCCATTGTGGCGGCCACCTCCGTATTCATATACTGTACGTCGATGTTCTGGGGCACCACTACCAGAATGGATGCCTTTTTGTCCCTCCAGCAATCTGTAATCCCTTTGGCTTTGTCTATCAGCCTTTTCAGCCCGAGGGCAATGCAGGCTGCCGACGCTCCAAACCTCTCTTTTGTATCATTGGTGCCCAACATTATAATCAGCAAGTCCACGGGTTCCTGGCTCATCAGACAGGGATAAATATAGTCAAGGCCGGACAATCCCTCATGGATGGGATCTTCAAAGCAGGTAGTACGCCCGCTCAATCCTTCTTCTATCACCAGAAATTTTTCTCCCAGCTTTTCCTGAAGCCGACAGCACCACCTCTCAGTTTCGTCAAAACGTCCTCCTGTAATGGCACAATACCCATGGGTATTAGAATCTCCAAAACATACAATGTGTCTTTTCATCATTTCTCACATTCCACCGCCTTCATAAAGCGCTGCGCAATTTCCAGAGGTCTTGTAATGGCGCCTCCAACCACTACCGCATGTGCCCCTGTCTTCAGCATTTCCACCGCCTGTTCCGGACTATGTACCCTGCCCTCTCCAATCACAGGAATGTCCACCGTCTCTGCCAGCCGTCTGACCAGGTCATAATCAGGTCCATCCGTCTTGGTTGTATAGGGTGTATATCCGCTCATAGTAGTCCCTACAATATCCATCCCCAGCTTCCAGGCATTCACCCCTTCTTCATAAGTAGATATATCCGCCATCAAAATTGCCTGGGGATATTTTCCCCGAACTTCTTCCATAAATTGACTGATACTCTTACCATCACCCCGTTTCTGATTTGTACAGTCAAGGGCAATCACATCCGCTTTCGCTTCCACAAGCTCATCCACTTCTTTCATGGTAGGCGTAATATAACTTTCAAATCCATCATATTGCACCTTAATTAAACCAATTACCGGAAGTCCTGTCTCTTCTTTTATGGCGATGACATCACGGATGCTGCTGGTGCGGATGGCAGGTGCTCCCGCCTGCTTTGCCGCCCTGGCCATGAGATACATAATGGACTTTTCTTCCACATACAAAGGCTCACCCTTCACTGCCTGACAGGATACAATAATTTTTCCTTTTATCCGCTGGAATAATTCCTCTTTCTTCAAATTGGCCCCTCCTATTCAAAGTTTTCAAAATAGCTTTGTTACGCTTTTACATACTTCTCCATCGCATCATCCACCATATGGGCACATTTTTTAACCTGCTCCATATCCTCAGGAATCAATGCCGGCAAAGGCTTGCGAACACTTCCAATGTCAAGGCCCTCCCGGATACGCAGAATTTCCTTTATCACCGCATACAGATTTCCATGACAAGCACACATCCCGTATATTATTTCATTTGCCGTATACTGTATGTCCTGAGCTTCCTGTATCTTTCCCGCATCCATCAATTCCTTTATTTCCAGATATAGCTCCGGCATGACGCCGTAAGTACCGCCGATTCCGCCATCTGCCCCAATTGCAAGCCCGGCCACAAGCTGTTCGTCAGGTCCGTTTAGAACCGCAAAGCCTTCTCCGCCTTCTGCCTTGAACATCTGAATATCCTGAGTGGGCATGGAACTGTTTTTAACCGCAATCACCCTGGGATTTTTTCTCATTTGGCGAAACAGCGGCATGGTCAAAGCCACCCCTGCCAACTGGGGGATATTATAGATAATAAAATCCGTATTTGGCGCTGCTGCGGATATGTCATTCCAATACTCCGCAATGGCATACTCGGGAAGATGGAAGTAAATCGGAGGAATGGCCGCAATGGCATCTACTCCCAGGCTTTGGGCATGCGCCGCAAGCTCTCTGCTCTCTGCTGTATTGTTACAGGCCACATGGGCAATTACCGTAAGCTTATTTTCCGCCACACGCATTACATGTTCCAAGGTGCGCTTTCTGTCTTCCACTGTCTGGTAGATACATTCCCCGGATGAGCCGCCCACATATACACCTTTCACTCCCTTTTTCACCATATATTGGGCCAGCAGTTCCACACGTTCCCCATCTACCTCACCATTGCTGTCATAACAGGCATAAAATGCCGGAATGATTCCCTGATACTTTCTGATATCTCCCATCCCTATTACCCTCCTATTCCAGTTCCGTCTCTCCACTACACCGCCCCTAACAGGGGAATCAAATTTCATCCGCTTATTTCCCGGCTG
>CAJUGT010000008.1:0-12875 GCA_910586435.1 uncultured Acetatifactor sp. | reverse complement strand
ATATTTGATTCCGGGCGTCTCCGTTCCGAGACTGTTTCCAGTTCCGTCTCTCCACTGCGGCGCCCCTAACAGGGGAATCAAATTTCATCCGCTTATTTCCCGGCTGATATTTGATTCCGGGCGTCTCCGTTCCGAGACTGTTTCCAGTTCCGTCTCTCCACACTGCTTCTGCTAAAATTTTTTATGCTTCTCCCAATCTGTCTTTGGATATAGAAGCCTTACCTTTTTACCCCATATAGACTTTCATAACCGCTTTTTTCACTCTGGAGGGCTGCCCTTTTGTAATCTTGAGCTTGTGGGCATCTCCGGGGAGAACTACCAATGCTTTGCCCGGAATCAGACGAATATAATTTTCCACAGGACCTTCCACCTCATACAGATCCGCTTCTTGGTCAAAAGTCTTAACCTTTATTCCTGCCATCTCCGAAACGCCCACCAGTTCCTCTCCCTCCACGGTCATTTGAATGTCGGCGTATTTCCCATGTGCCTCAAAAAAAGCCTCTTCTTCCGCAATTGTCTCATACTCCAACACATTCAGATATACCATCTTGCCGTCTATCTCATAGTGTCCCGCCTCCATGTCCTTTAGAGAATGAGTCGCCAGATAGTCAAACGCCTTGTCCAGATACTCTCCCATACCACAATAACGCCGGATATTGCTAATCTCCGTATAAATCATCCCGCACCTCCTATTCCAGTACCGCATCCTCTTTCTGTACCACGGCTTACTGGAACAATTTACGGTCACTAAAATATGTGCCCATAAATTGTTCCGGGTACTTCACGCCGGATGCTGTTCGCTATTCCAGTACCGCATCCTCTTTCTGTACCACGGCTTCTCCTTTCCTGTTATCCCTTCACTGCTCCCATGGTAATTCCTTTTGTAAAATATTTCTGGAACACCAGGAAAATAATGATAATGGGAATGGCGGCCAGTGACGCTCCTGCCATAATCAATCCAAAATCCATGGCGTTTTCCGCCTGAAGCTTCGCAATGCCAAGGGGAATTGTGAGATTCTTAGTACTTGTCAGCATAATCAGCTGCATAAAGTAGTCGTTCCACGAATTGATGAACGTAAATATGGCCAATGCGCCGATTCCTGGTTTAATCAGAGGCAATGCAATGGTATAGAATGTCTTCCACTCTCCGGCCCCGTCAATCTTCGCCGCCTCCATCATTTCCCCGGGAATCCCTTCAGAGAACTGCTTCATCAGGAACACACCGAAAGGCCAGCCTACAATGGGGAAAATCACTGCCCAGATGGTATTATACAATTCCAGAGAAGCCATTTCACGCAGCAACGGAATCAAAATAACCTGTTTTGGCAAAGCCATTGCGCATACAATCAGAGAAAAGACAAGGGTACGTCCCAGAAAACGCTTTTTTGCCAGAGCATAACCCGCCATAGCCGCCGTGATACAGGTAAGCAACATTGCGGCAACTGCCATAAACACGGTGTTCAACAGCCATCGAATTGCCGCAGGCACATCGGGCCCCAGAAATTGAATATCTGTAAATGGAATATGTATCTCCCAAAGGGGCGCAAATTGTCTGCTGAACAGTTTCTGGTAATTATCCAATACCCACTCCTGGGGCCACCACTGAGGGGTAGTGGCATTGATAGCGGCAGAAGTCTTAAAGGAACCGGTCACAATCCAGTAGAGAGGAAAGGCAAACGCAATGGCCAAAATCGTAATCACAGCCACCGACAAAATCTTATAACATGCGGAACGATTAAATTTCTTATGTTTCATATACTTTGCCCCCTTCCTCAATCTCTCTTGGCCAGTTTAAACTGTACGGCGGAAAGAACTGCTATAATAACCGCAAGGACAACGCCCATTGCATTTCCATATCCATAGCGATACAACTTAAACGCATTGTAATAAATATAATACATAATGGTGTCCGTACTGTGATTCGGCCCTCCACTGGTCAACAGCTGAATCAGAGCAAAACACTGGAAACTGTTAATCGTAGTAATCACAAGAATATACAAGGTGGTAGGCATAATCTGCGGCCATTTTATCATCCAGAAGCACTGAAACTTGGTAGCGCCATCCACTTCAGCCGCTTCCACCAGGGACTGATCCACATTGTTCAGCGCCGATACATACAACACTATGGGCTGGCCCACAGATGTTGTCAGCAGAATCAGTATAATACAGCCAAGGGCATATTTTTCATCTCCCAGCCAGTTGATATTTTTATCCAGAAGCCCTGTGCTGGTTCCCACATAATTAAAAATACCATAATAGTTATTGAACATCCACTTCCATACTACCGTGACGGCAACGGAACCTGTTACCACCGGCAAATAGAAAATGCACCTGAAAGCAGAACACGCTGCGCCTTTTAAATTATATATTACGGAACTCACCCACAGGGAAAAGACACAAACCACCGGAACGGAAACAATGACTATCACAGCGGTATTTCTCAGCGCCCCAAGGAACACCTTGTCTTGAAACAATTCCGTGTAGTTTGCCAGCCCAATAAAAATATCTTCCCGATTCATCGTAGCGTCAAAAAAGCTTATGAACACACATTGGATCATGGGATAAACGACAAATCCCAAAAAGAAAACCAGACTGGGAAGCATAAACGCATATCCGGTGATTGTCTCCCTGCGCACCAGGGCTTTGCTCATGGGATTCTTTTTCTCTGCTGCCATAAGGATTTTCCTCCTTCCCGTATCAAAATCCTTCCTACGCAATCATTCTCACATTGCAAACGACCCTCCCCGCAGATTTCCTCGGGAAGGGTCGCGAGTCTCACATAAACGCTTCATTTTTAAGCTGATTTCAATGAGTCTTTCTCTTCATATCTTTGCTCGGACAATTCTCTTTATTTTGCCCCTTTAGCAGCCGCATTTGATGTGGTTACAAATTCTTCCACCGCTGTCTTTACATCCACACCGGAGCCAACCTGCTGCAACATATTCCACCATGCGGTGCGGGCTTCTGCCCAGCCGCCTACTACCTGATAATAGTCACCCATGTAAGGAACAAATTTCGCGTATTCGGTCATCAGCGCATCACCTTCATAGATATTGCCCAAATCCTTCACAGGCCAGTAATTAGATGCCTTTACGCTCTCCACTGCCTGTTTTTCGTCATTTGCCATGAAGTCAATGAACGTCTTTGCCGCCGCAATCTTCGCTTCATCCCCATTGTTAAAGATGCCAAATCCCCAAATACCGCCGCAAAGCTTGGGATCACCGTTAGAAGGGAATGCCATGGGTAGAACATCAAAATTAATCTTATCCAGGTTATTCTTCTCCTGTGATACATTCCAGCAGAACGCCATTGCAAGTGTACCGTTACAGAACATATTAATTTCATCGCCGCCTACGATGGAAGCGTCATAATTGATTCCTTCCATATCCAGCAGCAGCTGCAATGCCTTGACATTTTCTTCACTGTTGGCCGTGTACTCCGTATGCTCCGCATTGGTAAAAGTACCGCCATACAGGTTGTTGACCAGCGCCCTTGTTCCCTGATCTCCGCCCTGTCCATTGCAATATACAGCTCCCACATTGGCCTGACCGTTATCATAAACCGCTTTCACCGCTTTGATAAAGTTCTCCGTGGTCCATGTACCCTTTTCCTCATCAATATACTGCATTGCGCCTGCCGCTTCAAAAATATCCCTATTGATTGCCATGGTATGCGCTGTCATACACAGAGGATATTCATAATATACTCCGTCATTGCTCTTGCATGCGCTCTCCACGGAATCATAGATTGCAGCCTTCGCCTCATCGGTCCACAGGTCTGCAAGATCCACCATCAGTCCCCTTGCTCCCCAGTTGGCTACCAGTCGTTCCGGTCCTTCCAAAACGATATCCGGCGCCTGCTTTCCCTCAATGGCAGTGTTAATCTGGTCATCGCCATTAGAGTAGTCCAGATACTCAACCGTCACTTTTATCTCAGGATGAACTGCGTTAAAACTGGCAATCAGTCCGTCCACTGTAGCTGAGTCTCCCCACTTGCCAATGGGATAGGTCCACAGGGTAATATTTGTATTCTCCGTTCCCCCCGACACAGATGTGGGAGTGGAACTTTGATTGCTGACAGGCGCACTGCTTCCACCGCCCGCAGCAGAATTTCCACCGGATGAACCATCATTTCCGGTATTGCCGCAGCCCACAGCGGAAAGCACCATAAGACCGCTTAACGCCATTGCCATAAATTTACGCTTCTTCATAATTAGCCCTCCTTTTCTACGCGATTTAATTAATCGCAATTGTTGAAATTGTGTAACTCCGTACCACTTCTTTAGTTTCATTTTATCTTCACTATTACTTTTTGTCAATACATTTTTGAAAAATATTTTCATAATTTATTTATTTTGAAAATTTTTAACATTCTAATTGAAAGAATCGCATACATATGTTATAATATTTCTATTCAAGCCACAAAACAGCCGGACATTCTCCGGCAGCAAAAATAAGTAGGCGAGCGCTGCAATGCGCGGAAAGGTGTCAATATGATCATTTACAAGACAAAGGACTACGACGACATGAGCCGGAAGGCCGCAAACATTATCTCCGCCCAGATTATTTTAAAACCTGACTGTGTACTGGGTCTTGCCACAGGCTCCACCCCCATAGGCCTTTACAGCCAGCTTGCGGAATGGCATCACATGGGTGCCCTTGACTTCTCACAGGTTACTACCGTGAACCTGGACGAATACAAGGGTCTTACCAAAGAGAATCCCCAAAGCTATTACTATTTCATGAATGAAAATTTGTTTCAGAAAGTGAACATTGACAAAAACAGAACATTTCTCCCCGATGGAACCGAACCCGACAGCGAGAAAGCATGCAGGCAATACAATGAAATTCTTTCCTCCGTGGGTACGGTGGATATACAGCTCCTTGGCCTGGGACATAACGGTCACATAGGTTTCAATGAACCTGGTACCTTCTTCCAGGCAGAAACCCATTGTGTCTCTTTAACCGAACAAACCATCAAAGCAAACCAGCGCTTTTTTGCATCGGAAGAAGAGGTACCTCGTGAGGCCTATACCATGGGAATAAAGACAATCATGTCCGCCCGCCATATATTGTTGGTGGTCTCCGGAGAGGATAAGGCAGAAATCGTGAAAAAAGCCTTTTTCGGCCCCATTACGCCGCAGGTGCCTGCATCCGTCCTTCAGCTTCATAACCATGTGACGCTTGTGGCAGATGAAGCGGCCCTTTCCCAAGTATAAAATCCCTGCTCATACACCCTTGGTACACTTCACGCTCATTCCCATAATATTCCGCTCCGGATAAATCATTTGCATATGCCTTATTCGGGCGTAATATTCAGACGAGGTATAAAATGACAAAAAAACATAAAATCATGAATGGATTTGTATTTCAGGAAGAGGGCGCTTTTGAAGCTGCATCCGTTTTTCTGTGCGACGACCGAATTGTTTCGGAAGAAACTTATCTTTCTACAGAAGGGGAAGAAACCTCAACGGACGCAAAAGGATGCTATATTATTCCCGGACTGACCGACATTCATTTTCATGGCTGCATGGGAAGCGACTGCTGTGACGGCACACCGGAAGCCTTTCGTACCATTGCCGAATATGAACTTCGGCAGGGTGTGACTTCCATCACCCCTGCCACCCTGACTGTATCCGAAGAAACATTGACAAAAATCTGTCATACCGCAAAAGACTTTTTCTGTGCCGGCGGCGCGGATTTCTGCGGCCTGTACATGGAAGGACCCTTTATCAGCCCCGGCAAAAAAGGAGCGCAAAACGAAAAGTACATTTGTCCCGCCGATACAGAAATGCTGCGGCGCCTGCAAGAGGCTTCCGGCGGCATGATTCGTACTGTTACAATCGCCCCTGAGACAGAAGGCGCTCTGGATTTTATCCAGGCTAACAGGGATCACATCAACATTTCACTTGCCCATACCACCGCAGACTATGATACGGCTATGGAAGCCCTTTCCTGCGGCGCTTCCCAGTTGACCCATATGTACAATGCCATGATGCCTTTCAGCCATCGGGCCCCGGGACCTATCGGCGCTGCTGCTGACAGCCCCCACTGTATGGTGGAACTCATCTGTGACGGCGTTCACATTCATCCGGCAGTAGTGCGAACCACCTTTAAAATATTTGGTGACGATCGAATTATTCTGATCAGCGACAGCTTAAGAGCCGCAGGGCTTACAGACGGCCAATATGAGCTGGGAGGACAGACAGTGACAGTCAAGGGAAATCTGGCAATTTTGCAAGATGGTACCATTGCAGGCTCCATATCCAATCTCATGGATTGTGTCCGCACAGCCGTCCTGAAAATGGAAATTCCTCTGGCCAGCGCCATTAAATGCGCCGCCGTCAATCCTGCCAAAGCTGTGGGAATTTATCAGGATTACGGAAGTCTCGCCCCCGGAAAATACGGAAATATTGTCCTTCTGGATGAAAACCTGAACTTGAAAATGGTTTTTCATAGATCAATTCCGGTGTGCTGACCACCCGACACTCAACTCAATTGCGCAGAAGGAAGTTCACAGCTCCAATGCAGCGGGAGGAACTTCTGCCAGGTACTTTTGCCCGGTTGTCGGCCATCCGGTACGCCAATCCGGCACAGACTCTACATCAGCATAGACTCTACATCAGCATAGACTCTACATCAGCATAGAAACGGAGGTATCATATGACCACAATGGTTTTAGACATAGGCGGGACTGCCATTAAATCCGGCCTATACACGGATGGGGAACTCTCTGAAATCAGAGAAATTCCCACCGAAGCAAAACAGGGCGGAGAGCATGTGGTAAACCGCGTTAAGAATCTGATCAATGACTATAAGAAAATCCGCCCCTTTCAACGCATAGGCATCAGCACCGCCGGGCAGGTTAATCCTTTGCAGGGTTCCATCATTTATGCCAATGAAAATATCCCCGGTTACACCGGCACTCCCATCAAAGAAATTATGGAGCAGGAATTTCAGGTTCCCACCGACGTAGAAAACGACGTCAACGCAGCGGCAATCGGTGAGGCAGTATTCGGTGCCGGCCAGGGAGTTTCTGACTTTGTATGTCTCACATATGGGACAGGTGTGGGCGGCTCCATCGTTGTCAATGGAGACCTTTACCATGGAAGCAGCTTTTCTGCCGGAACCTTTGGCGGCATAGTCACACATCCTGAAGAACGCCGCATAGAACAAAGTATGTTTTCCGGCTGTTATGAAAAATATGCCTCCACCACCGCCCTGGTCCGAAGCGCAGGCGCCGTAGATCCTTCTCTCATAAATGGGCGCAGAATATTTGCTCAAATGGACAGTCCTCAAATCAAGCTTATTATAGACCAGTGGATTATGGAAATCGTATACGGTCTCACCACCATTATCCATATGTTAAATCCAGCATGTGTTATTTTAGGCGGCGGCGTCATGGAACAGTCCTATGTGCTGGAACAAATACGTGAAAAGCTTTATGAAAACCTGATTCCTTCCTTTCGGCATGTAATCATTGCAAAGGCGGCCCTTGGCAATCGCGCCGGTATGTTGGGAGCAGCAGTTTTAGAGCAAAGGAGGTAGACATTTGGCCGGAAATATTTTGGAACAGATCACAGAAAAATATCATGTTCTCACCCGCTCCGGCAAAAAATTGGCCGATTACATTTTTGCCAATACCCATGACGCACAGTATCTCTCCATCTCAAGCATGGCGGAATACAGCGGAGTCTCGGAGGCTTCCATCACCCGCTTCTGCCGCAGCCTGGGATTGTCCGGATACAATGACCTGAAACTGGAACTGGCCAAAGCCGCCTATGTGACGGATATGGGAGAGCCTTTGGAATCGCCCGATACCATAACCTCCGAAGATACTATGAGCAGTATTTTTAACAAACTTCATGCATCCAATATTCTCTCTTTAAATGAAACCATGGACCTTCTGGATGAGAACGAAATTTCCAGAGCGGTGGATCTTATCTCCGCAGCGGACAGAGTTTTCTGCTTTGGTCAGGGCGGCAGTATGGTTATGGCTATGGAAGCTTGGGCTCGCTTTTCCACTGCCACCTCCCGCTTTGTCCATGTGGAAGACTCCCACATGCAGGTCATGAACATTGCGCTGGCCTCTGAAAAAGATGTCATATTGTTTTTCTCCTATTCCGGCTCCACAAAAGACATGGAAGACGTTATGCGCATTGCCAAAAAACGCGGCGTGTCCGTAATACTGATTACCCATTTTCCCAAGTCCCGGGCCACACAATTTGCTGATGTGGTACTATTCTGCGGTTATAACGAAGGGCCTCTTCAGTCCGGTTCTGTAGCCGCCAAACTAGGGCAGCTCTTTCTGATTGAATGTCTTTTCTATGTTTTTTGTAAACGCAATCCCGAAGTAAATGCCAAAGCCCGCTCTGACACAGCCGAAGCAATCACGCAGAAGCTCTTGTAGGGTATTTTTTCCCGGGTGCGTCTCCTGTGCAGCCGCCCCTTTTCAGCCCAAGAAGCAAATCCCTTCCCCTACTTGCGTACCAGGCATTCATCAGCTTCTGTTGACATTTTTCCTTTGGAAGCTCTTGTGCAATCGAGTACTTCCTCAACTACTCTGTACGGCCCGTGTACTGCATTACTGGCATACTCCCCTGCATGGGCCTGTGCAATCGAGTAGGGGAACGACCTTCTCCACTACTCGCCGTGCGCCGCCTTGCGGCTTAGTTCCCCTGCACGGGACTGTGCATAAATTTAGTTTCCCCTGCATGGGGCTGTGCATAAATTTAGTTTCCCCGCACGGGGCTGTGCATAAATTTAGTTTCCCTTGCACGGGGCTGTGCATAAAAAATGTCCCGCAGCCTCCTATCCTAAGAGACTGCGGGACATTTTACGCTCTGGTGAGTATATTACAGGAACAAATTTGGAATAAGTTATATTATTTCACGTATCTTTACGAACAGCTTGCCAACTCATAATAAAGCCCCCTCTTCGCCATGAGTTCCTCATGGGTTCCTTCTTCCGCAATCCCCTGATTGCTGATATAGAGAATGCGATCCGCATTCCGAATAGTGGACAGGCGATGGGCCACCATAAACGCTGTCTTGCCCTTAAGCAGAATCTCCAATGCCTCCTGAATCAGCAGTTCCGTCTCCGTATCAATAGCGCTGGTGGCTTCATCCAGAATGATAACAGAAGGATTCTTCAGGACAATCCTGGCAAAACTGATGAGCTGCCGCTCCCCGGCGGACAAACCGCTGCCCCGCTCCTCCAATATATGATCGTATCCCCCACTTAACCGCTGAATAAATTTGTCCGCAAAAATCATCCGGGCCGCCTCCCTGCACTCCTCATCGGTGGCATCCCATCTCCCATATCGGATATTGTCCAGAACGGTTCCCTTGAAAATAAACGGGTCCTGCATCAGCACGCCAACCTCAGAACGCAGAGAATATAAGCTGGCATCCCGCACATCCACATCATCAATCCTGACACTGCCTTCCTTTACATCATAAAACCGGGTAAGCATACTGATGACAGTGGTTTTCCCAGCGCCGGTAGGCCCCACCAGCGCAATGATTTCCCCTGGTTTTACATGCAGCGTAAAATGCCTGAGAATATTCACATTCTCTTCATAGCTAAAAGTAACATCCTGAAAATCCACCTTACCCCTGACATTTTTAAGAACCACCGGATTTTCTTTATCCTGAATCTCCACAGGATAATCAATGGTGTCAAAAACCTGTTCCAGATTGGAGCTTACCTGTGCCAGTTCCTGAATAATAGTGGAAAGCTGTGCCAGCGGGTCCTGAAAAGCGCCCATATAACTGGTAAAAGTTATCACGATACCGGCAGTAATGCCCACATTTCCCCCCAGAATCAACGCCAGAGCCACACCAAAGATACACAATGTTCCTGTGTGCCAGAAAAGCTGAACCACAGGACTGTTCAGTCGGGAACGCTTCACAATATCCCACCACATATTCACGCTTTCTTCATGAATCTGACGATAAATATCCTTGTTGATTCCTATCCTGTTATAATTTTTGACAATTTGCTCCCCCATAATGGATTCCACCAAGAAAGCGGTTCTATTGGAATTCTTTGCCCTGTGGGCCGTATACATTTTCCGCAAATGGGAGCGCAGCCAGAAGATAATCGCCATCATGGGCGCCACAGCAGCAAATACAATCAGTGTCAGTGTGGGGCTCAACGAAAGCATAAACACTGTCACCACCACCAGCTTCACAATATAAATGGCAAACATCATGACATAGTTTGAGAAAAAATCTGCCAGACCGTTAATATATTCCGTCACCCGCACCACTATTTTACCATCCGGCCGATTATCAAAATAATCAAAAGAAAGCAGCTGCAACCGCTGAAAAATATCCGTTCTAATCTGGGTAATGATACTTAGTCCCATCTTCCCCATACTTCTGGCCTGTGCAAAACCTGACAGTATCTCCACAGCGGCAAGCAGCACTAATCCTCCCCCCACCAGCGCCAGCTGATAGTAATCCTGCCTAACCACTACCTCATCCACAATCAGTTTCAGAAGCCTGGGCGGGAACAGCGAAACCACCGCCGCCACCAGCATCATACAGCTTACCAGTACTAGCAGTTTCCTGAAAGGAAGAATATATGCCAACGTTCGTCCCAACTGCCTTATGTCAACCTTTTTCTCTATCTTTTCATCTTCAAAAAAAGTATTCCGCTTAGCCATTGCTGCTCCTTTATTGTTTCAAAACGATTGTCTATAAACGGACTTCATCCGCCTGTTGTTCCTGCTGTACACGGTAAATATGCGCAAAACTCCCCTCCAAAGCCATTAATTCCTGAAAAGTTCCCCTCTCCGCAATCATACCGTCTTTCATGTAGATGATCTCATCGCAGTCCACCACAGATGAGAATCTGTGCGCTGTGATGATAAGCGTCTTCTCCGTAAAGTTCTCATGAATATTTTTCAGCACTACATGCTCTGTATTTACATCCAATGCGGATGTGGAATCGTCCAGCACAAAAATCGCCGCGTTTTTCAGAAATGCCCTGGCAATGGAAATTCTCTGCTTCTGTCCGCCGGAAATCCCCAACCCACGCTCGCCCACAATGGTTTTATACCGTTCAGGGAGCGCATCAATAAACTTGGCCGCCTCAGCGTTGGTGGCCGCCTTTGTGACCATACGCTCATCAATATCCCCCCGGCTGAAGGCTATATTGGATTCTATGGTATTTGAAAACAGGAATACATCCTGAAACAAATAGGAATACATCTTTCGTAAATTTTCCAAACTGAACTCTTTAATATCATGACCGCTTATGGTAATCTGTCCTGATGTGACATCACAGATGCGCACCAAAGTTTTCAGCAGCACGCTCTTGCCCGAACCGGTCTCCCCCACAATCCCCAGCTTTTTCCCGTATGGAATGCTGACATTAATATGCTTTAAAATCTCCTGTCCATCCAGCTCCAAAGAAACATCTTTTAATTCAATGTCCGGCGTATCACAGCGAAGTGACAGCTTTTCCATAGAATCCGGCACTTTGCTCTCCTTCTCCATAAAATGCTTTAGAGCCAGTCCCGCTATGGTCTGCTGCTGCATATTAAAAACATGATTATTAATGCTGGTGATATTGTTCATAAATCGCATGACATATGTAGAGGATGCCAAAATATACCCCACCGTCAACCGTCCCTCCATAACCAATATCGCTCCGATGACAATCGTACTGATATAAGCAATCTGGCGAATGGTATTGAAAGTCAGGTCAAACTTGGAAGAAAGCCATATCTGCTTCATCCGGGCATTCAGGAAATTCATATTAGCTCTGCTGAATTTCTCCTTCTCCAGTTCTTCATTGTGAAAAGATCTGACAATGCGGACTGCGGCAATATTTTCCTGTGTGGTCAGATTCATCTCCGAGCTCTTCTGACGAATCTCTCTAAAATTCTCTCTGGCCCTGCGCTTGAAATTTATCACCGACTTTACCAGAAAAGGCATCAGTAAAACAGGAATAATCAAAAAGAAAAGATCAATCCTGGCAATCAAAATCAATGTCATCACAAGAATGAATATGGAGTCTCCCAAGTAGGGAATCCTGTGGCAGAACAATTCTTTGAACATAATGGTATCATTGTTTAAAATCTGCAACAGCTCTCCGGAATTATACTCTGAAATGGTGGCAGAATCCAATTCCATCAGCTTTCCATAGGTCATATACCGAAGATCTGTTTCCAATTTTAAGCCAATCCACTCCTGCATCAGATCCCGAATATAGATAAGGGCAATGCGAAGAAGCATCAATATTCCAAACACAAACGCAACGGAAAAAAACAACCCCATGGTATGAGGCTCTCCAAAAGGCCCTGTGAGAAGAAAGTGAAAAAAGCCCCCGCTGTCCTCCCGCACCTCCCCCCTGCGGATTACAAAGTCTATCAAAAGCCCTGATAAAAGCGGCAGAAGAAGCTCTGCAAAAATACCCAAACAACTTAATATTTCCGCCAAAATTGCTGCGGGAATATTCTTTTTGAAAAGCTGATAACCAAATTTTAATGTTTCCATGTGAATACCTCTGCGTTCTACAATGCCGGTGCCTTCTGCTTATTTCTGATGCCAAAAATACCACATTCATACATCCTTGCCGCAAGCCTGTAAATACGCCCTGTCTTCTGATTTATCCTACGTATATTAACAAATCCATTATACCCCATCCCTTCTGATAATACCACCCCAAAAAGCTTTCTTTCCCTCCCCGATTTCTTGGCATTATTTCTTTTATTTTAGAAACTCCATACCACAACCTCTGACAGCTTTCATGTTCATCATGAAATATCTGCCCCTGCCGTTTGAAACCGTAGCGATTGACTTTAAATATGCCCCAATAAAGCCTATCATCTGATACAGGCTTTCGCTCCCGGTGAGGTCAGTT
>CAJUGT010000007.1 GCA_910586435.1 uncultured Acetatifactor sp. | reverse complement strand
CACCTTCGTTCCGAGACTGTTTTTAATATATTCCAGTTCCGTCTCTGCACTTCGGCACCCCTGTCCCCTTCTGTCCCCTTCATTACTTTCTTTCATTTTATTATATCTTTCTTCCAAAGTAAAGTATTTATTTTACTTTAAAATACGTTGCTTTTTTTCTTTCGGCATATATAATGAATATGTAGCCGGATGGGGAGAATATCTCAGACAGGGTAATTCGGCTCATACATACTGTAGGACAATACTCTTCCACCGGAGGAAACAATTACAATGGAGCAAATAAATATGGAATTTCACAACAGACGTTTTGACAGCATCCAGGCGTTGCGGGGCATCACAGCATTGTTTATTGTGCTGGAACATATCCGTTTTATGAACTGCGGTGCCTTTGGGGTGGATATTTTTTTCTGTATCAGCGGTTTTATGATGATGTTCTCCACCCATAAGGATACTCGACACTTCCTGAGGAAGCGTCTGATCCGCATTCTGCCTCTGTATTATGCCATGAGCCTAGGTACTTTTTTGCTTTTGGTATTATTCCCGGGAATGTTTGAACAAAGCAGGGCAAATCCCGTATTCCTTCTCAAGAGCCTTTTGTTTCTTCCCTTTGATATAGGGGGCGGCGTACTTCAGCCGCTCATGCGCATTGGCTGGACAGTAAACTGCGAAATCTTCTTCTACCTCCTGTTCCTGTGTGCCCTGAAACTCAGCCACAGGTACAGAGGATTGCTCTGCGGTTTATTTCTGTCGGTGACGGTGGCCGCTGCGGCTCTTCTCCCCTCTCCCCCTGACTTTCTCGTATTCTACGGCAATCCGGTCATGCTGGAATTTATCTTCGGCATCCTGGGATATGATATTGCCCGGAAATTATACCGGCTCGGGCAGGCATCCCGATTGCCTAAAATCTCCCTGCCCGTAAGCATCCTTGGCCTGATAGCCGGATTTTCAGGTCTTGTCATCACAAAGCCGGGCATCAATATCCTCGGCTTTCGGCGTCCCCTGGTATGGGGCCTGCCCGCAATGGCAATCGTAATATGCGCTTTTATTTTGGGACTTTATCTGAAACAAATTCCCTCCCCCCTGGTGCGACTGGGAGATATGAGTTTTTCTCTGTATCTGGTTCATTATTACCCTGTAATGCTGTTGGACCGCATTTTTTTCGATTTCTCCGCCCCCTCGCCCCGTGCTCTTTTGGGTGCGGCAATCGCCATTGCCGTGAGTATCTTGCTGGCTCACATCAGTTTTGCCGTCTGCGAGAAAAAATTTTCCGGCTGGCTGCGAAAAAAACTAATTCGCTAAAAGTCAAACAGACTCAGCTGATTTGACTCCGGCAGATCTCCCAAAAGCCCCAGGGAAGCCATCAAATCCACAACCGTCTTGGACACCTTCGCCCGTTCTCTGAAATCATCTTTTGAAAGGAACGGGCCGTCCTTTGCAGCTTCCACAATGGAATCCGCTACCTTTTCCCCAAGTCCGTCTATACTGTTGATGGAAGGCATGAGCTTCCCATCCACAATCTGGAACGAACGGGAACTGGCCGTGAAAATATCAATGGGCATAAACTCATACCCTCTTGCGTACATTTCCAGCACAATTTTCATATCATTATAAGACAGTTCCTCTTTATTTGAAAGCGGTTCGGCTCCCGGTTCCTTGTTGGCCACCGCCTCCATGCGCTTTCTGTATTCTCCCATAATCCCTTCCAGATGCGCCTGCCCCTGACACATGAGCGAATAGGAAAAAGCCTTTGCGCGGATACTGAAAAATGCCGCGTAATAAGCCAGGGGATAATGAATCTTACAATACCCGATACGCCATGCCATCATAACATACGCCGCCGCATGGGCTTTGGGAAACATATACTTAATCTTTTTACAGGACCCCACATACCAGTCCGGAACATTATGGGCTTTCATTTCTTCAATCCACTCATCCTTAAGCCCTTTCCCTTTCCGGACACTTTCCATGATTGTAAAGGACAGTCCCGGTTCCACACCCATCTGCATCAAATACAGCATGATATCATCCCTGGTACAAACCGCCGTGGAAATCGTCGCCGTACCGCTCATAATCAAATCCTTCGCGTTTCCCAGCCACACATCAGTCCCATGAGACAGCCCCGAGATACGAACCAGATCCGAAAATGCCTGGGGTTTTGCGTCAATTACCATCTGCATGGCAAAATCTGTTCCAAATTCCGGAATTCCCAAAAGTCCCAACCTTATGCCGCCAATCTGATTCGGGGTGACTCCAAGGGCGTCCGTACTCTGGAAGAGAGACATGACATCCTGCCCATCCAGAGGAATTGTCAGCGGATCCACACCGGTCAAATCCTGAAGCATACGAATCATGGTAGGATCATCGTGTCCCAGAATGTCCAGTTTCAGCAGGTTATGATCGATGGAGTGATAGTCAAAATGCGTGGTGACAATATCCGTTGTCATATCATTTGCAGGATGCTGTACCGGCGTAAAAGAATTAATGTCCTGCCCCAGGGGCAAAACCACTATGCCGCCGGGATGCTGTCCGGTACTTCTCCTGATTCCGGTACATCCCATTACAATCCGGTCAATTTCACTGTTCCGCTTATGCTGCCCTCGCTCTTCATAATATCTCTTCACATACCCAAAAGCAGTCTTTTCCGCCAGAGTGGCTATGGTGCCTGCGCGAAACGTCTGCCCTGCGCCGAAAATCACCTCCGTGTATTTATGCGCCTTGGACTGGTATTCTCCCGAGAAATTCAAATCAATATCCGGTTCCTTGTCCCCCTTAAATCCCAGAAATGTCTCAAAAGGAATGTCAAATCCCTCCTTGTGGAGTTTTTCTCCACACTTCGGACAGATTTTATCCGGCATATCCACTCCTGCTTTTCCTGCGTATGCCTTTACATCCTCACTGTCAAAATCCACATAATGACATTTGTCACAATAATAATGGGGACTTAAGGGATTAATCTCCGTAATTCCCGCCATGGTGGCCACAAAAGAACTTCCCACACTGCCTCTGGACCCCACAAGATACCCATCCTCCACGGATTTCCACACCAGTTTCTGCGCGATAATATACATCACGGCAAATCCGTTTTTAATAATGGAGTTCAGCTCCTTATCCAGTCTCGCCTTGACAATTTCAGGCAAATCGGGGCCGTAAATCTCATGGGCTTTGTCATAACAGATTTTCGTCAATGTCTTATCACTGTCAGCAATCACAGGCGCGCATTTATCCGGACGCACCGGGGCAATGGTTTCTATCATATCCGCAATCATATTGGTATTCTTTACCACAACCTCATAAGCCTTATCGCTTCCAAGATAGGAAAACTCTTCCAACATTTCATCCGTGGTATGCAGAAACAGGGGCGCCTGATCGTCGGCATCCGCAAATCCCTTGCCTGTCATAATAATCCGTCGGTAAACCTCGTCCTCCGGATCCAGAAAATGCACATCACAGGTAGCCAGCACAGGCTTATGAAACTGCTCTCCCAGTTTTACAATGCGGCGGTTGATATTCCTGATGTCTTCCAGAGAGTTAATATCCCTGATTTTCTCCGACGCAATCATAAACTTGTTATTGCCCATGGGCTGTATTTCCAGGTAATCATAAAAACTTACCAGCCTGGCAATCTGCATATCGCTCTGCCCGTCCACCAACGCCCGGTACAGCTCCCCCGCCTCACAGGCGCTTCCCAGAATCAGTCCTTCACGATATTTCATCACAAGACTCTTTGGAATTCTGGGATGCCTGTGGAAATAGGTCAGGTGGGATTCCGAAACCAGCCGATATAAATTGATACGGCCCAAATCGTTTTTAGCCAGAATAATCCCGTGATAAGACGGAAGTTTTTTCACCATTTCCACACTTGCCGCCCCCAGGGCATTCACCTGGGCCAGGGTATATACACTCTGGTCCGCCAGCATTTTGATAAATTTGACAAATATCCATGCGGTACACTCTGCGTCGTCCACTGCGCGATGATGATTTTCCAGAGAAATATTCAAGGTCTTGGCCACTGCGTCCAGAGTGTGTTTGGCCTGGTCCGGAAGCAGCACCCTTGCGATGCCCACCGTATCCACATAGGTAAACATCTCTCCGGACATTTCTTTTTGCTCTCCCACCGGCCCATCGCCGCTCTCAGATGTCTCAGGCACAAGGCTTCCCGTCTGTGCCGTCAGTCCAAGGCGCCTGACATTTTCAATGATAAAACTCATGTCAAACCCTGCGTTATGAGCCACCAGAACGCACCCCCGGGCAAAGGCAAGAAACTTTGGCATCACCTCTTCAATACAGGGAGCATCCTGAACCATGTCATCCTGAATGCCTGTAAGCTTTTCAATCTCAAAGGGAATCGGCACTTGAGGATTGACAAAGGTGGAGAAACGTTCTATGACCTTTCCTCCACAGACTTTCACCGCTCCAATTTCTATGATACGATTATTCACAGGAGAAAAACCAGTTGTCTCTATGTCAAAAACGACAAAGTCTTCCTCCAGCTTCTGTCCTTTGTCCCCTGTGACAATTTCTTTCAGATCATCCACCAAATAGGCTTCCACCCCATATATCACTTTGAAAAAGTCCTGCTTATCGGGGCTTTCGTCCCCTGCTTCCAGGCGTTTCTTCTTCTCCTCGCCCCACAAGTCATCCCATACATGATTGGCGTCCGTATATCCCTGCACCACACCATGATCCGTTATGGCTATGGCCCTGTGGCCCCACTTGTAGGCGCGTTTTACAATGTCCTTCACTTCGGACACCCCGTCCATATCACTCATTTTGGTATGACAATGAAGCTCCACTCGCTTATGCGGCGCAGTGTCCATACGGGTCGTGGTAAAATCCGCCGTCTTCTTAATCCCCATAAGGGACCCTATGGTAATCTCATGGTCAAATTTATCCAGGGTTGCCACTCCCTTGATTTTCACAAAAGTACCGGGTTTCAGGTTCCCCATCAGTTCTTTTACAAATTCATTTTTTGAAAAAAGCTTTATGGAGATGGTGTCCGTAAAGTCTGTCACATCAAAGGTAATTATGGTCTTCTCATTCTTAATCTCCCGACTGTCAAGCTTGAGAATTTTCCCCCGAATGGCCACATCCCCCAGTTCTCCCACAATATCCTCAATTGCCATACATTCTTCATCAAAATCACGTCCGTATATCACGTCGGGATTGTCAGACTGTTTGAGAGAATGTCCGTATTCTCCGCTTCTGCGGAATTCTCCACGTCTGAGACCGCCGGTCTTGCCCATTCCGCCGTAGCTCTGTGTCATACCGCCGGATTTTCCTTTGAGACTGCTGTATCCCTGGGGCATACTGCCCGCAGTTTTGCCTCCGGCAGTTCCGTTTGCCTGATCATAGCTCCCTTTTGACGAATGCCCGCCGGCCATATCTCCCTGTCCCGCACCCGACATGCTCTTCGTCCCAGCAGCATTTCCCCGGCCTGTGTCCGATGTTTTTGCCGTCTTGGATTCCCCGCTTCCATTGATTTGTCCGCTGCCGGCTTCTCCATTGTCCGGGGCGCCATATTCCTGCCCTTCTGTCTCTCCTGTGCCCCTTTTGGCCCGACGGTATATTTCACCCACCTTCATTTGAATGCGCAATGCGTCGTCTTCAACAAATTTTCCTGTATGAGCCTCCTTATACGCCACATCAATTCCTGTTTTCAGTCCGCAGCGTTCCACCAGTATTTTCTCCAGCACACGGACAAGTTCCGCTTCCTTGCTCCTGTTAAGTACCGTATCTTCCATTGTGAGCAAAATACGCTCCGGTCCGGGATAGGAAACATCCGCCGTGCGGAAGGCATTATACTCTATATGACTGTAATCCCGCAGTTCCGACAGAATACTTTCCCTGTAGACTTCCATGAGATTTTCGGGGGTATACTGAGAAGAAAGCTCAAAGCGTTCCCTGATTCTGACCGCCAAGGCCGCATTGGGGAACAGCTGCTTTTTAATTTCCTGTTCCGTCACTCTGATATCTTCTTTTAAAATCAGCCTTGTGCTGAACAGATAGACCGAAAGCCTGTCCCTGAGTTTGGTGGCGGATACCCTTTCCACCTTTGCCTGCTCCAGCATATCATGCAGTGTTCCCTTTATCTCCAAAGTGGGAAAAACGTCAAAAAAAGGTTTTTGTGTTGTCATCATTTCCAATTATCCAACTCTTCCTTTAATACATTTAACAGCTGCGTCTCCGGCACCTTGCGAAGGATTTCTCCCTTCTTAATCAACAGACCTTCCCCGTCGCCGCCCGCAATGCCTATATCGGCTTCCTTTGCCTCTCCGGGGCCGTTCACTGCGCATCCCATCACCGCCACCTTAATATCCAGCGGATAGTCCTCTACCATTTTCTCCACCTGAGAAGCCAGACCAATCAGGTCAATTCTGGTTCTGCCGCAGGTGGGACAGGAGACCACTTCTATGCCGCCTTTTCGCAGCCCCAGCGTGCGCAGGATTAATTTCGCCGCTTTAATTTCCTCCACAGGATCTCCCGTCAGGGAAACCCTAATCGTATCCCCAATTCCTTCATGCAGTATAATCCCCAGACCCACTGAAGATTTAATGTTTCCGCTCCACACTGTCCCAGATTCCGTAATTCCCACATGAAGAGGATAGGATGTTTTTTCTGCCAGAAGCTCATGGGCCTTTACGCACATCAGCACATCAGAAGACTTAATACTGATAACCAGATTATCATAGCCGGACGCTTCCACCATACGCGCCTTATCCAGAGCGCTCTCCACAATTCCCTCCGCAGTGACGCCCCCGTACTTTTCAAGAAGCGCTTTCTCAAGAGAACCGCTGTTTACACCGATACGAATAGGAATTCCCCGTTCTTTTGCCACATCCGCAACGGCCTTTACCTTTTCCTGGCCACCTATATTGCCGGGATTGACGCGAATTTTATCAGCACCGCATTCCATGGCTGCAATGGCAAGTCTGTAATCAAAGTGAATGTCTGCCACCAATGGAATATGAATCTGCTTTTTAATCTCTGCCAGAGCCTCCGCAGCCTCCATATCCGGCACAGTACACCTGATTACCTCACAGCCCGCCCTCTCCAGCTCCAATATCTGCGCCACAGTACCACGTACATCCTGTGTCCTGGTGTTGGTCATGGACTGAATCACTATGGGATTGCCCCCGCCAATTTTCCTGTCTCCAATCTGTACCACTTTCGTATGTTCTCTATGCATCGCAACCTCCCTTATTTATCAGAAACCGGCTTTCCATCAAACTGTTACCATCATATCACAAATCCTGAAGATTGCATATAATTGTTTATCCGTCACTTTCTATTCTGCCATACTCCTGAGAGCGAAACGCCCCGGACTGACTTGTACGGCCCTTTTTTCCATACATAATTTCATCAGACCGGCCACGATGGAAGCCTTTTGATATTGCGCCGGGAGTTTTCCCCTGATCTCTTCCGTGGAACGGGGCGTAAAATCCAACGCTTCCCATATGGCTTCCAGTTCCGGCGGCAGGTTCCGCCGGACGGATTCTGTATCCCAACGCCGGGATACCCTGTTTTTATTATCCTCTGTTTTCTCCCTTTCTGAACATTTTCCATTATTTTTTCTATTATATTTTCTATCATAAATTGTCCATATTTCTTCCACAAATTCTTCCGGTGCCAGGAGAACTCCCGCCCCCTGCTTTATCAGACGATTGCATCCGTCACTCAGCCTGTCCGTCACACGGCCGGGCACCACATACACCTCCCTTCCCTGTTCCAGAGCCATATCCACAGTGATTAATGTTCCGCTTTTCATCCTTGCCTCCACCACAACCACCACATCTGCCAGACCGCTGACAATACGGTTGCGTGGAGGAAAATTCCGAGGACGGGCAGGAGTTCCCAGGGGATAGGACGAAACCAGCGCCCCGGCATTGGCCAGCCGGTGATACAGCTCTCTGTTCTGGGCAGGATAACAGACATCCACCCCGCTTCCCAGAACCCCTATGGATATGCCTTCCGCCTCCAGCGCTGCCTCTTGACTGATTCCGTCAATCCCTCTCGCCATACCGCTGACCAATGTAATCTTGCATTTTCCAAGCATACTTCCCAGCTGTTTTGCCACATATCTGCCATATTCGGAACATTCCCTTGCTCCGATTACAGCAACTGAGGGTTCCCCCTCTCTTATAAGCCTTCCCTTGACAAACAGGCCATAGGGAGCATCCGGCAAATTTTTCAGCCTTCCCGGATATTCCTTATCACAGACCGTCACTATTTCAATGCCCTGTTCCCTCATTTTCTCAAAAGATTGCTCAGGCCGCCATTTTTCGGTATATTCCTTCAATCGCTCCACCTGTTCCGGTGAAATCACGCTTCCCCAGACTTGCGGACTTGCCTGATAGACCCCCTCGGGTCCTCCGCAGATTTCGGTCAGCCGGTGCAGCTGCCCATTTCCAATGTAAGGGAAATTGCACAGCCAACAGGCATATATCTTTTCCCTTTCTTTCCATTTTTCCATACACATATCTCCCTCCATACGGCCAGACAATGACTTAAAACCAATATTCCGGTGATGGCCTGAAAAATGACGCCTCCAACAGATGTTCTTCTCTAATCTTCTCATCCTCCTCCAAATCCGCTATGGTTCTTGCCACTCGCAAAACACGATGGTATGCTCTTGCGCTGAGATTCAAAGATGAATAAAGACTTTCCATGCAATGCTGTTCTGCCGGTCCCAGAACACAGTATTTCTCAATGGCTGACGCCTCAATATCCCCGTTAAACCGATAATTGGTCCCCTCAAATCTCTTCCTCTGGCGCTCCCTTGCCTTTACCACTCTGCGCCGTATATCCGCACTGCTTTCCCCCCTGGCCCCCTCCCTCAAATGTGCGAACTCCACCTGCTGTAATTCCACGCAGAGATCTATCCTGTCTAAAATAGGCCCTGAAATCCTTCCCATATACCTTCTCACCTGGGGTTCTGTGCAATGACACCTGTTTTTATCGGGATAATATCCGCAGGGACAGGGGTTCATGGCGCAAACCAACATAAAATCACTGGGATATGTCACATTGCCCCCCGCCCTTGCAATATTCACCTTTCTCTCCTCAATGGGCTGCCGCAGCGCATCCAGCACACTGCGCTGAAATTCCGGCAGCTCATCCAAAAACAGTACGCCCCTGTGTGTCAGCGAAATCATGCCCGGTCTGGGCACAGCGCTTCCCCCAATCAACGCAGGCTGAGAAATGGTATGATGGGGACTTTGAAACGGCCGCTCTGTCACCAAAGCCCTTCCTTCTTCCAGAAGCCCTGCCACACTCACAATGGCTGTCACCTCCAGGCTCTCTTCTAAAGTAAGGGACGGCAGTATTCCCGGAATTCTCCTGGCAATCATGGATTTTCCTGCTCCCGGAGGACCTGCCATAAGGAGGTTATGAAATCCCGCCGCCGCAATCTCCGCCCCACGCCTTGCCATTTCCTGACCTGTAATCTCGCTGAAATCCCTTTTTTCTTCCTGGGATTGACATTTGCTATCAAAAAGGGCGTTTACATCCACCATGGCAGCCGGAAGGATGTTTTCCCTATCCGTATTTTGAGCCGTCAGAAAATGAATCACATCCAATATACTGCTCACTCCCCTGACCGTAATCCCTGGAATAACCGCTCCTTCCCTTGCGTTGGCCAGCGGAACAACACATTCCTTTATCCCCTTTTCCTCTGCGGCACGCACAATGGGAAGCACGCCCCTTGCAGCTTTCACTTCGCCGTTCAACCCCAGTTCTCCCATAAAGAGCATATGTTCCGCCGCCCCTTTGGGAATCATCTCCAATGCCTCCAGCATCCCCACCGCAATTGGCAGATCATACGCCGTTCCTTCCTTTCTTCGGTCGGCTGGTGATAAATTCACGGTAATGCGGCAGGGCGGAATCTCAAGTCCAATGTTTTTTAACGCCACAATGACCCTTTCTCTGGATTCCCTGACTTCCGTACTTAAAGAACCCACCATATAAAAAGCCGGAAGCCCCCTGGAAATATCCACCTCCACGGATACCAGATACGCTCTGACCCCCAGTAACGCCCCTGAATAAATGGTACAATACATCAAAACCCTCCTGTTTATAGTCGTTGCAAGAAGACAGTCCCTTCATACATGCATTATGGACTGCTGCATTTTAAAATAAGTGAAATATTTCTGAAAAAGAAAATGAAAAATATGGAATAAAAAATGAAATTTGTTCCCCCTGGCACAGGGAGAAGAACTAAGTCTTTTTCTTTTCACCGGATGCCCAATCAGGGCATCCGATTTTTACTTCTATAAATCGTTCAATTCCTCAAATCTGCCTTCACGAAGGATATCCCTCGCTTTTGACTCCATACGAAGTACCTCAAAAGCGCCTTTCCTGCCGCCTTCCTGTACCGGAATCAGCTGTTGATAGACCACTGCCTCCAGGACATTGGCAAGTCTGGTACGCATCCAGGGCTGCTGATGGGGCAGAAACGCTTCCGCCATATCCCTTATGGCATCCGTGATTCCCGGGGCACACAATGCCGCAAACACCAGGTGTCCTGTCTCCGCTGCGGCAATTGCGGCACTGATTGTATCACTGTCGCGCAGTTCCCCTACCAGAATCACATCCGGGTCCTCTCTGAGGGCACCACGCAGGCCGCTGACATAATCCCGGCAGTCCACCCCAATCTCCCGCTGATTTACCATGGACATTTTATGCGGATGCAGATACTCCACAGGATTCTCCAACGTGATAATATGGGCATTCCTTAGGGTATTAATCCTATCGATTATGGATGCCAGCGTTGTCGATCTGCCGCTCCCGGACGCGCCGGTTACAAGAACCAGGCCCTCCTTTAGACAATACAGCTGCGCAATCTCTTCCGGCAGCCCCAGCTCTTCTGTGGACGGCAGCTTTACTTCCACCGGACGAAGCGCAAGCGCCACATTGCCTTTCTGCTTATAGGCGTTGGCTCTGCACCTCCCGCCTCCGGGAATGGTAAACGAGAAGTCATACTCCCCCTCCTCCTCAAACCGTTCCCTCTGCCCTTCCGGCAGAATCGCAAGCAGTATATCCAGTGTATCCGCCGGCAGCAGCCTGGCAAAATCCATCACGGTAAGCACTCCGCCGACACGCATCCTCGGCTGGCTTCCCGCAGTCAAATGCACATCACTTGCGCCGGCAGCCCTGGCAGCACACAGAATTTCCTCCAATATACACATGAATGCCGTTCCCTCTCTTTATATTAGATAAAACATATACACAAAACATATGTATCCTGTCACCCTGTTGCCCGAATGTCTTATGACGAGAGTTTCGCCTGTTCCATGGCCGCCATCATAGCATCCATGTCCATGACATAACGGTTATCCAGCGTCTTCATAATATCCACAATCCTGATGTCCTTATTCCTCTTCAGGGACAGATCCAATATGGAATTATCACGGAAATTAAGCAGTACCGGCCGAAGAACGTCTCCGCTGTTCTCCACCAGGACCAACGCCTTATCTCCTGTACTGAGCTCCACACTGACGCCGGGTATCAGGATATTGATGGATTTTAACAGCGCATCTACCACCCGCACATCATAAAGCTCCGGATGATCCCTGAATTCCCAGATTGCCTTAATCTCCGACTCTGACTTTCCCTGCAAATTCATCGCCGTCATCTCGTCATAACGGTTTGCCACCAGAAGCACCTTTGTGGCATTTGACAGTCTCACATTGGGATCTACCTTTTGATATACCAGGAAATCGTACTGAGAGCGCAGAGCCGGCATACAGATTCTTTTCAATGTCTTTCCTTCCGGAAACGCCTCCTCGAGAATATCCAGTCCCTGTAACTGTATCTGATAAAGCCTTTCCCTGTTCTCTATCACATCTTCTCTATCAAAGAGCATTTCCTTGGAAACCTGTGTCTTGCCGATTTCATGGACCAGCGCGGCCAAAACCGCCTGCCCCTGCTCTTCCGGCATTAAATTCATGGTGTGTGTAATCAATGCGCATAAAATCGCGGTATTTAAAGTATGCCTGCAAATATAGTCGTCCTTGCTGCGCAGATTCTGATAGAAGTTTACCTTCCCGTTCACATGACCGTATTTTTTTGTGATGGTACCCACAATGGATTCCATTTTGGCCTGCTTCTTGGTATTGACAATTTTTTCCAGCTCTGCCTGAATAGAGAAAACCGACATAATTTGAAATCTCTCAAATTCCAGATCCTCTTCCGATACCGGCGGAAGCGGTTCCGCAGGTTCCAGAATATATACTCCCAGGAGTCCGAAATTTTTTGCGCTGTCAATTGCCTGCTTTGTCAGTTTGGAATCACGTTCAAACAACAACACACCCTTTTCGCTGTAAATAGGACGCGCCAAGCGCATTCCAGTCTTCAAATCCGATATTTCAATAAACTTCATATGCTCCCCTACCTTTTTCTACCATTCCTCTTCGGACACCCATATTCGTGTCCACCCCGGCGCACCGGAACCTGCGTTCCCTCTCTGCCGCCCCAACGCCCATTCAAATTCCTTCCAGAGTGGGAGAAGTCACACGATGCTCTGGGATATTTTCATGTTTTTCACATGACTGGCACAAGCTGCCTGCTTATACCATTATATATGATACATCGGTAAAAGACAAATAAAAAATAAGAGTTTTTTAAATTTCTTGTTCCATGACGTTATTGTTTCTCTACAATATTATGTATCCATACCCCCTTTTTCACCAGAATAAAGCCAATGACACATTTGATAATATCCACCAGCTGACAGCATAAGTACAGGGGCGCAATGGGCAGCCCGGTATAACGGCTTAAAGCATAGGCCAGCGGAATACTCACACACCACAAAAACACACTGTCAAACAAAAAGGTAATCACAGTCTTGCCTCCGGAGCGCAATGTAAAATAAGACGCATGCATAAAAGCGGCCAGAGGCATGCACAGGGCAGCAATCCTGATGAAGACAGCCGCCAATGCCTTGACCTCCTCCGTGGTATTATACATCATGGGAAACAGGGGCGCGGACAAAAACAATACCCCTCCGATTCCCAGGCATGAAAACACGGAAAACGCAATCAGCCTGGTATCTGTCTCCTTTGCCTCTTCCATCTTCCCCGCCCCCAGCAGTTGCCCTACAATAATGGAAATTGCGCTTCCCATGGCAATAAAGACCACATTAAAGACATTGGAAATGGTGGTGGAAATATTCAATCCGGCAATGGCTGCCAGCCCCCTTACGGAATAGCATTGCATCATTGTGGCCATGCCCGCAGACCACAGAATCTCATTCACCATAAGGGGCGTACCCCGCAAAAGTATTTTCCCCGCCAGCCCGCCGGGAATATGACCGCTTTTGTATACCCCCGTAATAAAGGGCATTGATTCACTGTGACGATGGGTCCAGATTACCACAATGGCGGCCTGCACAAACCGGGACACCACCGTAGCGATGGCAGCGCCAGCCACGCCAAGTTTCGGAAATCCCAGAGAACCAAAAATCAACAGCCAATTCAGAACCAGATTCACTAAAACGGCCACAATACCCGCTTTCATGGGAAGCATGGTCTCTCCGCATTCCCTCAGGGTACTGGTGTATATCTGTTCCAGCACAAAGGGCAGCAGCCCCGGCAGCATAATCCACAGATATTCCTGCCCGTATCCCAGCGCCGCTGTCAGCGACCCCTCCTGTCCTTCCCCATGTAAATACATTAAGATTAAATTTTTCCCAAAAAAGGTCAGAATAAAAACCCCCATGAGCAATATAAAAAGACAGATATACAATTTAAAGCGAAAGGTATGCCGAACTCCTTTATTGTCCTGACATCCATAAAACTGCGCGCCGAAAATTCCCGCGCCGGATATGGCCCCAAAGACGCTTAGGTTAAATACCATCAACAGCTGATTCACTATGGCTATCCCGGACATCTGTTCCGTTCCCACCCTGCCCACCATAATATTGTCCAATAACCCCACAAAATTTGTAATCCCATTCTGTATCATAATGGGCACCGCCACGGCCAGCACCATTTTATAGAACGCTCTGTCCCCAAACAATTTTTTCCTCAAACTCATATTGTCTCCTCTACAGTACAAACTCCTTCTTCTTTCAATGACTCACGCTATTATACCCTCTGCCCTGCCCAAAGGCAACCCCAAAATTTATTTGAACAGGAGAACATCTCTTCCCCTGGGCGCAAAAAGAGTATCCCCTTTTATGGGAATACTCCTGCAACCTTTTTTCCATCCTGTCCACGCCTCCGCATGGTCTATATCCTGCTACATGCCATAAAGCAATTGCGCATATCACGCTTTCTGCCCCGCCGCTCTCTGGGCAAAGAAAAAGTCTACATTTTTCTTAATTTCCGCAGGCTTTAAAGACTTTACTAAATAGCCTTCCGGCTTCAGCGCTTTTACCTTTTCTATGCTTTCCCTGTCCACCCTTCCTGTGAGGAAAATGACCGGAATATTGGCCAATTCCACTTCGGAACGTATCATTTCCAGTACCTGCCTGCCATCACAGACCGGCATTTCATAATCCAACAATACCAAATCAGGCCTGTTTAATGTCATACTGCGAATTGCGGCAATCCCGGAATTGGCCGTCACTACCTGGTAATCCCCTTCCAGCAGTTCCTTCATTGCCTGGCACATCACTGCGGAATCGTCAACCACAAGTATCTTTTTTTGCGCCGCTTCCTTCTTCTTCAGATACTCTCCGATTTCGCTTATGGCATTCTCCGGTGTAATGGCGGTCCCCACTCCCAAGCCCTCCTGAAGCAAATGGGGCGCTATCACACAATACGCAAAATATCCTTCCCCTGTGTCAAACAAAAGACTGCACTGGGGATGCTCTCTCCCAAATTCCATTGAAAACTGATCGTATGTAAGAAGTTTCTCCTCCTTCAGCTCATACAAATCTGCATTTGGAAAATGTTCTTTGATGCGGTTTACAAATTGCTGCGCAGTATATCTGGTAGCGTTTACCATCATGGTATCCAATTCCTCTGCCGCACCGCCCATCATTCGTCCCACCGTGTTGAGCAATACTTTTTCCTCAAAAGCCATAATGATCTCCCACCTGTCTCCCTGGCTGGTGGCATAGACCAGATGGTAATATATTCCCTTTCCAAACTTCTCTCCGCCGTAATGGCTGCTGATTACCTTTGCCTTTAACCCAAACAGTTCAAACACCAGCTGTTTGATTACTTCTTTCATGGCCTCCTGCTCTTCCTCCGGCAAAAGTCCCACCCATTTGCTTGTCATTTTCCCGCCAATCGCACGGTCTTCCGTCATGGTATGACCAATCAGCCACCCAACACATACCCCCATAAAATGACTCACAGCCTCCTGAGAATAGTTTGTCATTTCCAGCTCCCTCTCCAGGGCAGGCAGTGTCTTCCTTCGGAAATTATCGTGAAGACGCCTGTGGGTTTCAAATCCCGGATATCCAATGGATGCCATATAGACTTCTTCCTCCGCAAAGTGCTTCATGGCATGGCCTTTAAAGTATTTAATTCCTTCCTGGTAAATCCACTGGCTGTTGTCCCCCCTCTCAACCGCCGCAAGCAGTTTATTCATAATACCAAAAAGTTTCCTGTGCTCCCTGTCAATGAATTCCACCCCGATATTATAGCGATCCTGCCACACTAATTGATTGCCCATGATAGATAGCCCCTCCTATTCCGCTCTCCAATCCCCTGTATGCTAAAAACAATCTATGGTCAACAAAAAATGTGCCCATAAATTGTTTCGGGTATTTCCAGGCGAATGCTGTTTTTTTATAGAAGACATTATTTTTATAATTATACCACCATAACCTTTCTCCCGCAAGACACATCGGAAACAAAATTCATAATGACATGCCCTCTTCCATGTGATATAATTCTCTGAACAGAAAGTAAGATAAATGACGACATTAATACAATATTTAGGAGCTGATACGTATGAAATTATTTGGACTCTTATCTAAAAATTCCCCGCCGGAAAACGATGCGCAGCCCAATCAGTACTGTGGAAAAAACGCCGGTGTATGGCTGCGCATTGCGCTGTCATTTCCGGCCGCCTACGGCCTATGCTATCTGTGGAGTCTTGCAGGCATGACAAACGCCACTTTTTCCATAATGGGAATACCGGTTATGGCCGTGGTATATCTGCTGCTGACCCTGACCGGGCAAAATCTGTCCAGACTTAAGGATAAGGCAGCGCTTCGCCGCAGATGTCTCTACGCAGGCATCATAAGCCTGCTGTTCTGTATCGCCATGATTATGGGCTATCAACTTCAGACCACAGGACTCACCGAATGCGGCCTGAAGGGGAAAGGGCTGATTCTTTTCCGATCCGCCTGCCTTTCCATTGGATTTTTCCCCTTTTGGAACCTGCTTTTTCAGGCCATTGAAAATATGGTCACGCGCAAAACGCCCTCATCAGAGAACCACAAAACCTGGTCTCCCCGGGCAGTTTTCGCCTTAGGTGCCGTGTTTGTTTTTGTCTGTCTCATCCCTGTCTGGCTGGCCTACTATCCTATTATCATGTCTTATGACTTCCACAGACAGGTCAACGAAGCCGCAAAGGGATTCGCATGGTTCTGGCCCTACCAGCCAATCGCCCACACCTGGGTCATCTGGCTGTTTCTTCAGCTGGGAATCCGGCTGGACAATCTGGAAGCAGGAATGGCAGGAATGGCCTTATTTCAGATGTTGGTATACGCATTGACCACCGCTTACGCCGCTTCCTTTCTGTATCGGGTCACAAAACGCAAATGGCCCGTCATTGCCGCCCTTATGTTTTTTGCCCTGTTCCCCTTAAATTCCGTTATGGTCATATGCACCACAAAGGATGTTCTCTTCAGTGTACTGTTTCTGCTGTTTGCGCTGCTTGTGGCCGAGCGTTTCTTTTTCGTCCAGGGCAGAAAGCTCTGCGCCCTGGACGCCTTGATACTGCTCGTGGGATGCGTTATGACACAGTTTCGCAACAACGCCATATACGCAGTGGCGGTATTTGGTATCCTGTGGGTGATATTGGCCGGGAAACGTGAAAAGCTCCGTGTACTTCTCCTGTGTTTCCTCCTGATAGCGGGGAGCAGGGGGACGTCCGTCGCCATCAAAGCCGCCATTGGAACAGAACTGGAAGCGCCCAAAGTAGAAATGTACAGTGTACCCATACAGCAGTTTGCAAGGGTTGGTTATTATCACGGAGAAGAGCTGGACAGCGAAATGTGGACATTGCTCAATTCCTGTATCAGCGCCGAATCCTGGCCCGAATACAATCCTCCCCTGGCTGATACCGTGAAAAGCAGCGGTGTGGAATTTCCTGTCACAGGAGAGGGGCATATGAAACAGTTTCTTACCAACTGGTTCACTTTTGCTGTCCGTTATCCCAATGAGTTTCTGGATGCCTTTCTTGAATTAACCAGGGGATACTGGTTTCCGGACGATACATCCTATGCGGAATGTCTGGGATACGGATTGGAAGGCCGTATGGGCATTATCTACACTTATACTTCTTCCGAGATAGAAAATGTGGGCGAAATCGCCCATATATCCAAATTTCCCTGGCTGGAAGAACAATTGGAGAAAATAGTCAGCGCAAACGCCTTTTACCAATGGCCGGTTCTGTCCGTCCTGTTCAAAAGCGCCTTTTACTTCTGGAGTCTTTGCCTGATTTTTACAGCGTTTCTGTACCTGGGCCGCAGAAAACAGACTCTGTTTTGTATGCTGCCACTGGTATATATGGCAACCATACTGCTTGGCCCGGTGGTACAGCTGCGCTATCTCTTCCCCGTCATGCTTACACTGCCCCTGCTTTTTTCTCTGCTGATTTTGTCTGACACCAATAGTTCTACTTGATTTTTTTGCCACAATGCAATACACTGATTACTATAAAAATCTAAACAACCAACACATAAAAGGAGTGGAACAATGAGCGTAAATGAACTAAAGCCCATCAAAGAAGGCAAGGTACGGGAGATTTATGATATTGGCGACAACCTGGTTATGGTGGCAACCGACCGAATCAGTTGTTTTGATGTCATTCTTCACAATATAGTGACAAAAAAGGGAACCGTATTAACCCAAATGTCCAAGTTCTGGTTTGACATGACGAAGGACATACTGCCAAATCACATGCTATCCGTGGATGTAAAGGATATGCCGGAATTTTTCCGCCAGGAACGCTTTGACGGCAACAGTATGCTCTGCCGGAAACTGCGCATCTTACCCGTTGAATGCATTGTTCGAGGCTACATTACCGGAAGCGGTTGGCAAAGCTATCAGAAAAACGGCACTGTCTGCGGGATAAAGCTCCCCTCCGATCTGAAGGAATCGGACAAACTTCCCGAGCCCATTTACACTCCTTCCACCAAGGCCGAGCTGGGCGAGCATGATGAAAATATCTCCTATGAGCAAAGTGTGGAATATCTGGATAAATTCTTCCCTGGAAAAGGCGCGGAATATGCCGCCAAATTAAGGGAATACTCCCTTGCTCTGTATAAGAAATGCGCGGAATATGCCTTTGAGCGGGGAATTATCATTGCCGATACCAAATTTGAGTTTGGGCTGGACGAAAACGGCGCTATTGTCCTGGGAGATGAAATGCTCACTCCGGACAGCTCACGCTTCTGGCCCGCAAAGGGGTATGAACCGGGGCATGGACAACCCTCCTTCGACAAACAATTTGCCCGTGACTGGCTGAAAGCCAATCCTGATCACAATTGGACTCTGCCGGAAGAAATTGTCCGCAAGACCATTGATAAATATTTGCAGGCCTACGAACTTTTGACAGGGGAAAAAATCCGTTCATGAAAAAGAAAAGCCGTTCTATCATAATCCCGGCATTTGCCTTGGGGCTGGCATTATTGTATCTTCTGGCAGTCCGGCGCAAAGCCGGGATTTATTTTGACACAAACGATGACAGAATCCTTACGGAAATATTGGCCGGCGTCATTTCCCACAGGCCGGAAGCCCATACCGTGTATATGAACTCTCTGCTGGCGTTTCCCATTTCCGCACTGTACAGGATTTCCGTAAATATTCCCTGGTACGGCGGATGCCTGATTCTATTCCACTGGGCGGCATACGGCTTTATGCTTGAAAGCGCCTGTTCCCGCTGCCGAAGTGTAATTGAATTCCTCATGGTCACTTTGACCTTTGTGATGCTTTTTTTCTCCGGTATGTGCCTGTTGGCCCAGATACAATATACTTCCACTTCCGCCCTGCTGGCCATCGCCGGTTACGTATGTCTGACCCTGAACAGAGATTGCGCCAAAGGAACCCTGTACTTTATTCTTTTTGAACTGCTCTCCATACTGCTTCGTCAGGATGCCATGCTTATGATACAGCCTTATGGACTGGCACTCTGTCTTGGCCTTATCCTGACGAAAGCAGGCTGGAATCTGAGAGAAAAAATAAAGGCATTCGGCGGATTGTTGCTTATCGTTCTCTCCCTGTATTTTCTATGTGTTTCGGCCAATTTGCTTTTATATCATGGAACACCCTGGAAAGACTATAAACAATCCACTAAAATGGTGGAAGAATTGTTTGATTATCATGGTACACCAAAATATTCGGATGTAAAGGATATACTGGACAGATATCAGGTCTCAGAGTCCGCTTATTTGTCTTATTGCGCAGGTACTGTCATGAATTGGGACATCAGTGTGGAATGCGCAAAGGAACTGGCCTTCTACGCTAAGGAGCATGAAACAGGCAGAAGAAGCGGCAGAGACGTGGCAAACGCCCTGATAAGGCACTTTTTTCAGGAGAACCACTGGGATATGAACAAACTGGCATGGATGACCACCCTCATGCTGCTCCTCTATTCTATAATATGCAAAAAATTTTACCTTGTGCTTCCGGTTCTGGGCTTAAGTACCGCCCGCACCCTCATCTGGAGCTACCTGCTCTGGCGGGGCCGGCATCCAAACAGAGTCATTCTCCCATTATTTGTCTGCGAAACCGCTTTTGTCCTTGCTCTGTTTTTATATGATTTTACAGAAACGGTTCCCCGTAAAGGCAGGAAGACCCTATTCCCAAAACTCCTGCTGCTTCTTGGCTGCGTCCTGTTTTGCCGTTCCGGTTTCCTTGCCGGCAAAGCCCAATACTATTATACCGCAAAAGAAAACGCCGGAAAACAGGCGTTCATGAATGGAATGTGGGAATTACAGGAGTATTGCAGCACTCATCCTGACAATAAATATCTGATTGAGTCCCTTTCCTTAAGCTATTATACAGGCAGCGCCTTAGAACCACGAACGGCACTGCCCAGAAACAGCATTGTAACGGGCTGCTGGTACTCCAACAGTCCGCCCATGAGACGCAGGCTGAAAAATTATCTTGACGGGGCAGAGGAAATCAGCCTGATTCTCTACCAGGATGGCAGTTATGAAAACCATCCTGTGGTGCGGTATATCAGCGAATTGTGCTCTTCTCCCCCCATATGGACGGAAGATCTCACCCTGTCCCATGGAGGAAGGTATACCGTATATCGCTATGAACTTCCTGGGAAATAAACATAAAAAATCCATGCGAGAAGCGTTCTGACCAGAAGCATTCTTGCATGGATGATTTATTTTTCGTATTATTTATTTCTTATCTTTTTCCTTTTATTTACTTCTTATCTTTTTCACTTTTATTTATTTCTTATCTTTTTAGCTTCCCTGCATTTCTTTTCCATGGCCACGGCAATCCTGGATTTTACCAAATCCGCTATCTCCTGTGTGCTCATCCCTTTGTACTCTTCATATAAAATGGGTTCCAGAAAATGTACCTGGGTTTTGACCCGTCTCAATGAATTCACGCCAAAGGGCTTATAGGAATCAATAATTGCCACCGGCACAATGGGGGCCTTCACTCTGGTAGCACATTTAAAAGACCCCGCCCTGAACTCCTGCATGGTATTCTTATTATGGTCATAGCCTCCTTCCGGAAACACAATATAACGCCGACCGGCTTTTACCTCCTCCGAAATCTTTAATATAGTCTTCATCTGGCTCTTCATATCATGCTTGTCCAGCCTGCTGCCCTGAACAAGGTCTATAAAAGAATCCACAATGGGGAGTTTAGATCGATACGCATCCATAACTATGGTACATGGTTTGGAATGCGCATACATAATTCCCAGGGTATCATATTTCCCTTGATGGTTGGGGTACATGACATAGCCCCCTTCCTCCGGCAGCAATTCCTGGCCGGAACTCTCGGTTTCAATCCGTCCGTTTCTCATCATAATGGAAATACATCTCCGGGCCATTCTGTAACGTCTTTCTTCGGAGAAGTTACCGCCATGCCGTTCAATATAATGTGCCTTACAGATATAATATATCACAAATGGCAATGACACAGTCACCACATAGCATAACCTTAACATAATTCACCCCCGACAACAATGTCTCCACACCACAGTTCTATCCCATGAATCACTGTTCCTCATCTTTTGCGGCGCCATCCCAGCAATAGGTACAAAGCTTGCATCTGTCAATCCCCACCGAGGCAATCATGTCGTCCAGCCTGTGATAACACAAACTGGTAAAGTTCAGTTGTTTCCCAATGCGCTCCACCATATCCTTATATTCTTCCGTATCCGGATCCGCGTAACGCTTCAATATGGCTTCCTCTTCTTCCGGTGAGCTTTGTTCCGGGGCATATCCCTGTTCCTTTTGTATGTCCCTCAAAACTCTTCGGGTAATCAGATCCATCTCCGACGCAGAGCGGGAGAAATTCAAATATTTACAGCTAAACAGCAGGGGCGGACACGCCGGGCGGATATGCACTTCCTTTGCGCCGCTCTGGTATAGAAATTCCGTGGTCCCTCCAAGCTGTGTTCCTCTGACAATGGAATCGTCTATAAGCAAAAGTTTCTTGCCCTGTATGAGATCCTGCACAGGAATCAGCTTCATCTTGGCTATCAAGTCCCTCTGTGTCTGTATGGATGGCATAAAGGAACGGGGCCAGGTGGGTGTATACTTAATAAATGGCCTGGAGAAAGGTATTCCTGAGCGGTTGGCATATCCTATGGCATGGGCAGTTCCGGAATCCGGAATCCCTGCCACAATATCCGGTTTCACATCATCCCTCTCTGCCAGCAGAGAGCCGCAGTTATAGCGCATCTTTTCCACACTGATTCCTTCATAGGAAGAGGATGGATAACCATAATATACCCACAAGAAAGTACAAATTTTCATCTTCTTTCCCGGCTGCATCAAAGTCTGTACCCCTTCCGGAGTCACCACCACAATCTCCCCGGGACCCAATTCCCTGTCAGCCACATAGCCCAGATTCAAATAAGCAAAACTTTCAAAAGAAACACAATGGGCGTCCTGTCGTTTTCCTATGGATACGGGCGTCCTGCCCAACAAATCCCTTGCGGCGTATATTCCCTTTGGCGTCATAATCAATATGGTCATGGAACCGTCAATGCTTTCCTGCGCATACCGAATTCCCTCTACCAGATTTTCCTTCTGATTGATCAAAGACGCTACCAGTTCTGTCGCATTAATGTCCCCTCCGCTCATTTCCAGGAAATGAGAATGTCCTTTGTCAAACAGCTCTTTGATGAGCTTGTCTGAATTATTTATCTTTCCCACTGTTGAAATTGCGTAAGTTCCATGATGGGAACGAACCATCAAAGGCTGGGGTTCATAATCGGAAATACAGCCAATCCCAATATTTCCTTTCATTACATTTACTTCTTTATCAAATTTCGTTCGGAAAGGTGCGTTTTCAATATTGTGTATCGCCCTGTCAAACCCCTGCTGCCTGTTATATACCACCATACCTGCACGTCTGGTTCCCAGATGAGAATGATAATCCGTTCCAAAAAACAAGTCAAACACACAATCCTCTTTGGACGCAACTCCAAAAAAACCTCCCATGATTTCCTCCATTCCAGTACCGCAAGGAGCTCACTCTACTCATCCTTGCTGATTTGCGTTCCAGTACCGCAATTATGAACTTCAATTTATAGTATAGCGTAAGCCATGTTTTATACATTAATTTGAGCTTTCATGCCCAACAATTCTTTATTTTCTTCCAGCAGCGGAGAAATCACATTTTTCAAAAACGCCTCCACCTGTTCCACGGAACGTCCCACGTATTTAGAAGGCTCCATGGTTTTTTGCAGATCCTCCAATGTCATGGGAAATCCTTCGTCCTCCGCAATGAGTTCAAGCAAATTGTTTTCCCTGCCTTCCACCTTGACATTCTTCCCCGCCTCCATAGAAAGCTCACGTATCCGTTCATGAAGCTCCTGACGGTTGCCTCCCATTTTCACAGCGTCCATCATGATATTCTCCGTTGCCATAAACGGCAGTTCACTTCTCAAACGCTTCTCAATCACCTTGGGATACACCACCAATCCGTCCACCACATTCAGGCACAAGTCAAGGATACCGTCCACCGCCAAAAATCCTTCTGGTATGGACAGACGCTTATTGGCGGAATCATCCAATGTTCTCTCAAACCACTGTGTTGCGGAAGTAATGGCCGGATTCAGAGCGTCAATCATCACATAACGGGACAGTGACGCAATCCTTTCGCTGCGCATGGGATTGCGCTTATATGCCATGGCCGAAGAACCAATCTGACTCTTTTCAAATGGCTCCTCCACCTCTTTCAAATGCTGTAAAAGACGGATGTCATTGCTCATCTTATGAGCCGAAGCGGCAATTCCAGCCAATACATTCACCACTCTTGTGTCCGTTTTCCGGGAATATGTCTGCCCGGAGACGGGCACGCACTCCTTAAATCCCATCTTGGACGCAATCATGGGATCTATTTTGTCAATCGTCTCCTGATCCCCGTCAAATAGCTCCAGAAAGGAAGCCTGTGTCCCTGTGGTGCCTTTGGAGCCCAGAAGTTTCATCCCTCCCAGAACATAATTCAGGTCTTCCAGATCCATATAAAACTCCTGCATCCATAAGGCAGCCCTTTTTCCCACCGTTGTCGGCTGGGCAGGCTGAAAATGAGTGAATGCCAATGTGGGCAGCGCCTTGTATTGCTCCGCAAATCCGGCCAGTCTCTCAATTACATTCACCAGCTTTTTTTTCACCAGTTTCAAAGCTTCCGTCATCACGATAATATCCGTATTGTCACCTACATAACAGGAAGTTGCCCCCAGATGAATGATGCCCGCCGCTTTGGGACACTGCTGTCCGTAGGCATACACATGACTCATAACGTCATGGCGCACTTCCTTTTCCCTGGCCTGGGCCACATCATAGTTAATATCCTCCCCATGGGCCTTCAGCTCTTCTATCTGTTCCTCGGTAATCACCGGTTTGCCGTTCTGGCTTAAGCCAAGTTCTTTTTCCGTCTCCGCAAGGGCAATCCACAGCTTTCTCCAGGTGCGGAATTTCATGTCCTGGGAAAAAATATATTGCATCTCCCGACTGGCATAGCGCTCTGATAACGGGCTCACATATCTGTCTGTACTCATACTTACTCCCATCCGCCCGCTTCAGCAGGCATCTTCAGAAATTTATAATGAAAACTTAAATCATTCTTAACCACAAAAACTATCATATCCCACACAAAGCCATAAGTCAATAGGCAAAGAGTGGGGCGGTGGCGAAAGGGACGCCGTCCCTGTCCCTTCCGCCCCTTCCCCCCATTAAGCATCCCTTCCCATATACTTGTCAAGCATCTGCATAATTTCAGGCCCATAAGAAGGATACTGCTCCGCAATGTCCCGGATTTCTCCAATTGCCGTCTCTGCCACATTGTTATTATAATCCAGCTGTTTGCGCAATGCCTGACGGCGCACAATCAGCGCATGGCGCATCTCTACCATTTCCCTCTTATCCAGCAAAGCCGCCGGCTGCCCCAGCCATCGCTCCGGGCTTACCACCCGGTAATTTGACATCTTATCCACCAGCTGCTTTTGATAATACTCCATCTTGGCTTCCGCCTCCGCGTATTGTTTTCTCTCTTCCTTTTCCTCCTGGTATTGTTTCCACAGTTTTTCAAGAGAAGCGGCATCCTTGGTGCCATATTTCACACAGAGATAATCACAGAGATTCCTGTTATTGACATACCGGATTTTGACTTTGTTTTGCAGCAAAATCAGCTTATTGACCGCTCTTTCCACACGCCTGAGTTCCTGGTCCCCATCCGTATATTTCACCCAGAGTACCGTAAGCGCCACCGCCACCGCAGCCACTGCAAGAAGATACCCTATCCTGGTACTCATTTCAAACAAAAACTGCAATACAAGCAGCATCACCATACAGAGACAAAAAGCCGTTATAAATATCATCACCATTCCCCGCAGATTGTTCAGCAGAAGATCCAGCTCCTGCCTGCGGTATTCATAAGCGTGACGTTCCCTGTCCAGACGCTTCATGTCCTGTTTCACTTTCTGCCCATAGCTCTCACATTCCTTCAGTTTTCCAATGCCATCCCAAATCTCATTTTCCTGTCCCCGCATACGATGATACTCTGCGTCATTCATGCGGTTCTTCCGGCTTTTATATTTCTGCCGCTCCTCATCAAGCGCTAAGAGTCTTCTGGCTATGCCATTGAGGCCCTCCCGTTCCCCCTCCGGAAGCGCCTCAATCTCTTCTATATCCGTAAGATAGGATGTGACAAGAGAATATTCTCCTGTGAGCAGATTCACCTCTTTTTTGGCTTCCTCCATTTGTTCCAGGCAGTTCTTAATATATTCGCTCCACTGTTCCCTGTCATGAAAATCTACTTCTGCTCTGTCATAGACAATATTTTCCCAATCATCCGCCCCGTTTTCCTGCCGCTTTTTTCTATGAAATAACCTTGAAAATAATCCCATCCTCTTTATACTCCCACCATCCTGCGATAACTGTCTTTTAACGCTTGTATCAGACGCTCATTCTCTTCCAGATATTTCTGTCCATCCCCTGCCAGAAGCTCCCTCCGGCGGCGCATCCTCAGACACTCCGGCTGCTGCTCCCATTCCGCCATGGCACGGTTCCATGTCTCTTCCAATTTCAGGCTGGAACTGCACAATACCTCATGTTCCGCCACCAGGTCCACATATTCCTTCTCCGTAAGCTGCATCCTCATTGCCGCAAGATAATACTCATACTCCCCTGTCTCCCCGTCCAGCTCACAAGCCTTCAGAAAACATTCCGCCGCCCTGTCATAGCGCATCATCCCCCCATAGGCCACTCCCATATTATGCCAGATGGCCGCCAGACAGCTTTGAGCCGGCAGGGCCCCTCCCTGCGCGTCCTGCTCCTTCCACTTTTTCAGCAAAGCGTCATACCCATCCAAAGCCAGGGCATACTGCTTCTTCCTGACCAGATAATCCACTTGTGTCTTACGTCTCTCTATGGCACTCAGCCCTGCCGCCTGCTTCAATACCTGTTCCGTTTCAAGAATCGCTCCGCTGTCATAAAGTCCCACATACTGCAAAATTGCCACTGCAAAAGAACTGAGGGAACCCTGTTTGTGTACAAGGGGATAAAGCGCTTTGGCAAGATCCTTCAGGCCGCATTCCTTCTCTATCCAGTCTAACAACCCGTCATTTAAAAAAGACAAATCCAACAGAAACGCATCCTCCCTGATACAATAGCAAAGCTCCTCCATACAGTAAACCTTCCTCTCGATTCCCGGAACCGTATATGGCGCTTTTGCGTACTTCCCTACACTGACACTGAGCCGCATCCCTTTTCACTCCTTTTCTATAAAAGCTCCACTTCTTCCTTCCAAACTCTGCCGGAAGGATAGCGGAATTCCCCAAATCCAAGGTCTTCCGCCTCCACCACAAGAATGTTTTCCCCTTCCATGTACAGGTGCAGTCTCACTCTTGTAATGGACGTGGGAAAGCTCTCCAATACCACTCTGATGGTTTTTGTCTGTTTTCCAATCAGCGGTGTCACTGCCAGAAGTATCTCGTTCCCATCCTGCACATACAATTCCACCGTCTGTTGGGCCTCATACCAGTTTACCCCTGCGTCCAGCAAAGCGCAATAGGTACTTTCCCCTCGATTGAGCACTTCCATACCAATGTTGGCTTTCAGCTTGTCCGCCCCGAGAAACACATGATTTTTACCCGAATCTGTGGCCTGCATCCTTTCCTGTAAACTGTGGCAGGCCCCTTTGCCAAAGAGATTATTGCCCTGGAATACTCTTCTGCCCCTGCAAAGATAGCGAAGGGATTCCTTCATCCATTCCCCCTTGAATCCGTCGCCAATCAGGTAAACGCTTCTGACTCTGCTGTCCTTGCACATTCTCTCCGCAAGTTTCAGAAAAGCCTTGTCAAGCGCCTCCTCCCTCCCGCAGCCCTTTAGAATCATTTCCTGCTTCAAAATACCTCTTTCGGAAAAACGGCTTAATTCTTCCGTTTTGATAATCACAACAATGGGTGTGGTATTCCTGTTGCACTCCATCTGATATACTCTGATATCATCCCCTCTGAATTCAAACATAACCGACATATACACCCACAATTCTTCCGGCTGATGAAGCATATAATTGTAATAACTTTCCATATAACTCTGAAATGTAACCCTGTCCCTCTTCAAATGGATGCTGTCCACCATGCGGTACAATACTTCCACAATTCTGCGGTCCAAAACGGCACAGGTTATCATCAGCGCCGCAAGCTTCTCCGGCGATCCCACCTGGGAGAGCAATCCCAGGCTACGCTTGAAAAACAAAGCCATCAGCGATATGGGATCATAGCTTTCCCCATCCACCACAATCAATTCCCCATCCAGAGCCAGATTCCACAGATTCTTTACCAGAATTCCCTGTCCCTCTTCCGCCTGCCTCACTGCCTCCCTGCCATAAAACCACTGGTTTGCCCCATACCGTTTACAAAGCACCGTCGGTATGTCATATACCTCCTCACCGGCTACCTGTGACAGTGTCTCCACATCACTCTCTGCGGAAACCGCATAGCTGATCTGGCAATATTCATTTCCCAATTCATATCCCACAATTAATTTATTGCCGCTTAGAAGTCCCATTCTTTCCCCCTGGCTCATGATTTGATAGAAAAATCTCCCCGCAGTTCAAACAGCCTGCCGTTGAGAAAATCCTTTCTGTAGTATTCCTCCAGCAAATGATCTGTCTCATCATATTCCCGCAGAGACCTGCGGGTAACAATCTCATTGATCAGTTGATACCTGCTGCTTTCTTCCTGGGCATATTCTTCGCTTTTCTGGAGCGTACCGCTTTCCGTAAGCTGTTCCTGCCCGTTTTGTTCCTCTGTAATGTAGTATTGCAGGCTCTCCCCAAAAAACAATACAAATTCCTTAAAATACACCCCTTCATATGCTTCTTTCATGTATTCCGCCGTATAGCCTTCCGCGCCGCCGTCCTCTCCCGGTATCACATAATGCACTCTCGCCTTTGCTCCCGGAGAAGTGTGATATTCCAGTATGGTTTTGTCCAGAAGTTCCTGCCGCATTTGGCCGCATTCCTGAAAACCTTTAAAAAATTCCAGTTCAATTCCCTCTTCCAGCAATTCTGTCAGAAACGTTTCTCTCATGGCCCTCCCTGTTTCATCAGGCGCCTCCCCACAGTCCACATCATACCTCAGATAAGCCAGCCTGCATATCTTGCTCACTGACTCCCCTCTCAGATACAACTGGCGTATCTCCTGAAATACATCTTTTTCCATGACACGCTCCCTGACAAAATAATCAAAGGCACATTGTTCCAGAAAAGCCGTCTCCAGCTCGGCCTTTGCCCCCCGTGAGACATAATAACGGAAAATTTCCATTTTCTCTCCCACATAGGCCCCCGAATACAGCATCTGTTTCAGAATCCTCTCACTGAGCACATAACAGTCCACCTCATATGACATTGCCGCTTTCCACACATGCCTCAGATTTCTGGTCATTCCCTCATAATGCATTGCCAGGTATGTAAGCATTGTGCTGCTATACTTTCCTTTTCTGAACACATACACCGCAGCCGCCGTCAAAACCGGCCGTTCCTCCATGTGATACCGCTCTGCCAGGGCATCCAGCAACTGAGCCAGTATTTCCGCTTCCATAACATAGGGACCGTACGCTTCAAGCCATTTCCCTGCCAGGTCATACTTCCTGCGAAGCACCATGTATTTCATCACTTCGCCCCGCTGCCCTGTGTCAAGATTCCTTACGGGGAAGTTCTCAAGATATTGATCCAATGCCTGGGTTCGGTTCGTATCATAATAGTATTGCAGAATCCTCAGAGAAAGCTCCGCCTTAAGCCTGCTGTCCGCGTTTTCCGAGGCTACCACTCGCAGTCCCCTCTCTATGCCCTCATGGAACATCCCCTTGTAAATACAATCGCTTTCACACAGGTAGAAATCCAGTTCCAGATTCCCCGTATCCACAGGCAGCAGCCACCGCAGAAATTTTCCAGGAATCATCAGTTTTTCGATGGTATATTCCACACTGCCAAGAAACTTATATCCCCATGCGTCCTCAAACACAATGGTATAATGGCTTCCGTACAGAGATATCCACGTTTGTTTCTCTGAAAGAACATATTCCGCAGGGCGTACATTTCCCTGCTGGTATACATATACTTTCTTAAGCCTCACGTCCTCCACCCGAATCAGATGCGCAAACAACAGTCTGGAAAAAAAGGCTCCTCTCTCCTCATCCAGCATTTCCGGCCTGAGCAATTTCTGGTATAAGTTGGCAAGATGTCTGTCAATATGTCCCTTTCCAATCTGTTCCATCATAAACTGCTCTATTTTGGGCCTGTATGTGTGATATGTCTCCCCCAGTTCCTCCTTGTGCCGCAGCATATAATCATACAAATAGGCGTTATGCGTATAATCCATATGGCTCTGGTAAGAGAAATACATCAGTACTGTCCTGGGAATTTCCGTGTGCCTGTCAGCCATACCCACGTCCTCCCCGGAGCACATCTCTCTTTCATCCCGTTCCTCTATGTCCATGGACATCATATAATACTCATACAGGTTGGTAATGCGCAGCTGTGCTTTCACCCCTGCCTCATACCACTCAAAATACTTTTTCCCCACTTTGCCTTTTTTGATTAATATAGTGCAAATTTCCTTAAGAAGCAACCCTCTCTCGATGGAAGTGTTCTCCCTGGTATAATATCTTTCCTCCAAGTCTCCCTTCTGCTCCACAGATTCCGGCACATTCCCATCCATTTTCTCATACAATGCCTCCAGAATCTTCAGCAATATTTCCGGGCATTCTTTCGCCCTACCAGCCAGATAACATATCTGCCCCGCCACTTCCTTTTTCAGGAAATCATGCCGCATGCCATAATAAATCACCTGCTGTTCAAAACTGCCAAACCTGCGAAGCAATGCCGGATTATTGTTCAGGAGAATCAGCACTTCAATATACAGCACCGGGCTTGTACAGCCTGTCAGAAAAAGCTGCTCCAGCAACTGCCATTTATTCCTGTCAGATTTCTGATATTCCTCCGAAAGATATAAGAGCAGCCACGCCACCCGCCAGTTTGAAATATCCCGGCGGTATATCCTTTCTACCTTCCCGGCCACCTGGCTGATATACATCTCATCTGAGTTTATCAAAGTGGTGAGATAAAGATAATATGCCAAAATCACATCTTCCGGCTGCTTTTTGCAAAACACCCCCGATGCGTAATCCAATATCCATTCTGCTTCCTTAAACCGCCCTTCCGTTATCAGAAGCTGTGCCTGAAACAGCCTGGCAGGAATGTTATTCTCATCCATGGACACCAGACTTTCCACCAGCCGCCCTGTCTCCTTCAGCCACTCGGAAGTTTCCATTTTCCGAAGCCGGAAGGACTGATATAATTTCATCAGCTGTGCCGTAAAGCGCTTATCACCGTCTTCTTTTCCAATCGCCGTTACCTCCACAGGTATTATCACGCTGCCATAGGCGTGGCGGAGGCATATCTCCCCAAAGTGCCTGCCTCTTCGGCAGAGATCTGTGTCAATAAACACAGGAAGCCTGCAACGGTTTCTCATAAAGTCATTGTCCGTCAGGACTTCCTTCTCCGTAAACAGGAAATCTCCCTTACATTCTATTGCCAGCCAGGTAAATCCCCAGCCGTTCCTGACAATGGTAAGCTCCTGTTCCAGAACGCCGCAGGCCGGGGACGCCGCGCCCATTTCCAGGAGAATACTGCTTTCTTCCACAAGGAATTCCACTTTTTGCTTTTTTCCTGTCTGAAGAAGAAATTCTTCCATGGCCTGTTCCGCCTTCATGGAGATACCCGCTTCCACAGCATTCTTATCTTCCATGACAATTCCTGTGTCCATGGAATTGCCCATTCCTCCCAGCCTTCCCCTTACTTTCCGGATGCTGTCGGTAAGCGCTCTGTAATTCTCTCCCTGCCCGGCATCATCTCCTGACAGCACACAGGAAAATCCGGAAGAATAAAACAAATTACATGCTTCCTGCCAATTTTCTTTTGCCAGGTTGGCAAATTGGGCCATGTTTTTAATGACACCTATGGAAGATTCCAACACACCGTACTCCACAGACACCACAAAGGGCAGATAATACTCACCCTGATTGCTGATCACGTAAAAGCAACCCTTGACCTGTGTCCATGGAATTGCCCATTCCTCCCAGCCTTCCCCTTACTTTCCGGATGCTGTCGGTAAGCGCTCTGTAATTCTCTCCCTGCCCGGCATCATCTCCTGACAGCACACAGGAAAATCCGGAAGAATAAAACAAATTACATGCTTCCTGCCAATTTTCTTTTGCCAGGTTGGCAAATTGGGCCATGTTTTTAATGACACCTATGGAAGATTCCAACACACCGTACTCCACAGACACCACAAAGGGCAGATAATACTCACCCTGATTGCTGATCACGTAAAAGCAACCCTTGACCACATCCCCTTCCTCCAGAAACTCTGCGTGAAAACGAAACAGAATCTCCGCGACGCATCCGGAAAAACTGCCTGAGAGACACTCCATACGCCAATCGGAAGAAATCACCTTCCCGTCCGTATACAATCCGGAAGGCGCATAAATATGAAAAGCGCCCTCGTACTGCTGCCCTTTCTGTAAATAAATCTCTATTTTTTCCTCGGAAAATCCCAGAGAACCCCTCTCAAAATCCAGATTCTCTTCCGAACTGCCTTCCACCCTCTTCTGCATTTATGTCCACCTTCTTCTGTTCCTACAGATTTTTCCATGGGACATTCCCCAAGGAAAAATGGTTACGGCCCGGCTTTGCAGCCAAACTGTAACCATTATACCAAATCTTGCGCCCCAGGGCAACAATTCTTGAATATGGAAATATTATTCCATATTCAATTTTTTGCTTATTATAAACCAGGAAACGAAATAAAGGCCCACCGCTATAAGCGTACTTACCATTGTATTCAGAAACAGCGTAATGTCCATGTACCCGCCCAAAGTCGAAGTAAAGAGCATAAAGTTCTGAATGATGGAATTAAATACACTGTTCACAACCAGAATGCCGATATAGCATATGATTGCCATAACCACACGGAATCTGGTGAAAAACTGTCCTGCTGATATGGCGCCGAACAGTATTGTCACCGTTGTGAAAGGAGAAAGCACCAAATAAATCAGAATAACTGCCATGGTTCGCCCCCACACGAAATACGGATTGTAATTTATCAGATCCATAAGTTCTCCTATGGAAGTAAATATTTCATACCAGACTTGGCCCAGGGTATACCCCGCCGGCGCAACCGCCATCACCAGGGAAGACAGCAGTATCATGACTGAAAGAAACATCGCCAGCATAATCAACAACATCCACAGACTGCTGACAATGATTTTACTCATCAAAAGCTCATGCTTTCCCACCGGAAGCGTATGGGTCAGATAGCCCTGATCCGTGTACATGGTGCGATAGAAATGTACCCCCAGGTAAATCAATATGCCATACAATACTCCCATCAGCATAAACACATACATCACAATGGTAACAATGCTTAAAACATCCAAAATATTTACCCTGTATCTGCTGTCGTTTACATTATGCCACATGGGACTCTGGAACGCCGCCCATCCCAGAAAACTAATCAGCAGCATGACAAAAAGCATCAGAGCCCCCACCTTACAGGTGCTTTTCCATTCATGTTTTATCAATTTTCCTAACATGCGAACACCTCCCTAAAATACGCGTCCACGGACTTGCCATGCTGTTCTCTGATGTTGTCCACAGAAGTATAGAGTACCAGATGCCCGTAACGCATGAAAATCACCTCATCCAGCACCTGTTCAATATCCCCTATGAGGTGAGTGGAAATCAATACCGTGGCCTCCGGATTATAATTGTTGATAATGGTTCGCAGAATATAGTCCCGAGCCGCAGGGTCCACTCCCGCAATGGGTTCATCCAGAATATAGAGAGCAGCATTCCGGCTCATAACCAGTATCAGCTGCACCTTCTCCTTGGTTCCTTTCGACAGGGTACCCAGCTTGGCGGAAGGGTCGATTCCAAGGCTTCACAGCATTTCCATAGCCTTATCCCTGGCAAAATCAGCATAGAAGTCGCAAAAATAGTCAAGGATTTCCTCTATTTTCTGATTGCTGGCCAAATAGGTTCTGTCCGGCAGATATGCCACATGGGCTTTGCTCGCCACCCCAACCTCCTGACCATTTATTCTGATACTGCCCTGGGTTGGAGTCAGAAGACCGTTCAGCATCTTAATCAGAGTAGTTTTACCGCTGCCGTTGGGTCCCAACAGCCCGATGATTTTGCCCCTGGGCAGTTTCAGCGAAATGTTGTTCACCGCAATGTTTTTTGAATCATAGGCCTTCGTGAGACCTTCGATCTCAATCAACTCATTCATACTTCTTCCCTCCCGTCGTCTCTAACAACGACAAAATTTCCTTTTCCGTATAGCCAAGCTCCTTCATCCTGGAAACAAAAGTCTCTATATGCCCCTTTGCCAGACCAAGCTTAACGCTTTGTATCAGTTCCGTATCCTCTGTCACAGTTCTTCCATTGGTCCTCTGGGTATTGATCAACCCCCCCCGTTCCAGTTCCGCGAATGCCTTCTGCATTGTATTGGGATTCACCGCCGCCACCGAAGCCAGCTCCCTGACGCTTGGCAGCTTTCCTCCAGGCGGATAATATCCTGAGACAATCTGAACCTGAAGCCGCTCAACCAATTGCGCGTAAATAGGCCTGTCTGAATCCAAATCCCATGCCATAGGTTTCCTCCTTTCCAAACCGGACTGCCCCGGATTCCATTCCATGCCGCTTTTACCGCCTCGGAACTTTCCTGAGCACTCCTGCCTCTCTTTCATGAAATAACATCTATTATTGTATCATCCTAATAATACAATAATACGTTAAATTTCCCCGTTCGTCAATGGCTTTCTGTCACCTTTTCCGAAAATCCGCATATAGATACCATAACTAATCAAAACGCGCAAAGGTAGCGCCGCTGTACCGCCATGGATACGGTATTGGACACACAGCCCCTGCCAAACGCGAGAAGGACAATTATGCCAGAAACAGATCCCACAACCGGACAGGAAATGACTCAGGACACTGTACCAGTAAATAATACCGCCACCGACGAAGGTACCATACAGATCAGTGTGGTTTCCACCATTGGGGAAGTTCCTGTGGAAAACGCCACCGTCACCATATCCTACACCGGCGACCCCGGCGCTCCTCTGAAAGTACTTACCACCGACAATTCCGGCCAGACTCCCGTGACGGAACTTCCGGCGCCTCCTCTGGAACTGTCACTCCAACCGGAAAATGAGCAGCAGCCTTATTCGGAATACAATATCGAAGTCACTGCGGATGGTTATGAACCGGTTCTGATTTCCGGTTCGGAAATCTTTGCGGGTGAATTCTCAATCCAGCCTGTGAGAATGAATCCTCTGGCCTCCAGCGAAGATGAGGAAAAGGTTGTCATTATCCCCGTCCATACTCTGTTTGGGGAGTATCCTCCCAAAATACCGGAAGATGAGATCAAACCCATGGCAGAGACCGGGGAAATTGTCCTTAGCCGTGTTGTCATCCCTGAGTATGTCATAGTACACGACGGCGTGCCCAGCGACTCCACCGCCCCAAACTACTGGGTCCGCTACAGGGATTATATCAAAAATGTGGCCTCCTGTGAAATCTATTCCACCTGGCCGGAGGCTGCCCTCTATGCGAATATCCTTGTGATTATGTCCTTTACTCTGAACAGAGTATATACGGAATGGTATCGAAACCAACTGTTCCCTGTTCCATTTTCTCAAAGCGCTCAACTGGCATGTTTTCTTTTATTCACTTACCATCCCATCACACCCTGCAAAGTCCTCCAACCGTATTTTAAATCTTATCTTAATATCCCCTTCCTTAACCTCCATTCTGTCAATGATGGAGGAAAACAGCATTTGCTTAGAAGGTATATCTGCATTTTCAATTTCCATATTCCAGTTGGGCACCCCATGTATTAACCTTTCCATATTCTCATGGGCAATGCCTGTCCGCTCCAGCCTTTTCCTGATTTCATTCTCGGATTTTTGCAATTTTACAAGTTTTTGTTCCCTGCTCCGAACCATTTCCGCTAATTTTTCCGCGCTGAAACAATAATCCCCCCTTATTGCCCCGGGTATTTTCTCTTCCAGAGTCGCAATGTCACGCTTTAGAGACTGCGCCTCTTTCTGGACCGATTTCAATTCACTTTCCTCTATTGCCTTCCGCGCATCCTGCATTTTCCGAATTTCCTCTGCTATGTCCAGTTTTGTTAAATTTTTCAGATATTCCTGGATAACCTGAAATACAATGCCTTCCAGATATGTCTGAGAATAACAACTGTGTTCCGGGCATTTTTCAGGACAGACATATCTCCCTACAAAAGAAGTTTTCTTTTCCCCTGTTGATTTTAGCGTCCAATGATTGCAGTAACTTCCATTTTTAAGCTTTTTTCCACAATAGCCACAATAAGCCAGCCCCAGCAATGACAGTTTGCCGACAGTAGAAAAAGGTACCTTGTACTGTTGCTCATACATCTGCTTTGAATTCGCCTTTGCGGCATTGAGTACATTCTTTCTTGCCTCCCTTATCTCCTGCGCTTTCTCCCAATCACTTTGTGAGATGATAACCAGTTCCTGTATCTGCTCTCTGGAATAAACCCAGTTTTTCCTGTCCAATCTGGTAAAACTGCCATGATTTACACGTCTGTTAAGCGCGTAATATCCCATGTAAACCGGATTTTTCAATATACTTGCTATTGTGGCGCTCTTCCATGTATCTGTTGTAACTGCCGGTATGCCCTCTTCATTCAGCGCCTTTGCTATCCGGGCATATCCCATGCCCTTTTGTATGGCGCAATCATAGATTTTCCTGACAACTGCCGCCTCTGTCTCAACAATTTCCGGCTTTTTTAAGATTCTCCCATGATTGCTGATTTCGCCTGAAGGAACCAGACGATATCCATAAGGAGCTTTGCCGCCGACAAATTTCCCGGCTTTCACCATTTCCCGCCGGGCATCTCTGACTCTTGCTCCGGTCTTCTTGCTCTCTCCCTCATTCTGCCAGAAACGCAGATAGTTTAATAAGGCATCCATATGCTCATCTGCTTTCAGCTGCCCCTCTTTGATAGTCCAGACCTCAACTCCCACAGATACCAGCGCTTTGACATAGGAGCTGTACTCTTCCTTGCGTCCGATTCTGTCTGACATATACGTCAGTAATACATCAAATTTCTGTGCCCTGGCATCTGCCATAATTTTTTTTAATACTTCTCTGTCCTCAATTCCGTTTTTATAAGCAGAAATTGCCTTCTCTATGTATTCGCCGTCAAAGGTCCATTCAGGCCGTCCGGCAATATAATCCTCCGCCTCCGCCCGTTGAACCGGGATATCATCATCATGAAGCTGTTGCTTGGACGATACCCGCAGTAAAGTTCTTACTCTCTTATTCATCTTGATTGCCCCCCCGGTTTCCGTTCCCTCTCTCCCGCACCCTTTCCAGGGGTTCAAATTTCATCCTGTCCAAATACATTTTTTTCAACAGATTTTCAAATTCTTTCTGCGCTTCCAAACACCCTGCGTCCGTTGAAAATTCCAACATTACATTTACTGTCTTTCCCTTATAGTCTACTGACCTTTTTAATCGTTTCACCCTTCTGTATTCTCTTTTTTACGCAAATTCTCTCTACATTCTTATTCCCCTTCCAAACACTGTATTCCTATATCAGTCCTTGTCTCATTCCAATTGAAATCACTCAATTTTTATAGAAAATCCCTCATAGATTCCAGCTGGTACATCCTGTCCAAAAAGATATTCCAACATGGTATCATGCTGAAAGTTATAAACTGTTACCATCTTTTTATCCGGATCTACCACCCAATACTCTTTTACTCCGGCAGTGCGATATTGAAACAACTTCTTAAAGTAGTCCATCTGTCTGCTGCCCGGGGATACTATTTCGATAACCCAATCCGGCGCGCCATTGCATCCTTTCTCCGTAATCTTGTTTTTATCACAGATAACAGATATATCCGGCTCTACATAATTCTTACCATTTTCATGTAAAAAGACCGCAAAAGGCGCCGGAAAAACTTCACATTCGCCTTTGTTTTGCCTTATAAACAGATTGATTTCTGTATTGATAAAATTCAGTACTCTTTGATGCTTTGTGGTTGGCGGAGCCATATAATAAATTTTTCCATCAATCAATTCTGCCCGTTCTCCCTCCGGCAGCGCGTAAATATCTTCTATTGTATAAATATCTTCTTGCCTTAAGACATCCATAAGTATACACCTCCACTCTTCCTTCTATTATAGACAACGCGCCTGATATATACAACCATTTTCTATTCCTTCATCCACCAGCCACATGATATGATTACTGTTCAGATCCAATCGTGTCTGGTGGCGCGCGGATACTTTGTTTGTCCAAGGGACGGCGTCCCTTTCTGCCACAGAAAAAATAGAAGAAATCCATTGATTCCGTGGTATCGAAACCAGGGATACAATTTCACCATAACCTCTTCCACCGCATACGACCAGAAGTGGATTTACGGAAGAAACATTTTTGAAAATATTGACTATCTGGTGGATAATGTATTTGCGAACTATCTCTCCAGGCCCGGTGTGCGGCAACCCATTTTCACTTCCTATTGCGATGGAAAAAGAGTGACTTGCTCCGGCTTAAGCCAGTGGGGCTCCATGTATCTGGGTGAACAGGGATATTCAGCCATTGAAATTATTCGATATTATTACGGCAACGATATGTATATCAACACTGCGGATATCGTCTCCGGTGTTCCCTCTTCCTGGCCCGGTTATAATTTAAGTGTCGGCGCTTCCGGCGACAAAGTCAGGCAGCTCCAGACACAGTTGAACCGCATTGCAAGAAATTATCCTGCCATTCCCGCCATCACTGCGGATGGTGTCTATGGACCTGCCACCACTGAGGCAGTCCGTACTTTCCAAAGAATCTTCCACTTGCCTCAGACCGGCATCACAGATTACCCTACCTGGTATGAAATATCGGAAATATATGTGGGCGTCTCAAGGATTTCCGAACCCGGCTGACCCGGCATTTTCCTTTTTCAGAACCATGGATAACACGCGGCGGCTCACTGATTCCTCCCCAGCCTGCCGCGTAAATCCGCAATTCCCAGCAATATCCTGCTTTCACGCAGGGTATCGCTGGAATCATAATCATATTCCACTGTCTGGATATTCACATCAGGATACATGCTTTTCAATTTCTTTACAATGCCCCTTTCACTGATATGGCTGACCAGACAGCCAAAGGGGTGAACAATCAACACATGCTTGCATCCCCGTTCCACTGCGGCGCAGACTTCCGCCGCCACCAGCCATCCATCCCCTGTGATACAATCGCAGCCTATGGCATTCAGTGTTCTCTCCTTCATCCACGCAAAAGGCATATCTATTTCAAAACGGCCCTGCCTTTCCACTTCTTCATATAATTCCCGTTGTATTTTTTTCAGATACGCCAGTCCCATCTCATAGAATTTGCGGAATATGGGCCTGGGTGTATCCGCCATGTACGCTCTGAAATCACTGTCCAATACATAGATGGCATAATTAATAAAACCGCCCATGACACACTGGCATCCCTGCTTTTCCAGATATTCTTCCAGATGATGATTCCCCAGAGGTGAGAACTTAATGTAAATCTCTCCTGCCACACATACTTTTTTTCTGACAATTTCCCGCACAGGAATCCGGGCAAAAGCATCTATTATCTTCCTGTAGGCCGCCCTGCGTCCTCCCGCCATTGGGCTATGGGTCCGAATCTCTTCCGACAATTCATCTTCCAGACGGCTTCGTACCGCATCTGTATCTCCCGCCACACATTCATATGGCTTTACCTGATGGTACAGACTCATTACCAAATCCCCATAACATATCGCCGTAACCGCATTTCTAAACAGACGTGGGCTAATGCGAAATCCCGGATGTTTCTCCTTCCCTTTATAGTTCAGGGAAATTACGGGAATATCCTCATGGCCACATTTTTTCAGAACTTTCATAATCACATGGTAATAATTTCCTGCCCTGCATGCGCCTCCCGCCTGTGGCTCCATAAACGCAATTTGATCCGCCGGATACCTGCCCCCATCCAATTCCTCCAATATCTGCCCTATGATAAGGATACCAGGATAACAGTAATCATGGTTGATATGCCGGAGGGATTTTTCTTTGAGATGAGAGCTGCCCTGCATTACCGCAAAACGATACCCGCTTCCCTGAAATGCCGCCTGCAAAAAGGTGGAATGATACTCCAGCATTTTGGGCAAAAGGATGGTATGGGTTTTTTTCATGGCTTTGGTAAAGGGTACTCTCACAAATTCTGACATATGTTTTACTTATCCTCTCCATTCTGTCCGGCATTGCTGTTTATGGATGGCCATTTGGCCGCTTCCTGCCTTGAATATGGTTTTATTATACCATAATCCTGTGCGCTTCAGCGCACTTGGAATCAGAAGTTGACACAACGCCCTTCTGTGTCAACATTATACCACATACTCTCTCTTTTACACAGTTCACTGACAGAATATTCACTGCTGAAAGGCTGGCTGAATACTCCGGCATAACGCTTTCTGTATCTCATCCAGACCAAACCGCAACATAGTGCCGGAAAAACCGCCCTTTTAATCAAAGCCATTGTGGGTTGCCCGATTCTTTTTCAATTCCACATAAGTTCACATAAACCGGCAATTTATGTAAATCTCATTCCAAATGTAATACAAACGCTTGCTTTTAGCATACAATAGTGCTATAATAATCACAACCCAAATACGAAAGGAGAAATATCTATGGCACTGGCAACCTTAACCGCAAGGGTAGACGAAAAAGACAAGGCCAGCTTTGACACCTTCTGCTCCAATGTTGGCCTGAATACTTCTACCGCAATCAATCTTTTTGTGAAAGCAGTTTTACGTGAAAACCGCATTCCGTTTGAAATCGCCCAGACTGCCGACCCCTTCTTCTCCGAGACGAACATGTCCTATGTGAAGAAATCCGTCCAGGAACTAAGGGCCGGAAAAGGCACCGTCCATGAACTCATCGAGGTGGACAATGAGTGAAAAAATATGGTCCGACGATGCCTGGGCAGATTACCTCTACTGGCAGACACAGGATAAAAAAACTCTAAAGCGGATTAACCAGCTCATCCAGGATATAGAACGAAACGGCTGTATGCAGGGAATCGGGAAACCCGAACCCCTCTCCGACGACTTACAGGGCGAATACAGCCGACGCATCAACGAAAAAGACCGCCTCGTCTATCATATGGAAAATGGACGACTCTACATTGCCCATTGTAGAGGCCACTATAAAGATAAATGACCCAAACCAATCCCCGCCCATATCAGCGACGGGGATTTATCTTTCCATCCCAGACCTCAAAATGAATTGCAGATTCTATTTCAAAATTTGGGCTTCCGCACCGGCAAGCATATCAAGACTGTGACTTATTCATCATCACATCCGCAAATATCCAAAGTGTACCAAGCGATATTCCAATATAGTCAGTCTCACCACCATAAATAAAAGTCAGGGGACATTCATTTTACAGCAAAAAAGCAACCGTACATCTCCGATTGTTTCATCGGATGCTGTATAAAAAAGCGGGAATTCAAAATACTAAGAAAAACATATCATTGATAGAAACGGAGAATAAGCATGAAATTGACAAGAGCCGGTGTGTCGGCAGACAAAAACGCTTTTGTGGCAGCAGGCTATGCCCTGCCCACTTTTCATTATGAAACTGTCAAAAAAAATACACAGGAACGCCCCGTATGGATTCATTTTGGAGCAGGAAACCTTTTTCGGGCTTTTCAGGCAAACGTCGTACAAAATCTTTTGAATGCAGGCCATATGGACACGGGCCTGATTGCCGCCGAGGGCTATGATTATGAAATCATAGAAAAAAGCTATCGTCCACACGACAATCTGACCATTCTTGCCACTCTGAAGTCTGACAATACCGTGGATAAGACTGTCATCGGCAGTATCATGGAATCACTGAGTCTGGACAGTTCCTGTGAAGATGATCTTATGCGCCTGAAAGATATTTTCGCCAATCCTTCCCTTCAGATGGCAAGTTTTACCATCACTGAAAAAGGCTATGCCATAACCGATGCCAAAGGCACAATCCTTCCTGCCATAGAGTCTGATTGTAATAAAGGTCCTGAAAAGCCTCAAAGTTATCTCGGAAAGGTGGCTTCTCTTTTACACCACCGTTTTTCAAACGGCGCCTTTCCCATTGCCATGGTCAGCATGGACAACTGCTCCCATAACGGAGATAAGCTGCGGACTGCCATACTTTCTTTTGCCAATGCCTGGTGCGCAAAAGGGCTGGCTGAAAAATCATTTCAGGCATATGTCGAAAACTCCTCCAAAGTCTCTTTTCCCTGGACCATGATAGACAAAATCACGCCCCGTCCTGACGCCAGGATAGAAGCGCTGTTGGAACAGGATGGTATTGAGGATCTTGACGCCGTAACCACTTCTAAAAATACCTATATTGCCCCCTTTGTGAATGCGGAAGAATGTGAATATCTGGTTGTGGAGGATTCCTTTCCCAACGGCAGACCTGCCCTGGAACAGGGCGGCGTCATTTTTACCGACAGAGATACCGTGAATAAAGTGGAGAAGATGAAAGTTTGCACCTGTTTAAACCCCCTCCATACCACTCTGGCTATCTTTGGCTGTCTGTTAGGTTATAAAAGTATTTATGAAGAAATGGAGAATCCTCTTCTGCGAAAATTATTGGAAATTGTAGGATACCAGGAAGGTCTCCCCGTTGTGGTAAATCCCGGGATTCTTGATCCAAAAGATTTCATAAGCCAGGTATTGAATGTGCGGTTTCCAAACCCTTTTATGCCGGACACTCCTCAGCGAATTGCCACCGATACTTCCCAAAAATTAGCCGTCCGCTTCGGTGAAACCATCAAAGCCTATGATAAATCCCCCAGCCTGAACATTGGTGATTTAAAACGAATCCCTCTGGTACTTGCCGGATGGCTGCGCTACCTGATGGCAATGGATGACAATGGAAACGCATTTTCTCCCAGCCCAGACCCTTTGCTGGACACAGTCCGTTCCTATGTAGCCGGATACCAACTGAACAATCAGCCCAAAGACCTGGAGCAATTAAACGGTCTGCTTTCCAATGAAAAAATATTTGGGGTAGATTTGGCCGCCATAGGCATGGCAGAAACGGTAAAAAAATACTTTGAGGAACTTTCTTCCGGCAAAGGCGCCGTGAAAGCAACACTGGAAAAATATGTACAATAATCCGTATCTTTATTCCGGTTCCCACATGTGCGCATTTACCCCGCTTGCGGGAACCTACGGGAAGAACGGTTTCCTTTCCATCCATTGTCACTGGAATCGCTTTTGCGCTTGTTCCCATGACTTTTATGTAAATACGAAAAAGGTGTCATATGACACCTTCTTCGGAAATCAATTCTATTTAGTCAACATCATCATAATTTCATTGCTTCTTGCGATAAATTTGGTCATCGCCTCCGGAGCCAGCGGCGCCTGCTGAATTTTTGCCAGGTCATAGAGCTGTTCACAGATCATCTCCACATTTTCGCCTTCCTGATGATCGGTTACATACTGAACCAAACCGTTATTCGCATTCAGGATCAAGGTCTCTCCTTCTCCGCCAAAGCCTCCCATATCCATTCCCTGCATGGAATACATCTTCATCATATCCTGCATACGCCTGGTTTCCTCTGACAGGGTAAGCACAGAAGAAATCTTTTCGTCTTTTAATTTCTCCACTTTTACAGTCAGCTTCTCATTGCCCAGCGCCTTTTTCATAAGCTTGCCCAGGGTCTCTGCCTGCGCTTCCAGCTCCTTCTCTGTTTCCTCTGACGTGTCAGATTTCAAAGCATCGGTCATGTCTGCGTCAATTCGCTGGAATCTGACACCTTCGTTTTTGGATTCCAACTGCTGTACAAAAGGCTGATCAATGTTATGAGTCAGAATCACCGCATCCATTCCGGCATCCTTAAACATCTTAATATACTGGCTCTGCTGCTTCTCGTCGGTGACATAGTAAATAATCTTATCCTTCTTCTCTTCTGCGGAGTCTTCCCCTTTATCATCATCGGAAACCACTTCAGCTTCCACTTTTTCACCGTTTTCATCCACAGCGCTCCCGGCTTCAGCGCTGTCTTCTTCCTTCCCGGTGTTCTCCGTCCTGTCACCTGCGTTCTCACCTTCAGCGGAAGGCTTAATTTCCAGGCACTCCGGCAATGTCAGATACTTTCCGTCCAGATTTTTAAACAGGATATAGTCATTCATTCTCTCACAGAATTTATCATCCTTCAGACAGCCGAATTTGATAAAAGGACTGATATCATCCCAATATTTATCATACTCCTCCTTCTCTGTCTTACACATTCCGGAAAGCTTGTCCGCAACTTTCTTAGATATATATTCGGAAATTTTCTTTACAAACCCATCATTCTGCAAAGCGCTTCTGGACACATTTAAAGGCAGATCCGGACAGTCAATGACGCCTTTTAGCAATAACAGAAATTCAGGAATCACCTCTTTGATATTATCCGCTATAAACACCTGGTTATTGTACAGTTTAATCGTTCCCTCAATGGACTCATACTCCATATTAATCTTGGGGAAATACAAGATACCTTTCAGGTTAAAAGGATAATCCATGTTCAGATGAATCCAGAACAGAGGTTCCTTATAATCGTGGAAAACTTTCCGGTAAAATTCCAGATATTCCTCCTTGGTGCAATCATTGGCATGTTTGGTCCACAGGGGAGTGGTTTCATTCAGCAGCTCAGGACGCTTCCTGATTTTGAGCTTCTCAACATTTTCGCTGTCTTCTGCCTCCTCTGCTTCTCCTGAATCTTCTCCGCCTTCCTTTGGCTTTTTCTCAGGATGGATTTCTTCCAGTACAATGTCATCCTCCTGCTTTTCCTCCGCCTTGATAATCTGTGTCTCCTGGGAATTGGCCTTGGTCAGATAAATCTCAGTGGGCATAAAGGAACAATACTTCTTAATTACCTCACGGGCCTTGTACTCATTGCAGAACTCCAGGCAGTCCTCGTTCAAAAACAGAGTGATAGCCGTACCTACTTCCGTCCTCTCTCCCTCGCCCATGGAATATTCCGTGCCGCCGTCACATTCCCAATGCACTGGCTTTGCGCCCTCCTTATAGGACAGGGTGTCAATGTGTACCTCATCGGCCACCATAAAAGCAGAATAGAATCCCAAACCAAAATGCCCTATAATCTGATCCGCATTGCTCTTATCCTTATATTTCTCAATAAAGTCCGTAGCGCCGGAAAAAGCAATCTGATTGATATATTCATTCACCTCATCCGCAGTCATGCCCAAACCATTGTCAATCACAGTCAAGGTCTTCTCCTCCGGATTGACAATCACATCTATCCGAGGCTTATATCCGTCAGGCAGAGCATACTCCCCCATCATATCCAGCTTTTTCAGCTTTGTCACAGCATCACAGCCATTGGATATCAGCTCTCTGTAGAAAATATCATGGTCCGAATAAAGCCACTTCTTGATAATCGGAAAAATATTCTCACTGTTGATTGATAAATTACCGTTTCTTACTGTGTTGGAATTTCCCATTTTATAACATCCCTTTCTTCCTATTCTTTGTTTTGCAGCTTTTTGCGCAGCGCAGGTGATTTACTCTATGCCCTGCCTGTCTCTCTGAAGTCAAGTTTAAAACCATTGGGGATAAAAGTCAAGGCAAAATTAGCACTCAATTTAACAGAGTGCTAATAACATGCCTGAAATGCCTGATTTACGGGCATTTGCAGATTTCTAAAATTTTTCTAAACCCCTTTACAAAGTCCGTTTCCACACTGTATTACCATGTATTGTTCCAAACCTGCTTTTTCCCCGTGCCAATTCCTATAGCTTTTTCCGCCGCAAAATGATATACTATGGTTACTGTTTTCACATTTGGCAGCCCGCAAATACATCCAGACTGACTCTCACAGGGAGGTATCACGTTGAAGAAAATCCTGCGCATTTTTGCGATATTATTCCATATAATCCTGTTTGCGGCCCTGGCCCTTTTTGTTCTGTACTCTCGCTTTCGGCCCATATCTTATACCCCTGCCGCATTTACGGAAACCAACGCTCTCTTAGACAATCCATTTTGTGGTTTTTTTCATCTAAACGGTTATCTTCTCTCAGAAGACCCACCGGAAAACATGGCTTTGCGATGCAGACAGGATATTTATTCCAACAGACGTCACCTTATGATGGCGCAAATCAATCTGAAAAATTATGCCCATTCCGATATAAGTGAAACAGCTCTGCAACAGTTAGACAGTATTTTATCAGAAATATCCCTTTCTAAAAAACAGGTTATCCTCCGGTTTCTCTACGATTGGGACGGCAAAGCGCTGGAAACGGAACCTGCGGAGCTATCCCAGGTTGTGAGACATATGGATCAGGTGGCTGCCATAGTCAATCAATACGCCGATTCCGTGTTGGTTATCCAGAGCACATTTACCGGAAATTGCGGCGAAATGACCCAGACCCGCTTTGGTTCCCACGAACACAACCGTTACCTTATGACACATTTATCCCAAGTCATTGACCCCGCCATCTTCCTGGCAGTCAGAACCCCGTCACATTTGCGTGGCGTCACCCAGAGCAAATCCCCCATAGGGGAGGAAAACGCGTTTGATGGTACATTGTCCTCCCGCCTGGGACTGTTCAACGATGGTATGCTGGGGTCCGTATATGACCTGGGTACCTATGATGATACTTCCTTTGCTGACAGCGCGGTTCCCGAAGAAAAGGGAACAAGAGAAGAAGAAATTGCCTTTCAGGAATACCTCTGCCAATATGTGCCAAACGGCGGAGAAGCCGTACTCGACAACCCGTACAATGATTTTGAGAATGCTGTTATTGATTTACGGCGGATGCATGTATCCTATCTGAACCGTGACCATGACGCAGAAGTGCTGGAAAAATGGAAAGCCGCCACCTATGAAGGTGACGGCTGCTTTCAGGGAATGAACGGCCTCGACTACATTGAAGCTCATTTGGGATACCGCTTTACAATTACCAAAACAGAACTTTCCTATGACGCTATGAAAAGTGACTGCGCTTCTCTTACCATAACCATACAAAACACGGGTTTTGCGCCGTCCTATCGCAATTTTGACGCCAAAATCTCTCTTCTTGCGTCCTCCTCCGGCGTCCTGATCTCCCTGCCGGCGCAAATGGATGTGCGCACCATAAAAGCAGGACAGGAAGCTTCCTTTACCTTTCCCCTGGCTGTGCGCTCTCTTCCGGAAGATTCTTATGAAATGTCTTTCGGCCTCACAGACCCCTACACGGGCCAGCCCATTCAATTCGCCAATGCGGCAACGAAGCAAAATGGTCAGGTACCTTTGGGAACCCTTACCCTGCCCGCCACATCCAAAGGCGCAGCTTACGGTATTTTTCTTGAAACGCTCCTTGCTTATTTTGATTTAGATTCTTGATAGAAAATTTTGAGTCCCCCGTTCCTGCGCAGGTGAATCTCCGCCTGCGCTCCCGTTGCATGGAGCAGATACGATCCATCTTCAATCTCTTCGTATTCCACACCCTCAGCGGATTCTATTTCTTCCCCATGCACCCGCAGCAGAAACCACCCTTCTTCTGCGCCGGAGATATCCAAATAAATACAGTCCTCCACTCTTCTGTCTGAGTAATCCAGATTCAGGAATGCCCGAACTCTTCTGTCACTCTCTGTCAGCGTTGTCCGGTCAAACCCGGAAAAAGCTTTCCAATAAGTATTCAGATTGCTGGCCATACTGTCATACATATTCTCCCATTGATCCTCTTTTGAGCCGGGCCAGAGCACATCATGCATATCAATCCTGATATTAGAATACCCCAGGGCTGTTTCAAGACTTCTCACATATAGGTCGTCGGAATAAGTATGTGTGTTGACATCGCTGGTGACTCCCTGCAATGTCACTTGTCCCCGGCCTGTCATATTCTCGTTGTCATCCGTGAACACATACCAGGATAATACAGGTTCTTCCCTGGAAAAGTCACTTGCCACAGTTCGGATATTCTCCAGCAATTCTGTCTCCTGAAGTACCCCCCCCATTTGCTCAAAAGCCTTTTGTTCAATAAAGGCTGATGTATACAAATACCGGTTCTCCAGGGAAGCATAAAAGCTTTCATCCCTTGCCAGCTTCTCCGCCAGTGTGATTCCCTCTCCAAAATCAAGGGAAATTCCCGCCTCCCCGCCGGTTTCCTTAAGCTGTTGCAGGTAAAAAGGTACTGTCTCGCCCACAGGTTCCAGCTCATCCAGATAATGATACTGCGGCGCCAACAGACAGGTCAGCTTCAGTTTATTCCTCTCTATCAATGCGGCCAAATCAGGCCAGCAAATATCCCTCTGCACCGCAGCCATGTTTCTGCTGTACAATTCCATCATCACCGAGTCGTTCTCTCCCGCAAATTCCGGATAATTGGTCACAATGGCATTCTGCGCGTTTACCACCGGATATAAGACATAGGAATCCGCCTCGTACATCATGGCATCCAGGATGCCCAGCCCTGTCATATCCGAAAGATAATCGCCGTTCACCACAAATACTTTGGACTGTCCGTAGCTGTTTCTCCAGATTAGGGGCGGAAAATATTCATTTTTGGCCTCTTCCTCCCCAAGCAGCTCCTCCAGGATTCCCACCATATAAGTTTTCGTCCCGCCCAGGGTAATATACCATGGAACACTGAGATTCAAATCCTGGTTTTTCGCCTCCTCTTCTTTTGCTGTCATATACCATATTTCGCCCCCCAGCAAAAATCCGGAAAACAGATGTATTCCTTCTACTTCTATCCGTTCCGAGGGTACCTGCCCGATTCCCAGAAGCCTGCGCAGCCTGTCATTCTGTTTTATCTTCGCCGCCTCCGGCAAATTACAGAATACCAAAGTAATTCCCCTGTCTGTCAAGGCGGAAAAGGCGGTAAACTGCTCCTCTAAATCAATCTCCCCGGAATCGACCAGAACTGCCTCCGGCAGCTTATCCTTATCCATCTGATACTCTTCAGGCGCATCATATACCACCAGCCCCCTTTTGGTATAGACACACCACTGTTCCACCACAGGATATACCGCTCCGTCCTCACTGCCGCAAAATACTACAAAATTGCCGTTCTCCATGACATCCGGCCGCCATTTGGGGTCATTGGGCACACTTTCCTCCAGCGCGTATGTGTTAATGTCAAAATCACTGTCATTCTCCTTGATTACCTGGGAGAACTGAAACATAAACAGCAATACAGCCATCATCACTATAATACTGAAAAAATTTCTGCGGGATACCATCAATCTGCTTCTCCTTACGCAATTTCATCTCTTTCGGAACAGCTGCCACAACAACCAGAAAATATTCCTCTTCCTATCCCAATATCATTGCCGCCCTGTGACTTAAATATAATTATGGGTTTCAAATACCAGCTCATTCACATGTTTGGAATGAAGAAGTTCATGGGCCTTGCGGCTGAGAGGTTTTCCCAGAAATTCTTCATATGCCTTCTGTACCTCCGGATTCTCATGGGAATAGCGAAGAGGTCTTTCTTCATCCAGCCGATACAATTCACGGCCCCGCTCCTCTGCCATCTCATACCCGTCATGAATGGGCTGTCCACCGCCGCCCACACAGCCCCCGGGACATGCCATCACTTCCACGAAATCATAATGTACTTTTCCTGACACAATATCCTGCATCAATCTCTCCGCATTGCCCAGGCCACTGACAGTACAGGTATGTAAGATTTTACCGCCCAACTCAAAATCGGCTTCCCTCCTGCCCATGAGACGAATCTCTCTTTCCTCTCCACTGATTCCCTGGGTATCCAAAGCACTTTCAGCCCCTTTTGCGTCACCTGCGCCCGGAATTCCCTGGGCTGCTTTGATGCCCCTGGTGTCCCGCACTGCCGGAAAAGCATCCGGTTCACAATTATGTCCTTCCACCACTGCATATGCCGTGCGAAGCGCCGCTTCCATCACGCCTCCCGTGACGCCGAAGATCACTCCGGCACCAGTGCTTTCCCCCAAAGGAGAATCAAAAGATTCCTCTTTCAGGAACTTTGGATTAATGTGTTCCGCACGCATCATCCTCACCAGTTCTCTGGTGGTGAGCACAATGTCCACATCCTGCCCTGCCCCTGCGCTCCTCATATAGGACAGAGCTGCCTCACGCTTTTTGGACACACAGGGCATAATGGAAATACTGCAAATCGTATGGGGGTCAATTCCCTTTTTCTGCGCGAAATAAGTCTTGACCATTGCCCCAAACATCTGCTGGGGAGATTTGGCCGTAGATAAATTGCGCAGATATTTCGGATATCTCTTGGAGACAAAGCTGACCCAGCCAGGACAGCAGGAAGTAAACATGGGCCATGCGTATTTCCCAGGATTTCCAAGCCGTTCCAACAACTCGTTTCCTTCCTCCATAATGGTCAGATCCGCCGCAAAATTGGTGTCAAATACATAGTCAAATCCCATGCGTTTCAAAGCGGCAACCATCTTTCCCTCAGTGAAATCCTCCGGCGCCAGCCCCAGCTCCTCTCCCCATGCGGCACGAACCGCAGGAGCTACCTGTACCACTGTAATCCGGGAGGACTCCGCCAATGCCTGGAATACCTTCGGAATGTCAAAGCGCTCCCTCAGAGCCCCTGTAGGACAGTGGGTGATACACTGGCCGCACAGAGTACAGTCGCTGGTATCAATGGTCTTATTGCCGGCCACATCCACCGTAGTGCGGGAACCTGTATTCTGTACATCCCATACACGCATATCCTGCACTTTATCGCAAATCTGCACACAGCGCATACATTTGATACATTTTCTGGAATCACGAATCAGGGGGAAATTGCTGTCCCACGGCGTCTTTGGCACTTCCTCCTTATAGGGAACTTCCAGTATGCCCAAATCATTTGAAATCTTCTGCAAATTACAATTGCCGCTTCTGGCACAGGTTGCGCAATGACAATCATGCTGGGACAAAATCAGCTCCACGTTATTGCGGCGCACCCTCCTTACTTTGGGAGAATTGGTATAAATCACCATTCCCTCCTCCACAGAGCTGTTGCAGGCAGTGATGAGTTTTTCTTTTGCCTTTTCTCCATGACTCTGCATCTCCACAACACAGACCTTACAGGCACTTATTTCGTTAATCCCCTCTAAAAAACATAAATGCGGAATCTCAATCCCTATTCCCGCTGCGGCTTTCATAATTGTAGTGCCTTCGGGAACTGATACGGACAGGCCGTCTATCACAAGGTTTACCATATCGCAGCACGTCCTCCTTTCAGGCTACCATAGCCATATTTGTCACAACGAAGACATCTGCCCGCTTCCTGACATGCTTCCTGCTTCGTCATGCCGCACTCAAAAGCGTCAAAACTCTTCTTTCGCACTCCTGCTTCTTCTTCGGATAACTGTATCCTCCCACAGGGTTCCTTATCTTCATAATTTACCGGCGGTATCTCCACATCACATGAAATCACATGATGGAAGCCAAGATATTCATCAATATTGGCCGCTGCCACCTTGCCGGACGCAATTGCGCGTATCACCGTAGCCGGACCTGTCACACAGTCTCCGCCCGCAAATACCCCTCTCACATCCTCTACCTCACTGTCACTCAACGCAGCGATGGTACCTCTTTTCACGGACAAACCCGCCTCCTCAAAATCACGGATTTCTATCCCCTGTCCAATGGCAACCACCACAATATCACAGGGGATTCTCTGTAATGGCACATCTGCCTGAATGGGCCTTGCCCTGCCCCAGGCATCTATGGGACCGATAATCTGGGGTTCCACCCACAAAGCGGTCACATTTCCGTTCTCATCCGCTTCAATTTTATGCGGCGCCTTCAGGCTATAGAGTTCCGCTCCTTCCGCAATGGCGCCTTCTACTTCCTCCGGCAGCGCTGTCATGTCGTCCTGGCGTCTTCGGTAGGCAATCCCCACTTTTTTCGCCCCCAGACGAATTGCGGAACGAGTACAGTCCATGGCAACATTTCCTCCCCCTACCACCACAACTGTTTTATCCCTAAAGTCCGGCATGTCCTCATCGCCGATATGGCGCAGCATCTCCACTGCGGAAATCACCCCATGGGAATCTTCTCCTTCAATGCCGATTTTCTTGTCCGTGTGGGCGCCGATTGCCACATAAACCGCATCATATTCTTTTCTCAGCTGTCCAAAAGGAATCTCACCCTCTCCGTTGCCGATACGGGTATTCAGACGCACCTCCACACCTGTGGAGAGAATGGCATCAATATCCTCCTGAAGACGTTCCCTGGGGAAGCGGTAATTGGGAATCCCATAGCGCAGCATCCCGCCCAGTTTCCCCTTCTCCTCAAATACAACCGCATGATGTCCCATGAGTTCAAGGTAATAAGCCGCGGAAAGTCCTCCCGGGCCGCCTCCCACAATAGCCACACATTTTCCTGTGCTTTCCGCCTTCTCTGGCACCGGAACCCTATTGGCCCTTGCATTGTCCACGGCCATACGTTTCAGCCCACGAATGTTCACGGAACTGTCAATCATATTCCTGCGGCACCTGGCTTCACAGGGGTGTTCACAAATCAATGCGCAGGCAGTGGGAAAAGGATTGTCTTTGCGTATCAGCTTTACTGCGTCCGCGTATCTTTCCTCTCTTACCAGCGCTATGTATCCGGGAATATCCACCCCTGCCGGGCACAGCGCCACGCAGGGCACCGGTTGGGTAATATGGCAGGAACATTTCCCGTGTTCAATATGGTGTTTATAATCTTTCATAAAACCATCCATACCTGTCAAAACCATATGGGCGGCTTCATATCCGATGGCGCAGTCAGCGGAATCCATGATGCTGGCAGCAGTCTCCCGAATTAAATCGAGCGTTTTAAGACTTCCCCTGCCCTCCAGCACATCTTCCAGCAGATTCTGCAGCTGCCCAAGCCCAATACGGCAGGGGGCGCATTTTCCACAGGTCTGGGCATGACAGAGCTTCAGAAATGAAAGCTGCAAATCCACAGGACAAAGTCCGGGAGGACTGGCAATGATACGCCGCTCCAGATCCTTGTACAGACGTTCTACAGTCAACTGCGCCTGATTCGGCGTGGCAATTTTCAAACGACTCATAGTGACCTCCTATTCCAGTTCCGCACCCACTGGCAGTACCCTGGCTTTGAGAACAATTTATGTTCACCAATTCCTGTGCCCATAAATTGTTCTGGGTACTTCCAGTGGGTGCTGTTTTTATCTTCCAGCTCCGCACCCACTGGAAATACCCTGGTGCTTTGAGAACAATTTATGTTCACCAATTCCTGTGCCCATAAATTGTTCTGGGTACTTCCAGTGGGTGCTGTTTTTATATTCCAGTTCCGCACCCACTGGCAGTACCCTGGGGCTTTTCCAGCGGGTGCTGTTTTTATATTCCAGTTCCGCACCCACCGGCAGTACCCTGGGGCTTTTCCAGGGGGTGTTGTTTTTATATTCCTCTGAGACGGAATTTCTGTACCGAAAGCTTCAGTTCCGAAGCCATATCGCTCAATTCCCTTGCGGAAGCTGCCGACTCCTGGGATGTTGCCGCATTGGTCTGAACCACTTCGGAAATCTGTTCCATACCTCGTGTCAGCTGTTTCAGAGATTGTGACTGTGAGAATGCGGAATCGGCTATTCTCTCCACCATCTCCGCTGATTTCTCCGCACTGGAAACCACTGCCGCAAGAGCATTCGTTGTCTCGGAGGACAGAGACGAACCATACTGAACCAACTCCATGGCGTTTTCAATCAATTCCGTAATTCCCTGGGCAGATGTAGCGCTCTTGTTGGCCAGACTCTGTACTTCGTCGGCCACCACTGCGAATCCCTGTCCGGCTTCCCCTGCCCTTGCCGCTTCTACAGCCGCATTGAGAGCCAGTATTTTCGTCTGGAAAGAAATGTCCTCAATTGTCTTAATGATGCCGCCAATCTGGTGAGATGCCTTGGAAATATTCTCCATGGCAGCCGTCAAAGCTTCCATTTTCTGCCCGCAGAGTCCCATCATTTCCGAAGCGTCCTCCGCAGCCTTCCTGGCCTGCTCCGCATCCCCCGAAGTGGAGTCCACCTGCCTGGAAATATCCTGTATGCTGGCAGAGAGTTCTTCCACGGCCGACGCCTGCTGCACGGTGCCGTTGGACAATGTCCTTGCGCCTGATGACAGCCTCTCGGACTCCAATGACACCTGTTCCGCTGTGCGGTTAATGCCCAGAAGCGCATTATTCAAAGCATCCAGAATCTGCCGCATGGCATTTTGAATCGGCAGGAACTCTCCACGATAATCATCCCCCACAGACAGGTCCATATTCCCCTGGGCCATTTGTGACAACACCGAATCTATGTCCTGTATATACTTTTTCAATTCCCGTTTTGTCTCATGAATGGACTCCACCAGCATCCCTATCTCGGAGGTATCCGACCGCAGAGAAAAATCCTCCGAAAGATTCCCCTTGGAAATCTCACCCATCTGTTCTTTCACCAGAATTACCGGACGAAGCACTCTTCTTCTGGTAACAGTTATCACAATCAGCTGCATCACTCCAACCATAACTATGGCTGCAATCATCCTGATACGCACAAATTCTTCCTGCCGCAGCAAAAGCTCCACACTGTTCAAAGTCCGTTTGTCCAACGCCGCAAGAAACTGTTCCTTCAGGGAATTTATCTTTGCGATGGAATCGTTATACTCCTGCCCGTATACATACGCAATGGCGTCTTCCCTCTGTCCTGCCTGTACCTCCTTCATAGCCTCCTCTTCCAGAGGCACCAGCGCATTGGAAAGCGCCGACATTTCATTGATCATTGCCTGCTCTTCCTCAGTAATGCCGATCTCCTGCATGGCAGCAACACCCTTGTCCCTGTTTTTCTGCACATTAACCTCATCCCAGTAATTATCATAATGCTCCTGACTGCCGGTGGCGGCATAGGCCCTTACCTCATTGGTTAAATAGGCGGATCCATTCATAAAACGATTTGCGTTATATGTAAGCGTAACTCGCTTTTCATTTGCCCCGCTTAGATGATCTGTAATCCGGTTGTATTCCATCAGGGAAAGTACCAGAAACAATAATGTCAAAATAGAAATACCATTTAGGATTAAAAATAAAGTAGACTGATTTATGGCCTTTTTCATTATATCTCTCCTTCCGACAAAAAAATGCCCACACTATATGGGGTTAATTTCAGTGTACCTAATAATCAGAAAAATTTCAACACAATTATCCAGATTCGTACAAATTCTGATAACACATAGTTATTGTTTACATTCACAGTGACAACACATAACCTTATTCCTGCTTCTTTATTCCATCACACTGTAACTCATCCATTCATAAAGCAGCCTGGTGCCTTCAGCGATTTCCGGCGGAAGCAATGCCCTGGCTACCAGCTTCAGCTCCTCCGACTCCACATCCGTGCGTCTTAAATGGGCATAATCCCCATCAATCTCCACAACCACATACTCAAATCTATTCATGCCAATCACCTCTTTTCTAATTTAGTTCCGCAACTTCCCTCCCGGGGCTTGTTCGGTCTGACACTACCCCATCGTTTTCTCTATATCAGCAAAAAGCCCTGCCATAACGAAAAATCAGCTTTCTGCGCCAATTCAGCCGCGCATACACCGCTTCCGCCAGCCGCAGATACATCCTCCTCACAAAATCCTCTTCCTCCGGTTCCGGTGCCCAGACACCGAACGCCACCCGGCAGACTATTGTCTGCATTCGGGCAATATCTTTCTCTGACACCGATGTAATCCCCCCTAGCTTTTGGGCAAAATCTTCCTCCGACCCATCGTATTCCTCCAAAATCCCCTCGGAACGCAGCATGAGCAGCAGTCTGGCAAATACTTTCCTGCACCCTGTCCGCTCAAGCTTTCGCAGTCGTCTTAGCCGCCGATAGTCCAGGGCCAGGGGCATCAGACAAACAATACTGGGCACATAGCCCAGATACCGGTTCATCTCCCACTTTGGCAGAGAAGCACTGTCATTCCCGGACTCTTTCTCTGCCGAAATCCTGTCATCTTCCTTCTCCCACCCCTGAGTCTCCCGTATTTTTGTAAACACATTATAATCAAAACCAGGATATGCGGCTCTGTTCCTTCCGTCTGCCCCAGGCGTCACTTCCACAGGCGTCCAACCATAATTTTCCAGAAAAATCTCTGTCCACGCATGGGCCGCTTCATCGGTCACAGAAGCCTTCCAGCTCCCGTTCTCCTGCCTGGTAAAGTCTTCCGGCGACACCAAATAGCCTGTGGCATACCTGGCCGGAATTCCGTAAAGCCGATACATCAGCGTAGCCGTGGCCGCAAAATGTTCACAATATCCCCGTCCGCCCTCAAACAAAAAATACTCCACAATGTCTTCGTTGATGGGCGACCACCCCGGGGTCATGGTATATACCGCATTGC
>CAJUGT010000006.1:36177-60210 GCA_910586435.1 uncultured Acetatifactor sp. | reverse complement strand
GGAGGCATGAGTATATGACATTGTTGATGAGAGACCAGGAGAATGTGAAAAAAGGAAGAGAATATGGTGAAGAACTGATGCTTGCTTTGATACAAAAATTGGTGGCAGATAAACGGTTTACTGAAATAGAGAGAATGAAAGACGATAAAGATTATCGTCTGATACTATACAGAGAATATCATATTATTTGAAAACAGGAACATGACAGGGCAGAGCATTTACAAGTGCGCTGCCTTGTTTGACAAAATAATATGGGGCTATTTTCGCGTTTAGGTATGATATGGAGCACCATACCATAAGTAAAGGCAAAGTTTTGAGGAAGGTCGAAAAGTGCAGGAAAGCTAAGATTTAGGCGGGAAATAGAGGGTTGTCAAAAGTTATTTTAAGATAATACTATGAGATTTTTCGCACTTAAGATTATTATGGAGAACCGTATCACAAGTAAAGGCGAAAAAGAATGGATGTTCTCAAGGTTAGAAGAGAATAAGGGTTATATTTTAACCCCATGGGAGTTTTGCGATATGATGACTGCTGTTTTACTTATGGTTAGTTATGGGGGGCGCAGATGAATTTTGTATCAAAAGAATATATAAACAAAGGCTGGTCAAGTGATAAAAAATATTGTGCTGTTGATGAGAACGGAACAAGGTATCTTTTGCGCATTTCCAATATTGCGCAGTATGACGAAAAACAGTCTGAATATAATATGATGAAATGGGTTTCTTCCTTTGGAATACCTATGTGTCAGCCTATGGAGTTTGGCATCTGTGAGGATGGTGTCTATTCTATCCAGAGCTGGATTGACGGCGAGGATGCCGAACGAAGTATTCCAGGTTATTCTGACACACAACAGTATGTGTATGGTCTCGAAGCGGGTCGCATCCTTTGCAAGATTCATTCCATACCGGCTCCTGCAACGGAGGAAGATTGGGAGACCTGTTATAATCATAAGTTGGATGAGAGGATTAGAAAGTATCAGGAATGCCCTGTGAAGTATGAGAATGGGCAGGCGTTTATTGACTATATCAACGAGAATCGTCATTTGCTGAAAAACAGACCGCAGGTTTATCAGCATGGTGACTATCATATCGGAAATATGATGATTGCCCGGAATGGGCAGCTTCATATCATTGACTTTAATCGCAATGCATACGGGGATCCATGGGAGGACTTTAACCGCATTGTATGGTGTGCTCAGAAAGCGCCCCTTTTTGCGTCCGGCATGATAAACGGATATTTTGAAGATGAAGTGCCATTGGATTTCTGGAAGCTGCTTGCGCTTTATATTTCCGGCAATACCCTTTCCTCCGCATACTGGGCGATACCTTTCGGCCAGGATGAGGTGAATACCATGCTGGGGCAGGCCCAAGAAATACTGTCCTGGTATGACAATATGCGTAATCCCATCCCTGCTTGGTATTAGGATATGAGGAAGCGCTGCGGTGGCATCGCTGACTGACGACAACGCAGTGCCGGCGCAAGAAGCAAGTGCTGATTACTTAAGAATAATGCACTGGGGTACCAGGCATTTATGGACTCGGACAAGCAAATTTGAAGATTATTTTGGTAGTACAAGGAGATGGAGCGATGACAGGAATATTTGATACTCATGCCCATTATGAGGATGAGGCTTTTGATGAGGACAGGGATGAGCTTCTGGCAGAGCTGCCCAGGCAGGGAATTGCCAGGGTGGTAAATGTGGGAAGCAGTCTGGAGTCCTGTAAACGCACAGTGGAATTGACGGAAAAGTATGATAATATATACGCTGCGTTGGGAGTACATCCCAGTGAGACAGCAGAACTGAATGAAGAGTCGTTTCAATGGCTGCGGGGAATATGCGGTTTGAAGAAATGTGTTGCGGTGGGGGAAATCGGCCTGGATTATTATTGGGATGAGCCGGAGAAAAACCTGCAAAAGACATGGTTTGTGAGGCAATTGGGACTGGCAGGAGAATGTGGACTTCCTGTGGTGATACATTCCAGGGACGCAGCCAAAGATACGGTGGATATTATGACTGCGGAGAGGGCCGGCGAGATAGGGGGTGTAGTGCATTGCTTTTCTTATACGAAGGAAACAGCCAGGACCTTTTTGGACATGGGGTTTTATATTGGAATCGGTGGTGTACTGACTTTCAAAAACGCTAAAAAATTAAAAGAAGCAGTGGAATATATTCCTATGGACAGAATTGTGCTGGAAACAGACTGCCCTTATCTGGCGCCGGCTCCCCACAGAGGGAAACGAAACAGCTCTCTGTATTTGCCTTATGTGGTTGAAGCCATGGCGCAGATAAAGGGAATGTCAGAAGAGGAGGTGCGGGAGATAACCTGGAAGAACGGATTGCGTCTGTATCGCATGGAAGACGTATAAAATACTTCAACAGGCGATGTCTGTATGTGGATATGTTTTCCAATATAAATTTATGTGCAAGCAAAATTCCAAATGCCACACTATATCAATGAAGGGCGTTGACAGGGCAGCATGCAGAAAGGATAAGGGCTGATAGAATACGAATCCGAAGAGGGAGGCTGGAAAGTGACAAAAGAGATTCTCACAAGGGACGGATTAATTAAGAATTATTTGGAAGACTATTTTGGAAAGGTGTTTTACTTCTGTCTGAAAAAGACAGGGAATAGTCAGGAAGCCGAGGATTTGGCATCGGATATTTCTCTGAATATTCTACAAGCTTTCCACAAAGGTACCGTTCCGGATCATTTTTCCGCATGGGTATGGCGAATTGCCAGAAATCGTTACAGCGCATGGGCGGACCGAAAGCATCATATTTCGGAATCCATAGCGGGAACGGACATTGGTGAGTATGAAATCCAGGATGAAAAGGCAGGGATGGAAGAGGAGATAATTCAAGGAGAAAATCTGGCACTGATGCGCAGAGAATTGTCGTTTCTTTCTTCCAGCTACCGTGACATTATTCTTGCTTATTACATTGAAGACAGAAAAACCCGTGAAATTGCCTCAATGCTGGGTATTTCCAAGGGAACTGTGGAGTCAAAGCTGTTTCGCGCCCGAAAAATATTGAAAGAAGGTATGGAGATGGCAAGAGAATTTGGTACAAGAAGTTACAAACCGGAAGAAGTAAGGTTTGCGGCAAGCGGAAGCCAGCCTTCAGGGCTTCCATGGAGTGCAGTAGGGAGAATGCTTCCCAAGAATATTTTGCTGGAAGCCAGCAATAATCCCTCCACAATGGAGGAATTGTCAATTGAACTTGGTATAGCCATGCCCTACATGGAAGAAGAAGTGAAGCTTCTTGTGGATGCCACTTTGCTGAAGCAGGTGGGGGACAAGTATGTGACGAACTTTTTCATCTTAAGCAGGGAATGTCAGCAGGAGATATACCAGGCGCAGCGAGAAGATTCCAAGGAGAGAAGCAGGCTGCTGGACAGGCTGATCTCTGATACTCTTGGCCAGATAAGGGAGCTTGGGGTCGTAAGAAACGGGATGGCCGACGAGGAGTTAAAGTGGTGGGCAGTGATATATGGTGTGGATTATTTTATAGAGGCCCAGGAGGCGTATGATATTCAATGTCCTGTAAAGCGCACGGACGGAGGAAACTGGGGGTTTGTGGGCTACGAAGCAGCTGAGATCCCGGAAAAGTGCGGTATGGGACATAACGGATACGGAGCAGACAATACTACACTTTGGGTGTATAAGCTTTCGGATTATGGAATGTGGAATCGGGAGGGTCTGCCACAAGGAGAGGACATTCGATTCCTGGGAGAGATTGTAAAAAATAATCGGAACATATCTGATTTTACGGATTCGGAAAAAAGGATATGGAAGAGGCTTGAAAATTGCTTTGCCCATGAAGGCGAAGATGGCAGCGTGATTTTGGATGTGGTACTTTTGGAAGAGAATGTCTTGGAGCGAATTCATGAAATCTGGAAAGCGCATCCTCTGTACAGTGAAATTCTGGAAATCTTTCATAAGTTACTTTATAAAACCATTTGCGTTTTGGAGAGAACGAATATATCCACGTTGAAGGAGCAATTGACATACTGCGCTTCTATGTGTGTATTGGATGCCAGAATGATGATGGTGCATGATGAGGTGGAGGCAGGCAGGCTGACAGTGCCAAAGGACGCAAGTCACAGTAAGGTGGCAATGGCGCTGCATATAAATTAAAATCAGAAAAATGGCAGACAGGGTGGGTGCGTTGGCATTCGCCCTGTCTGCCATTTGGGGTAATTCTTTTGAGTAAACCTTTTTATGAGTATAATCAATAAATATTTATTGATTATCAATAAAAGATTGTTGACAATCAAAAGTGAAAGTGGTATATTAGTGGCACCAAAGGATAGGATGTGGGAGAAGTTCTGCCGGGTGAATTCTGATAAGAGAAGATAAAAAGGATAAAGTGGGGTTCTGAACAAGAGGAGTAAAAGGGAGTTTTGAATACAGGCTGGTGTTTTAAAGCTTGGGGTGCAGGAGTGCAGGAGTGCTGGAGTGCAGGAGTGCAGGAGTGCTGGAGTGCTGGAGTGCTGGAGTGCTGGAGTGCTGGAGTGCAGGGGTGCTGGAGTGCTGGGGTGCAGGGTGCAGGGGTGCTGGAGTGTTAGAATGTTGGAGTGTGGGAAGGTTGCAGGGAGCTGGAAATGAATGTGAAAAAGGATATGGGACCAATGGAAAACTCGGAGGAAGGAACGAAATTGAATGTGATAAATACACAGGCATTCCCAAAGGAAAATAGGGACAGAAGCAGAAGAAACCTGACTATGGGGACAAAGTATCTATTGGATTTTATGTTTTTTACAGGGATTTTGGTGACAATTACATTGCCCATAAGCATTAAGTTTATTGGAGCATGTTTCCCGTGTCTGGTTGAACATTATGAAGAATCGGTTATGATATATTTTGTGCTGGGCGTGTCGGCTGTGGTATTGCTGAGGGAATTGCGCAGAATATTCAAGACGGTATTGGATAATAACTGCTTTGTGTGGGAAAATGTGATAAGTCTGCGGAAAATGGGAAATTGGAGTTTTTTTATAGCCGTAATGTCAATGGTGCGAAGTATTGTCTATGTAACAATTGCCATGGCGGTGGTGATGTTTGTATTTGTCATTGCGGGACTGTTCAGCAAGGTATTGGCAGGTGTGTTTGAAGAGGCGGTAAAATATAAACAGGAGAATGACCTTACCATATAGAAAGAAAGCATGTAAGGATTAACTGAGGCGCCCCGAAGTTTTTCATGAGAAGTTTTTGCTCTGTGGAAACAGGGAATGTTTTGTGGCGGGGGCGTGGAAGCATATGTGGATTCTGGCGGAAAAGGAGTGTCGGAATGGGAATTGTTGTGAATCTGGATGTGATGATGGCAAAGCGTAAAATGAGTCTGACGGAACTTGCGGGTGAGGTGGACCTTACGCTGGCAAATTTGTCCATCTTGAAAAATAATAAGGCAAAAGCAGTGAGATTTACGACACTGGAAGCTATTTGCAAGGCATTGAACTGCCAGCCGGGAGATATTCTGGAATATGTGGAAGAAGATTCCGGCTGAGTGACTTTGGGAACAGTAAAATCAGAAACAGGGAAATGAGGAACAGGAAAATAGTATCAATAGATAGTCATTTAAGGCGGGAGGAAGACGGGAAGGAGAATCAGAATATGAATGAGAAAAATCAAAGTGTATGGATGGAAGAGAATCGCAGTAACAGGGAAGATTCGTCCTGGACGAAAGAAAGCGGCGATAGCGCAAACTCTCTGAAGACGGATGACAATGTGTCGCCGGATATTTCGGCAGCACAAGAAGCCAGTGTGGCAAGGGGGGAAACCAAGGTTGACAATGCAGAAGAGTGCCGTAGGGAGGCGCAAACCCCCTTGGAGCATGGAGCAATTGTAGGAACCGCAATGTCCCCGGGAAACGTTTCACCAAGTCAGGGAAGCCCAATGTCATCAGGAAGTGTCTCATCGAGCCAGGGAAGCTCAATGCCATCAGGAAGTATTACCCCGGGACCGGGAAGTCCAATGCAATCAGGAAGTGCTTCACCAAGCCAGGGAAACCCAATGCAATCAGGAAGTGTTTCACCAAGCCAGGGAAGTCCAATGCAATCAGGAAGTGTTTCACCAAGCCAGGGAACCACAATGCCATCAGGAAGCTTTCCTCCAGGACAGGGAAGCCCCATGTCCCCGGGAAGCATTCCTTCAAGTCAGGGAAGCCCCAGGTCTCAGGGAAGCGTTCCCTCAAGTCAGGGAAGCCCCATGTCCCCGGGAAGCGTTCCTTCAAGTCAGGGAAGCCCCATGTCCCCGGGAAGCGTTTCACCAAGTCAGGGAAGCCCCATGTCCCCGGGAAATGTTCGCCCAGGGCAGGGAAATGTTGTGCGTGGTGGATATAGGACTCAGGGGTATCCTCCCAAAGAGGATACGGCGGAAACAAAATGTATGAAGGACAATTTTAACTTCTTTGGTCCTGTGGCGTTTTTGTATGCTGTCTTTTATGTATTCTGCATGTTTCGGAACGGTTCGGGGATTACCTACCCTTTTTTCGTAGGCGGCAGTCTCTTGTTTTTGCGCTTGTCTTTATCAAAACTGGGGATTACCTTAAAAAAAGGAAGCGTTTTTTACATCGCTGCCATGGTGCTTCTTGGCATTTCCACGTTCTGCACAGACGACGGCAGGATTATATTCTTTAATAAACTGGGTTGTTTTCTGCTTATGATGAGTTTTTTGCTAAAGCAGTTTCGCAATACCCAGGGATGGAAATTGGGGAAATTTCTTGGCAGTATCTGCGCAATGGCGGCCAGTTTGGGGGAGTGGAATCGCCCTATTGCGGATGCGTCCGCATATAGGAAGAGCGGCGCAAGGAAAATGGACAAAAGAATCTGGTATGCGGGGCTTGGACTGTTGGTGGGGATACCGCTCATGCTCATAGTGCTATTGCTTCTTGCCAGCGCAGACGCCGTATTTCGTCAGATGACCAAAGGGTTGTTGGAAAATATTACAATATACAATATATTTTGCGTGCTTCTGCAAATGACTTTGGTTTATTTTGGCTCTTATGCGCTGATTGCGTGGCTTTGCCGTGGTAAAATCAAAGAAGAAGTGGTTGACCGACGGACAGGAGAACCAGTGTTGGCCATTACCATAACAGGACTTCTCACTGCGCTATACATTCTATTTTGTATTATACAGATAGCGGGATTGTTTCTTGGCAGGTTAAATCTTCCGGCCGGCTACACATATGCCAAATACGCAAGGGAAGGTTTCTTCCAGCTGCTTGTGGTAAGTATACTGAATCTGGTGCTGGTGCTGCTGTGTATGAGTTATTTCAGGGAAAGCAGAGTGCTGAAAGGGATTCTGACTGTTATGTCCCTTTGTACTTTTATTATGATTGCGTCCAGTGCCATGCGCATGATAATATATATCAGGTATTACTACCTGACGTTTATGAGAATTTTGGTGTTGTGGACACTTACCCTGCTGGCGGTACTTTTTGCAGGGGTGATTATTAATATTTTTAAGGAAGCGTTTCCGTTGTTCCGGTACAGTATGGCGGTGGTGGCAGTTCTCTATCTGGTGTTATCTTTTGCCCACCCTGATTATATCATAGCTAAGGTCAATGTGGCCAATGCCTCCCATGCCGCCGCATCGTGGGAGCAGAGTGTGGGACAGACGGCGGGAGGTCGCAATGCGAATAACGCCCGGCAGGAACTCGACGGAGAAAGATTCTTCTTGACAAGTCTGCCCTATGAGGATTACGCTTATCTGAGAAAGTTAAGCGCGGACGCTGCGCCGGTATTGGTTCCTTATCTGAAAGAATTGGGTTATCAGAAGAATGCCTTTTATGAGGAAAATGCCGTCACTTATGCCAAGGAGAATGATATAAGGGGCAAGTCTTACGAGGTGGACGGTTTTGGATATGATTGGATGCTGTATATACAGAGGGCTACGAAAAATTTTGGCATTAGAACCTTTAATCTATCCCGATTCAGGGCGTTAATGGAATTTGCGCAGTGGTAATAAGGCATATTGGCGGCCGAAAAGACTTTCGCTGCCTCAGATTAAGAAGAGAGCCGGGAGGAAGTGTAAGGCGGATTCGGGCTGAGAAAGAGGAGAAGATATGTACCAGGGATTTCAATATCAGGAAATTGTGTACGGTGATGCTGCCTTGGGGTGGGTGGAAGGGATATACCATCCCAGAGAAGAGAAGTACAGGGATTGCGGTACATTGCCAAAATCCCAGGAGGGACTGCGAAAGGTTCACAGTCGTGTGTGGCGGGAGATTGAGGAAACGGGGTATGGCATTTATGATTATGGGGAGACAGTGCGTTTTTTTACTGTTTTAAAAGGGGACAATTATGTGGTGAGAGCTGTTCTGGCAAATCCTGCGTCTGTGCCTTATGGCTGCCATATCCGTTTAAACGGGGTGGTAAAAGCGGATAACATTGTGGTGGAGCCCGGAGAGGAGCAGGAAATTACATTCATTGCCTGTATGACAAAGGGAGATTTTTCGCTGTGTTTTCTAACCGGGTCTGCAAAGGATATGGGAGAGGAGCCGGTGGAGGGAGATGTTTATGTGAAGGACATTGACATTACCCCGGCGTCCCCAAAGGAGAGAAGAGTAAAGCCCCATCTGTTTCTGGTTTCGGATTCCACCGTGCAAAGCTATGAAATGCGCTCCTATCCTCAAACCGGCTGGGGCCAGGTTCTTTGCCGCTTTTTCCGGGGAGCGGAGGAGTGTGAGACATATCCTGTAAAATATCATGGGCAGAAGGTGGGAAAGGGGTATGAATTGCCGGAACTTGTCATAGATAACCGTGCCATTGCCGGTCGGAGCGCAAGGTCTTTTTATAATGAGGGCAGGCTGGACCAGATTATGGAGGAACTCTGCCCCGGGGATTACATGTTTGTACAGTTTGCGCATAATGACGACAATGCCTTGAGGCCCAATCGCTATATCGCTCCGGAAGAATTTCCGGCATTTTTAAGCCTTTATCTGGATGCCTGTGAAAAGCGGGGGGCGCAGTGCGTGTTTGTGACTCCGGTGACAATGATGGTGACGGATGAGGAAGGAAGATTCAGGATTGCGTTTCAAAGTTATCGGGAAAAGATGATGGAACTGGCAGCGGAGCGGAATGTACCCTTGTTGGATCTTGGAAAAAGAAGTACTGATTTCCTGAATGAAATAGGCTGGGAGAAAAGTAAGGAAATCTATCTCTGGGCAGAAGAGGGAGAGTATCCGGAAAGTACCTATGCCCCAGGAGTGTCAGATAAGGCGCATTTGCAAGAATATGGCGCCATGGTATATGCCAATCTTGTGACAAAGCTTATGATGGAGTATACGGCGGACAACAGGCTGGAGGGGCTTAAGAAACTGGCAATGCCCAGGGAAATCAAAGAACTGGTAAGGCCTGCAAGAGCAAAAGAAAAAGCAAAAGAAAAAGAAACTTCTGTTTCAGCGCAGGGAGAACATACAACAGTGCCAGGGAAAAGCGCAGAGGTGTCAGGAAAAGATGCCGATATGGTGACGGGATTCGTGGCGCAGGAAGTCTCTGTGGAAGGCGGAGCCAGGGGGCTGGGAACCTTTTTGCTGAACTGGAATCAGCCCCAGGGGGCGGTAGCCTTCCAGGTCTATGCCAGGAAGAAGGGGGAGGCCATGTTTCAGGAGGTGAAAACCATCACAAGAGAGGAGAAGGAGGCCTACGCCACTCTGCCCTTTAGCGCACAGGCAGGCTTTCTGTGGGAATATTGTGTCAGAGCAGTGTTTGAAAATGGAAAAAAAGGTCATGAAAGTCGTGTGATTGAGATTGACCTGCGCTGAGGGGGTATGTTTCGGGTAATGTTTTGTGCATAAAGCCATTGAGAGAGCTGCGTAACAGTTCAGGCCCTGCCTGAACTGTAATTTTTTGCGCACCATATAATTTTGCTTTTAGGGATTACGGTATTGACTGAAATATGAGAAGATAGTAAGATGAAAAAAACTGGAGTCAATAAAGTTCGTGCTATGGGGGATATATATGGAAAAGAAACAGCTCAATTTCAGCACTAATGCTAAATTGGAAAAACTAATAGGCAGGGAATTGATTACGAATAATATTATTGCTATATTTGAATTAATAAAAAATGCCTATGATGCCTTTGCGCATCAGGCGGTAATTACCTTTGAAGGCTTTGATATCAGCTATGAAGAAATGCAAAGAGGGCATCAGTCGGATAAGGTGATTTCAGGGGATAGATCAAAAATTTTTATTAAAGATGACGGAATAGGGATGTCCTATGAGGATGTAAGGACAAAGTGGATGGAAATAGGCACCACCAACAAGGAGAATACCATGTTGGAAGTCTCTGGGCAGGAATCCGATGACAGAAGGATAATAAATGGAGAAAAAGGCATAGGCAGATTTGGAACAGATAAACTGGGAGCAATGCTACGGCTGACATGTATTGGAGACAGTGGGTATGAAAAAACGGTTTTAGATATAGACTGGAATAGATTTGACGACCATAGTATTACCATACAGGATGTGGTGTTTGAGTGTTCGATTGAAAAGTATCAGAAACCCCAGAAAACGGGGGTGACTTTGGAAATCTCATCTTTAAGGGACATATGGACCAAGGGGGATATTATAAAATTGCGTCGGCAGCTGGGAAAACTGATTTCGCCATTTTCTCAGGAAAAAGATAAGTTTCAAATTTATATCAATTATAACAATCAAGGGGTGGAGAGGATAGTAAATGATTCTTTTGAATACGTGTCCACTGGTATAGAGGCAGGGCTAAATGTTCATGGCGCATTGGATTATACCATTTTTACTCCCCTAGAAAAAGTGAGTAAGAGTATTCAACTGCCTTCGCCGGGATTCGGACCAGCGCAATTAAAAATATTATATATGGACAAACCAGCGAAAATTATGTTCATGAAAAGAACCGGCACAGCAAGTAGGGATTATGGGAATGTGAAAGTGTTCAGAGACAATTTCCGTGTCTTACCCTATGGAGAAAAGGAAAATGACTGGCTGGGAATTGATAATAAACATGCCCAGGGCACATTCAGAACCTTTGGAACACGGGATCTGATTGGGTATGTGCAAATTGGCAAGGCGGAGAATCCCAAGCTGAAAGATGCTACCAGCAGACAGGGGTTGAATGAGGATGTGCCGGAATTTGAGGAATTTAAAGAGTTTATCTGGAGATGCATTGAATTGTTGCAGACATATGTATTCCGTCAGATAAAGCAGGAGGCTGAGAAGCAGGGAGAGGTAATACGGGGAAAAGTTAATGAGATACAACAGGATATCACGGACTTTAAGAAAGAGATTCCCCTTTTGTATGAAGATATTGAGATTCCCGAGGAAGATAGGAAAAAGTTGGTGGATAGAACCACCGAAACATTGGAAACGATTCACCAAAACATACAATATGTGGAACAGGCCAATCGTCAGTTATCTAACCGAGTCAAGGTTATGGAGAAGATTGTTGGTGCGGAGAACAGATTGTATGATATGCTCCATGCGGTGAAGAACAGATTGGCGGCATTGGAGGCGGTAGTGACAAATATTGAGACAGAAGCCGCAAGATGCGGGATAGTGTACGATCGAAGTTTTGCAGATAAGACATTAAAAGATATTGAAAAAATGATATTGTCGGCCATGCGACGAAGCTCTCCCAAAAGAGCGAAAAGAGATACCATCATTTTGTCCCAGTTTATTGAGGAATTTATTGACGACAGCAAAAAGATATATCAGGATATTGAATTTGAATTTACAGTCCATGAGTACAGCCGTATTTTTGTCAATGTGGAGGAGTTAAGAGTTTCTCTTGAAAATCTGCTTGACAATTCTATCAAGGCAATGCAGAAGCAGACGGAGAAAAGAATATATATTTACATTATCAAAGAGGAAAAACATTTAAAGCTTTATTTTGAGGACAACGGGAAAGGCATCGCAAAAGAAGAGGCGCCTTTTATTTTCAATGTAAGTTTTACCACCACCAACGGCTCAGGAATCGGATTGTCGAATGTATTGGACTTTATGAAAAGTGAAGGGGGAGATATTAATTTGTTAGAAGAAGGAAGGATGAAAGGCGCTGCTTTTGAACTGATATTTCCGTTACGGGGAGGTGTGTCATGAGAAAATATAAAATATTGTTTATAGATGATGAAGAAAGCATAATAGATGGGATAATGGGGGCGGTTACGAATCTTTTCTCCTTAAAGGGCGGATATGAAATTACATATTCTGTATTAAAGAACAGGGCTGAAATTGAAAATATGAATCAAATTGCAGCGGATATTGTATTATTTGACTGTGCGCTGGGGGGAGCAGCTCTGGATTTTGGCGGTCTGGATGAGACCACATTTGGTATGGAACTCATGCGCAGGTTCAGAGAAAACAACGAAAGGACTAAAATTATATTTTATTCGGGAAGATTTGTCATGAAAGGTTCCCAATGTTATGATTTTACAAATGAGGAGATGCTCAAACTTATTAATGAATTGCATATATATAAAATGATTCCCAAAAAGGCTGAATTTATTGAAGGAGCCATTATGGAAGCAATCAATGAGATGGATGCGATAATTATGAGTTTAGAGGATTTGCGGGAAGAATATAAAAGTGAAGGGGAATTTCTGGTGAAAGGAAAATTGTATCCCATTGATGAAATGATACGGGAACTAAAGAAGGGGACAAAGACAGGGGAGGCATTCAGGGAATCTGTCTTAAAGATGGTTCTTACCTATATGATGAAATTCGGCGGAGATGAGGAATGAATATTTATGTGTATTGGAACAGGAATGACAATGATTGTACCAAGATTTTTCACTGTATGTCACCCAATGATAAGGACAGTGTTGTAGAATGTCTGAAAGAAGAAAATCTTTTGGATATTAAAAGGATTTATCAGCCTTTTTCCGATGGTTCTCACATTTTGGAGGCCATTAAGAAAAACGACATGATTATTTTTATGACCCATGGAACAGAAGATTCCATATTGAAATACCGAAACAAACCGGACAGGGAGCTTTCGGAATATATTTTATTGGACAAAAGCAATGCAAAGGTTCTGAAAGATAAAGTGGTTCTGGCATTTTGTTGCTCAAGCGCGAAAGTGTTGGGGAGGTATTGTGTTGCGCCGGAAACAGGTTGCAAGGCTTATGTAGGGTTTGAAGAAGAGATTGTATATGATAATGGAAAGGCCCTAAAGTCACGGCATTTTATCTATGAGTCTTACAAGAAGGCATTCATGAAATCATTACAGTATGCGGTGAAACATAAATGTACCGTAGAGGAATATCGTATAAAGCTGATACAATTTATGAGGAAGGAAGCGGCTAATGCTATTTTCTTGGCCCATAATAATACATTACATAATATGTACAGCGGCACAATAGAAGGATTGGTGGCGCTTGGAAATGTGGGGATGAAGTTGTTTGGCGACGCCTGAGAGGACGGAATTCCATGTCAGGAAGAGTTTTCTGTTCCATGTTAGAGGATTTTATGCCAGAAGGATTTTTAATCCGCGTTTCATGGGAGAATCTTACTCATTGCTTCCGCAAAGGAACGGAGAGATTGTAACAGCTGAATGTCGCTTCCACGCAGGTTTTCCAATTCTTTTCTGTAATATGTCAAATCTTCTGGAAGCAGGGCCAAAGTTTCGGAAGATTGTATCAGGGAGTCAATGTGGGATATTTCTTGTTCCGTCACCTTTATATGCCGTTGTATGATTTGAGGAAGGCAGGGATGGCTTTCGGTAAGCAAGGAGAGGCAATGATAGGACAGCATGGGGTAGGTCCTCCTGGATAGAAATGAATGGGTTATTGTTTACTTGTCGGAATTGTGAGTGGCAGGCGCATGGAAATGCCACGTAGTGAGGATAGGTGAATAACTTGAAACTGTAATATTATATGGTATTTTGATGGAATATATTCAAGAAATAACCATTGCTTGAGTCAGTATCTTATGGTATTCTATTATGGTATTTTTTAACATGAGATATGGGAACGTGCGATTTCCCACAGGAGAGTATATGATGCATAAGAAGTTTTCGTTATTACCTTATCTATTTCAATATAAGTGGCATTATCTGGCCGGTATTTTTATCTTAATGCTTGTAGATTTGGCCAATCTGTATGTGCCCCAGTTTACCGGGGAACTTATTGACGGTCTGGCAATTGGGACGGTGGGGCAGGACGGCGTATTGCCCCTGCTTGGCAAAATATTCGCGGCGGGCGTGGTGATGATGCTTGGACGGTTTGGGTGGAGATATTGTATCTTCGGCGCCGCAAGGGGGATAGAATATCGCCTCAGGAATGATATGTTCGGCCATTTGGAGACCCTTTCCGCACGATATTTTAACAGCCACAAGACAGGGGATTTGATGGCACATTTCACCAATGACTTGCAGGCTTTGCGCATGGCGGTGGGGCCGGCGGTGGTGACTGCTTTTGACGCCGTAGTGATGACAATCATGGTATTGTTTAAAATGGTGTTCTATGTGGATCTGCGTCTCACACTGCTGGCATTTGTTCCTTTGATATTGGTGGCAGTGGGATGCTATTTTTACGGGATAGAGGCCAAAAAGCGGCAGACCAGACGGCAGAGGGCGTTCTCGGAACTTTCGGATAAGGTTCAGGAAAGTCTTGCGGGAGTGCGTGTGCTGAAGGCTTTTGTCCAGGAAGAAGAGGATTTCAATGCTTTTGAGGAAGCAAGCAGAAACAGCATGAAGAAAAATCTTTCAGTGGTAAAGCTTCGGGCGGTATTTGGTCCGGCGCTGGATTTGGTCACGGGAATCAGTCTGCTTCTCACTTTGCTGTATGGCGGGCGGATGGTGCTGGCAGGGCAGGTATCCATAGGCAAGTTTGTCGCCTTTAATTCCTATATTGGTATGTTGGTATGGCCCATGATTGCCTGCGGCGACTGCATTAACAGTTTCAGCCAGGCAGCGGCGGCTTTTCAGCGGATTGCCTGCATTTTCAAAGAGGAGCCGGACATTGTGGACAAATCGGAAGGGGAGGATGTTCATATCAAGGGAGATATTACTTTGAGAGACCTGACATTTACCTATCCCGATGGCGAAGAACCGGTGTTGAAACATGTGAACCTGCATGTGAAGGCAGGGGAGATGCTGGGGGTATTGGGCAGAACCGGAAGCGGCAAGTCCAGCCTGGCAGATTTGCTTCTTCGGGTCTATGACTGTGAGGAAGGGGCGCTTCTGGTGGATGGGCGGCCAATTACGGAATATCCCCTGGCGGTACTGCATCGGGATATGGCGTATGTGCCCCAGGAGAGTTTTCTGTTTTCGGATACGTTGGAAGAAAATATTGCCTTTGGTCTGGAGGAGCGTATCAGCCAGCATCCGGAACTGCATAAGAGTATACAGGAGGCCGCAAGGGCGGCCTGCATTCACGATAATATAATGGAGTTTCCCGATAAATACCAGACACTTGTGGGGGAACGGGGTGTCACATTGTCGGGAGGACAGAAACAGCGCAGTTCCATAGCCAGGGCATTGCTGATGGATGCCTCTGTGCTGATTTTGGACGATTCCCTGTCGGCGGTGGACACGGATACGGAAGAAAAAATATTGGAAAATCTTCTGAGACAGCGTGAAGGGAAAACCACCATAGTGGTTGCCCATAGAATATCTACACTTCAGAAAGCAGACCATATTGCGGTGCTGTCGGAAGGGGAGCTGACGGAATATGGAACCCATGAGGAATTGCTTGCCCTGGGAGGGTTCTATGCCCATATTCATGAAAAGCAGCAGCTGGAACAGGAATTGGGCGGCATGTAATACGGACCCAAGGGAATAATTCAGCGATACGTCCCAACAGTTATGACGCGAATGCTTCAATGATGTGTTGTTTTCAGGCCGGCAGCCCATATGCCGGCAAATGTCAGGGCGGTAATGATTGGTCCATTGGCCGGGCATCACGGAATCGGAACAGGAGGAGAATTATGAGTGCGTTGACGGAGGATAAGATAGAATCAAATTATAGAGGAAATGCCTTACTGCATCTGCTTTCCTATATGAAACCATATGCGGGATGGGTGGCGCTCTGCCTTGTGTTGGTACTGGCTCTGACAGGGATTGACCTGTATCGTCCCATGCTGATTGGTGATGCCATAGATTTGTTCCAGGCAGAGGGAAACTATGATGTGATTGTGGAGACGGCTGTGAAATATGGCATTGTGCTCATCCTCAGTTTTGTGTTTAATATAACCCAGACCTGGATATTGCAGAAGACGGGGCAGGGAATCATCTTTACGGTCAGAAAGGAACTGTATGCGCATATTCAGTCCTTAAGCTGCCGATATTTTGATTTGACTCCGGTGGGGAAGCTTGTGACCCGTGTGACCAATGATGTGGAAGCGCTGGATGAAATGTATTCAGGCATTTTGGTACGTCTGTTCCGCAATATTATCAAAATAATCGGTCTTGCCATTATTATGCTGCTGATGGACTGGAAGCTTGCGCTCATTTCCTTTGTTTTGCTGCCTTTTGTGGCGGTGCTGACAGTGGTGTTCCGCAAGATTGCCAGGCAGACTTACCGGGTTTCCAGAACCCGTTTGACGGATTTGAACACATTCCTGTCCGAGAATATCTCCGGTATGCGTATTATACAGATTTTCGGAAGGGAAAAACGCAAATATGAGGAATTTAACGATAAGAATTATAAGTTATACCGGGCATTGTACAAGGAAATGATGGTTTTTGCCGTTTTCCGGCCGCTGATATATATTTTGAGCATTATATCCCTGATGATTGTGCTTGGAGTGGGCAGCAGGGATGTGTTGGGGGGAGTTATTTCCATCGGCACATTGTATATTTTTGCTCAGTATATCCAATCCTTTTTTGAACCCATTCAGGAACTTGCGGAGCAGTTCTCCACCTTGCAGTCCTCCCTGGCATCCGCCGAGAAAATATTTACTATTATGGATGAGGAACCTTTGGTGAAAGAGGATGAAAAGCCGGTGGTTCTGGAGGAGATAAAGGGAAGAATAGAATTTTCCCATGTGTGGTTTGCCTATGACGATGAGAATTATGTGCTGAGGGATGTTTCCTTTGTGATAGAACCAGGGCAAAAGGTGGCCTTTGTGGGTGCTACCGGCGCCGGGAAGTCTTCCATATTAAATTTGATAGGAAGGTATTATGATATTCAGCAGGGAAATATTTATATTGACGGAGTGGATATCAGAAGACTTTCCAAGAAACAGCTGCGTGGCGCCATTGGGCAGATGCAGCAGGATGTGTTTATCTTTGAGGGAAATGTTGAGAACAACATACGTCTGCACAATCAGGAAATTCCTTTCGCGGATATTAAGGCGGCTGCGGAATATGTGAATGCCTCCCATTTTATAGAGAAACTGCCGAAGGGTTATCAGGAGCCTGTATCTGAGAGGGGATCTACCTTTTCAGCGGGGGAGAGACAGCTTTTGTCCTTTGCCAGAACCCTTGCCCACAACCCCAGTATCCTTGTTATGGATGAGGCCACGGCCAACATAGACACGGAAACAGAGCTGCTGATTCAGGAAGCTTTAGAGAAATTAATGGAAGGAAGAACTACCATTATGGTTGCCCATCGTCTGTCCACCATTCAACATGCGGACTGTATTATGGTAATGCATAAGGGAAAAATCAGGGAACAGGGGACGCATCAGGAATTGCTGGCTGCGGGAGGGATTTATAAAAAATTATATGAATTGCAGTACCACCATGAAGTTTCAGCATAGTATATGTCAATTTTGGCAAGAGAGGGATGCGATACAGCGCCCTCTTTTGTCGTAACAGTTCAGTCAGTTCATTGAACTGATGCCTTTTGTTATTCAGAGAAGAAAAGGTTATTTGGAGGGAGTATGCTGACCGTTATTATAAATTGGTTGTATATGCTGTTGATAGTATTCTGCCTGGGCTATGCTTTTTCAAGGTTTTCGGGGAAAACACTGCATTATGAACTGGAGCGTGTGGACAGTATTCTCATGGCGGGACTGGTGGTTTCCACAGTTTATGCTCAGATTTTCAGCCTGTTTTATCGGGTGAGTATTGAGGCAAATGTGATACTTGTGCTGCTTAGTGTCTTAATCTGCGTCCTGATGGGAAAGCGGATGGCAGGATTTATAAAGGGAGCCTGGAAGAATTGTTCCTCAGGGTACAAAATTGTGTTGCTGGCGTTGTTCCTGCTGTGGGGATTTTTTACTTCCAGAGGATATATGGTGCCGGACATGGATCTCTATCATGGACAGAGCATCCGATGGATAGAAGAGTATGGTGTGGTGGAAGGGCTGGGGAATCTCCACAGTCGTTTTGGATATAACAGTTCTCTTTTTGCGCTGTCCGCATTGTACAGTATGAAATTTTTGCTGGGGCATTCCCTGCATACGGTAAATGGTCTGATTGCCTTTCTTCTGAGCGTGAACGTGCTGGAGATAAGGAGGTGTTTTCGGCGCGGAAAAATGCTTTTGTCCGATTATGCCAGGGTGGGGGCAGCTTATTATCTGACAACTATATGGGATGAGGTAATTGCTCCGTCATCGGATTACGCAGTGATGTGTACCATATTTTTTGTCGTGATTAAGTGGCTTGCGCGGCTGGAAACGGAGGAGGAAGGAAAAGAGAGCAATATTGCTCCTTATGGTCTTTTGTGCGTGCTGTGTGCGTATACGATTACATTAAAGCTGTCAGCGGGGTTGATTCTGATACTTATTCTGAAACCGGCATATGTGTTGCTGAAGGAGAAAAGGTGGAAGGAAATCGGCATATATCTTCTTCTGGGATTGTTGACGGCGGTACCGTGGATGGTGCGGACAGTTTTGATTACAGGCTGGCTGCTCTACCCTTTTGCATCCCTGGATTTGTTCTCCGTGGACTGGAAAATGATGAATCTGGGAGAGATTAGAACGGATGCGGCCCAAATAGAAATCTGGGCAAAGGGAGCAAATGATTTGGGAATGGATGCGCCGTTTGGTTTATGGTTTCCCAATTGGTTCCGAAATGAGCTGTCTGCCACAGAGAAATTATTGGTTCTGGCAGATATGGTATCCTGTGTCGTAACGGTTGGAATTGGTGTGGCGACTATTATCAGGAAGCAATGGCAAAAGCTGGATATGCTTTTGGTCCTGGGTACGGTAATGTGCTGTTATCTTTTCTGGCAGTTCAGCGCGCCCATGATGCGGTATGGGTATGCCCATGTGCTTCTGTTGGCGGCATTGGTCTGCGGCTTTGTTTTAGAAAAGCTGAAATTGGCCAGGATAGGTTATGTCGTCTTGCTGCTTTATGGTGTGTACAAGCTCTATGTGGGTTATGACTATGTATTGGGCTGCTGTCAGCTGCCCAATTATGTCTGGCAGGAAACCTATGGGCAGTATGAGCTGGAAAGTTATGACTTGGATGGGGTAAAGATTTATTATTCGCCCTCTGGAGGATGGGTAGGATATGATTTGTTCCCCGCAATTCCCATGCCGGAATATGAAATAGATCTTCGGGGGAACGGACTGGAAGATGGCTTTCGGCAGAGGTAGGTATCAATTGGCATATATCGTTGCCTTTCATGCTTAGATGGAGGAAATGCGAAATGGTTGAGCCTTCAAAAAGGGACTGGAAATTATACAGGGAGAAAATTGGTGGATGGCAGGAACATGTCAAATAAAATATTTGCCTTATGGAGAAATGTGTGTTAAGATGTGTAAAATGTCAGTATATGGTTATAATGTATATATGTGGCAGAATCAGTCATATATCGTTATAAACAGTTCTGGCAGAACGGATGTCCAAAGAGGGAAATTTACACACCCTCAAGAGTGAAAAAGGGCACCGCAGTGGAGACACTGAACTGGAATGGGAGGTATAATTATGAAAAAATCAGTGGTGTATTTGTTGACAGGTATGATGATGTTCGGCCTTGCGGCGTGCGGCAAGAATGCGGATGAGGGCCAGGGAAATTCCGGGACCAACAGCTCCAGTATTCAGAGCAGTTCGGGTTCACAGGAGAATCCTTCTGACGTGCCGTCCGGGAGCGGAAGCGAGGATATGCTGCCGGGAACGGATGACGGATGGAGTGAAGAAATGACAGGGCTGAGGGCTGCCGTTACAGAGGCGCTGGGAGAAAATTACTGGCCTGATATGATGCTGGATTCTGAGATGCTTGCGGCAAAATTCGGAGTGACAAAAGAAATGTATGACGATTTCCTGGCAGAGATTCCCATGATCAGCACGAATGTAGACACATTGGTGGTGGTGAAGGCAAAACCGGACCAGGTGGATGCGGTGGAGACTGCTTTAAATGCCTACCGTGATGTCCAAATTAACGATTCGCTTCAATACCCTATGAACATAGGAAAGGTTCAGGCTTCTATGGTAGAGAAAATTGGAGATTATGTGCTTTTTGTTCAACTTGGCGCCGATACCATGGATGCGTCGGACAAAGGTGAGGAAGCTGTCATTGCTCAGTGCCAGGAGGCAAATAAGCTTGTAATTGAAGCAATCAAGAATAAGCTGGGGCAATAATCTTTTCATATCCGAGAGGTCAAATCAGGAGAACAGCGATATGGTTTTCAGTAGTGTAATATTTCTCTTTCGATTTTTTCCCTTATTTTTTGTGTGTTATTATGCAGCTCCCAAGAGGATGAAAAATTTCATCCTCTTTTTGGGGAGTTTATTTTTTTATGCCTGGGGGGAGCCGGTGTATGTACTGCTGATGCTGTTTTCCACTATGGTAGATTATACGCATGGAAGGATGCTGGAGCGGTTCAGGGGGAGAAAAGCTGCCAGGGCAATTTTGCTTTCTTCTGTGCTCATTAATCTCTCCGTACTTTGCTTTTTCAAGTATGTGGATTTTTTGATTGGGACAATCAATTCTTTGACCGGCAGTTCTCTGCCCCAGATGGGGCTGCCACTGCCAATCGGGATTTCTTTTTATACTTTTCAGACCATGTCATATACCATTGACGTCTACCGTGGAGAGGCGAAAGTGCAGAAGAACTTGTTGGACTTTGGGGTATATGTGACCATGTTTCCCCAGTTAATTGCAGGACCCATTGTAAAGTATCGGGAGGTGGAAGAGCGGCTTCACGATCGTCAGGTGAGTCTACAGGCAATCAGTGCGGGATTGAAACGCTTTTGTGTCGGAATGGCCAAAAAGGTGCTGCTTGCGAATCAAATGGGTGAATTGTGGGTGCTGGTGTCAGGGATGGACAGCAGCCGTATCAGTTTGGCCACAGCATGGATGGGTGTAGCAGCATTTGCGTTCCAGATATATTTTGATTTCTCCGGATATTCCGACATGGCCATAGGGTTGGGGGAAATGCTGGGGTTCCATTTCCCGGAGAATTTCAATTATCCATATATATCGGCTTCTGTTACTGAATTTTGGCGCAGATGGCATATCTCTTTGGGAAGCTGGTTCAGGGAATATGTGTACATTCCTTTGGGAGGCAACAGGAAAGGACTGCCCAGACAATTGTGCAATATTCTGATAGTCTGGATGCTTACCGGCATCTGGCATGGAGCGGGATGGAATTTCCTGTTATGGGGTCTGTGGTTTGCCCTTGCGTTAATGTTGGAGAAGTTGTTTCTGGGCAGACTTCTGGCATGGCTGCCAAAGGCGGTGGGAATTGTGTACACGCTTCTGGTGGTGCTGGTGGGCTGGGTATTGTTCGCAATAGAGACACTCTCCGGAATTGCGGGATACCTGGGGGCCATGGCAGGCGCTACGGGCGTAGTGCTGGACAGGCAGGCGCTTTATCTTGGCAGACAGTTTTTCGTGCTGTTTCTTTTTTCACTTGTGGCATCCGTTCCCTTTCCGCATATGTTTTCCAGGGCATTGGAAAAATCAAAGACAGGGATTGGAATCGCTCTGTATCGCTTTGGAGAAAAGCTGATTCCGGCGGCATTGCTGCTGGTGTCCATTGCTGGAATTGTAGAAGCATCCTACAATCCCTTTCTGTATTTTCGTTTCTAAAAATTTGAGCAGGGCACCGGAGAGAAGAGACGGAACCAAGGACCCGGAAGAACAGTCTCGAAACGGAGGTGCCCGGAAGGAAATTCAGACATGAAAGTGGCTGAAGATTCCTTCCCTGAGGATTTAGGGCACCGGAGAGAAGAGACGGAACTAAGGACCCGGAAGAACAGTCTCGAAACGGAGGTGCCCGGAAGGAAATTCAGACACGAAAGTGGCTGAAGATTCCTTCCCTGAGATATAGGGCACCGGAGAGAAGAGACGGAACTGGAATAGGAGGTCATATATGGGGGAAAAGAGAAATGCCTTGATTACCATAGGGTTGATTTCGGGAATTATTTTTATTTTAACCATTGCGGATTTCATAAGCGAGGAAAGGCTGTTTTCTGAGACGGAAAACAGGGTGCTTGCCTCGAAACCGGATTTTTCCGCAGAAGCACTGTTTTTGGGCGATTATACAGAAAAATATGAAACCTATGTGACGGATCAGTTTGTGAGCAGGGATAAGTGGATCAGCGTGCATACGTATACGGACTTGTTTCTGCAAAAACAAGAGATAAACGGGGTATATCTTGGAGCGGACGGATACTTGATAGAACAGCATCTGCCGGAAAAATATACCGTCGCCCAGGAGACTCAGAAACTTGATTTGCTGGAAAAGCTGGTGAAGCGATGGGACGCAATGGTAATGCTTGTGCCTACGGCGGACAATATCCTGACGGATAAGATGCCTGCTTATGGGCCGTATTACGATGAGACAAGGCTTCTGGCCCAAGTGGAAGAACGAGTTGGGGAGAATCATTGTGTGGATGTGTATTCCATGCTGTGGGACCATAGGCAGGAAGAGATTTATTATCGCACGGATCATCATTGGACAAGCCTGGGGGCATACTATGGATATTTGGCATGGACGGAAGCCATGGGCTATGAGGCTTTTTATCATGGGTCAGAAGCGCTTGAAACTGTAACAGATGAGTTCCTGGGGACATTGCATTCCAAGATTAATCTGCCAATAGAGGGGGAAAAGATACAGTATTTTCCGGAGACAGAGGAGCATGTGGCAAAGGTGACATATGACTTTCAGAGTGTGACGGACAGCTGTTATGAGGAATCCCACTTAGACACCAAAAATAAATATGCGTTTTTTATGGATGACAATCATGGGTTTGTTGAAATTGAAACGGAGTGTCATAATGGAAAAGCCATTTTTGTGATAAAGGATTCTTACGCAAACTGTTTTATTCCAATGCTTACATCTCATTATGAGAAGATTTATGTGGTGGATTTGCGGTATTTTAACGGAAGATTGTTTGGATTTATGGAGAAATATGAGCCGGAGGAGGGAATGGATGTATTGGTATTGTATAATTGCATTCATTTTCTTGACGGGTTTATGTATGTGGAATGAAGAGGAATGTATGAAAGCAATTGTGTTTGATATGGACGGTGTGTTATTTGATACGGAAGTGTTATGTATGAAAGCCTGGGTGGAAGTGGCAAAAGAAAATAAATTGCCGGGAATGGAGGAGGTATTTCCACAGTGCATTGGTTTGAACGCCAACGACAGCAGGCGTATTGTTATGAATGCCTATGGGGAGGATTTTGATTATGCAAGATTTCGGGAACAGACAAGTGCCTGGTTCCGAAAATACATAGAAGAAAAGGGCCTGCCTGTAAAGCCGGGGGTAAAAGAACTGTTAGATTGGCTGAAGAATTCAAAGTATGTGGTGGGGCTTGCATCGTCTACCAAAGGTGAGTCCGTCAGAAGTCATCTGAAACTGGCCGGTATTGAAGATAGCTTTAGGGCGGTGGTGACAGGAGATATGGTGGAACATTCCAAACCTTTGCCGGATATCTATCTGCGTGCCTGCGCAGGGCTTGGAGCAGACCCCAAAGAAGCCTATGCCATTGAAGATTCGCCTAACGGCATAAGGTCCGCTTACAGAGCCGGAATGAAGCCGCTTATGGTGCCGGATATGATAGCCCCCGACGAGGAAATGCGCCGACTCAGCCACAGAATCTTCAAAGACCTGCATGAAGTTCTGGCCTATTTAAAGGAAGACTGCTAAAAGGCGGAAGCGGAACTGGAAATAAAACAGCATCCGCCTGAAGGTACCCGGAATGATTTAGGGTCACAA
>CAJUGT010000006.1:23779-36077 GCA_910586435.1 uncultured Acetatifactor sp. | reverse complement strand
GACCATAAATCATTCCAGGAGAGAGGGGTACAGGAAGGCGGATGCGGCACTGGAAATAAAACAGCATCCGCCTGAAGGTACCCGGAATGATTTAGGGTCACAAGAAACGTGTGACCATAAATCATTCCAGGAGAGAGGGGTACAGGAAGGCGGATGCGGCACTGGAATAGGAGGCAAAATGTATGGCGGATTTGGGGGTTGCCAGGAATACGATACAAATACTGCAAAAATATCAATTTCATTTTCAGAAAAAGTATGGACAGAACTTCCTGGTGGATGAGAGGGTACTGGAACGTATTTTGTCCGCAGCGGAGATTACAAAAGAGGACTGTGTGCTGGAAATCGGTCCGGGGATAGGCACCATGACTCAGTATCTTGCGGAGAGGGCAGGAGAAGTGGTGGCGGTTGAAATTGACAGAAATCTTATCCCTATTTTGGAGGAAACATTAGAGGCATATTCTAATGTGACGTTGATAAATGATGATATACTAAAGGTGGATGTGAACAGAATTGTATCGGAGAAAAATGGAGGAACTCCCATAAAGGTGGTAGCAAATCTCCCCTATTACATAACCACCCCTATTATTATGGGGTTGTTTGAGGGGCATGTGCCCTTAAAGAGCATCACCATTTTGGTTCAGAGAGAGGTAGCGGAACGGATGCAGGCAGGCCCTGGGACAAAAGAATACGGAGCGCTTTCCCTTGCGGTGCAATATTACGCAAAGCCGGAAGTGGTGGCGAAGGTACCGCCAAACTGTTTCATCCCCAGACCAACTGTGGACAGTGCTGTCATCCGTCTGGTGAGGTATGAAGAACCACCCGTGAAAATGTTGGATGAGGAAAAGTTATTTGCGGTCATACGGGCTGCTTTCAACCAAAGACGTAAAACTTTGGTCAATGCGCTGGGAAATGCCCAGGGGCTTGGAGTGACTAAAGACAGGGTGGTGAAGGCGCTGGAAGAAATGGGGTTGTCACTGACTGTACGGGGAGAGGCACTTTCTCTGGAACAGTTTGCCAGGCTCATTTCTCTTCTGGGGACTTCTTAATTTATGGAAATACTTTTGCAGGGATGAATTTTACTTCCTGTTTGGTACTCCGGTGCTGATTGCGCAGGGAGAAATACAGCGGAGTATCAGAAGGAGAGTCGGCAGGATGGAGGAAAAGACGGCATGAAGCGGCGTATGGGGCGTGGATGGGCAGTAATACTCTCGGCGGAACTGCTTTTGTTGATTGTGTTGTTTGCGGGGAGCTTTAGAGAAGAACAGCTGACAGCTTCTTTTCAGGGAGCGGAACTGCTTGCGGAAACGTCAGCGGAGGGAGAGGGGAGTCTCTGGAAAAGCAAAAATATGAAGCTCATGCCCGGGGTATATCAGATATGTGTGTGGGAAAATATGGCTCAGGGGCAGGAATGCCGAATACAGGTGGAATCCCGGGGGGCTTCTTTCCAGTCATTGCGTGGAAACAGTGTTGAGATTTGTCGTGAACAGGAATATATAGATTTTGAAATATATGTCACTGCAAAAGTCACGGATGCTTATGTTTCTTGTATCTGTTTTGGCGGAAGCGCTGAAATGCTTGAGAAAGTGGAGATATACCGCCTTCATTGGGGAAGCCGTATGGGCTTCTTTGTGCTGTTAATGGTATTTGTGGTTTTGGACAGTTTTCTGGTATGGCGAAGGCGTATTTTGGACGGAAAGGCGGATGGGACAGAACAATTTGTGGTTTGGAGTCTGGCAGGCGCTGCGGCGCTGGCCTATTTTCCTTTTCTGACAGATTATTTTTTTATCAATGGAGACACTGCTGCGTATCTGGAACATATTGAGACAATGAAAGAAACGCTGTCAGAGGGGCACATGCCGGTGCTCTATGGCGAAATCTTCCTGTGGCTGCCGGTCTTTTTTCGGCTGGCAGGCTTTTCTGCCATGACTTCTTATAAATTATTTGTATTGACAGCAGTGGGACTCATGGGAGCAATTTCCTATATTTCATTTAAAAGGTGTACGGGAGAAAGGAAAGGAGCGCTTTTAGGAGCGTTTTTATATACGCTGAATCCCTGGGGGATTCATTTGCTGTACCGGGAAGGGGAGATTTGTATTTACCTGGCCATGGTTTTTATGCCTCTGGTATGCAGTGGAATCCTTGGAATTTTCCGGGAGGAAGAGGGCACAGGGGAATATGGGCGTAATAAGTGGTTTCTGGCGTCAGGTGTCACAGCCGCCTTGTATGGTTATCTGCCATGTGCTGTGTTGATAGCCGGGGGAGTCCTGTTGTCCGCAGTGTTTTTTTACAGGAGACTATCCGTCAGATCAGTTCAAAGCCAGCTGATTCAGGCCGGGGGAATCGTGGCGGCAATGAATTGCTGGTGCCTGCTTCCGGCTCTTTTTGCGCTGCCGGGGATTAAAAATATTCAAAAAGGGTTTGTGGGGTATCCTGTTTGGGAATGGAAGGCAAGTGTATTGCTTTGGATGGCAGTGAGTATTTTGATACCCCTGTGGGCTTGTGTGATGTATGGACGCTGGGCCGGGAAAAAAAGACCGGAAGCTGGAGGCGGCATACTTTTTATCATTGTTGCGGCAGTGGTGGGAATTGCCATGTATGAGGTGAATGATATAGCGTTTACTTCTCCGGCCGTAAGACTTTATACTGCGGAAAGCATGTTTTCCGTTCAGGCACTCCCTGAAGCATCTTCTGTATTCTATATTGCCCAGGGATTGTCATTGGCAATTACATTGGTATTCCTGTTCATGGCGCCAAAGAGGGGGAAGGGCTGTTTACCTTTGCCTGTGTCCCAGCCTTATAATACATTATGCGCAAAAGACACAGTAAAACCGGGAAAGAAGGTACTGCTTGGCGGCTATGGGCTGATTGCCGCAATTGTGATGGCGCCGGCTCTGGCGGAAGGCAATGCCTTCGCGGGAGGAACGGAAGCATGGAGCGGAAACGCGGCGGGGCTTTGGCGGCTGGTTATGATTCTGATTCAGGTGGGAACCCTGATTACTTCCCATGTCATGTTCCGCAGGTTGTTCCGGGAGACGGGGCAGGCTGTGTTTTTTGGCGTCCTGTTTTATTGCAGCAGTCCTTACAGGCTTTATGTCTGTTATGGTCTGGGGGATATGTATCAGGCGGTGGTATGGGTGCTTTTGTCCTTATATGTATGGGCGGTGGCAGGCATTGTGAGAAATCACAAGAATGGTATCAATCTTGCGGCGGCAGCCGTTGTTCTGGGAGGAATCGGATATGGGGATGTGCCGCAGATGCTGATTGTCATGGGCATTACGGTAATGGCTGCCATCTGGTTTCGGAAGCCGGCGCTTCTGGCGGTTCTGGCTTTGGGCGGAGTGACAGCCATTCCTGAACTGCTTCATTTGGGGAAATATCTCTTTGGGGAGAGTGTTGATATTCTGGGAATCCCCCCTGATTCCATTATGAGTCTGGGATATGAACCAGGGGAATTTTTCAGGATATTTGTATACAGAGAAGGGCATCCGGGCATGGGTGGGATATTGCTTGCCCTGGCAGTGGGACTGTGGCTGTGGTTTGTGAAAGGACAAAAAGGATGGGCCAATGGATTTTGCCTTTTGGCGGCGGGGGTTTTGTTATTGTGTTCTTTGAAGTATTTCCCGTGGGAATTGGCGCAGCGTCCGGGAATATGGGCTCTTAAGCTGATAGCTTTGTTCAGGACGCCGGCGGTATTTTATGGGTATGGGCAGATTTTTATGTGTATTTTGGCTGCCGCCGCCATGGGGGAAGCGGGCAGACAGAAAGAGAAAATGATTGCCTCAGGAGTTCCCTTGACGGTGTTGGCTCTGTGTCTGGGAATCTGCGTATACCAGTACGGCATACTGTCACGGTAGGGAGTGCGGGAGCGAAGCCGTGGGAGGAGGTTTAGGGTGTGAGGACATTTTTGCGTAAAATCAGGACATTGGGATTGATGAAGCGAGTACCTGTGAGGGTTCTGGCGGCAGTGACGCTGGTATTGCTGTTGTGCTGCGGGATAAGGATGATGGCTCCGGACAGGAGCTGGCATGTGGAGGAGACTTATGATTTTACCCCGGGAACCCCGACACAGATGAGTGTGGTCTATTCCGGAATATGTCTGGACCCGGGAGTGTATTATGTGGAACTGGAATATGAGTCGGATTATGAAGGACCGGGTACGGTGGCATATACCACAATGCAGGATGACACGGTAATAACCGGAGGACTGTGTACCAATGGGGAGCATCTGTATGGCGGGGCAGGGAAGTCGGGATATTGCATGTGGCTGTATGAGAGCACGGAGAATATGCAGATGGCTGTGTCTTATGGCGGCAATGGCCAGTTGAAGATTACGGGATACACCATCAGGGAGACGGATCAGTTCTGGACCATGTGGATGGTGATTATCCTGGGTTGTTCCGCAATGGGATTTGGGGTTCTGATTTATTATTATTACGAAAAAGAATATTCTGTTGGGGAAGAGAAAAAGAAAATTTTCTTTTTTGTGACACTCATTGGACTTGCGGCTTCTCTGCCATATTTTTATGAGGGTAATCTGGCGGGGATTGATTTGACTTATCATCTTCAGAGAATTGAAGGGGTGAAAGACGGCTTGTTAAGCGGCCAGTTTCCGGTGCGCATTGAGCCGGAATGGCTGTATGGTCATGGGTATGCGGCAGGTATCTTTTACTGCAATTCTTTGCTTTATGTTCCGGCGCTTTTTCGTCTGCTGGGTTTTACCGTGACGGTGAGCTATAATATATACTGTGTTGGAATTACTTTTGCCACGGCATGGATTGGGTGGTATTGTTTTCGTAAAATATTTGGCAGTGTAAATGTGGGAATTCTCTGCTGCGCATTATATACACTATCTACTTTTCGTATCTATAAGCTGGTGAATACATCTGCTTTAGGGGAGGGAAGCGCCGTGACTTTTATGCCCCTGGTCTTATACGGAATGTGGCGTATATTTACGGAAAACCCAAAGGAAAAGAAGTATAAGACCGCATGGATTCCGGTAGCGGCAGGGTATGCCGGCCTGTTGCAGACCCATGTTCTTACCTGTGAGATTACAGCGTTTGTCACAGTAATTGTCTGTGCTGTCTGTGTGAAAAAGCTTCTGTGTGGAACTGTCTTTCTGGAATTGGTCAAAGGGGCGCTGGGAGCTGTTGGGCTCAGCCTTTGGTTTCTTGTGCCTTTTTTGGACTATTATTTGACACAGAATGTACACATCAAAAACCTTTCTGCCAGGACAATACAGCGCACCGGCATGACCTTTGCCCATCTGGCGTTTCACTTCTGGAAAAATGGCTCCTATACACCCAATGGAGAGACAGGAGTGTATTCAACCCACCCTGTGGGAGTGGGATTTGTCCTCATTCTGGGACTTTGCCTGTTTGCGGTTCTGGGGTTTGGCGGAGCTTTCCAAAAGGTAAAAGGGCCTGTGAAACAGTTGGCAGTAGCATCGGCGGCCATGGGGACACTGCTTTTGTTTATGAGTACAAATCTCTTTCCATGGGACGCGATTAGAGCCTGGAATTCAGTGACTGCGGCGCTTGTGAGCAGTCTGGAATTTACACACAGGGTTCTTGGGTGGGGAAATATTTTCCTGGTTGTGGTCTGTGGATTCTGTCTGTGGTTTTGGGAGCAAAATAACAGGCGGTATTATTGGATGGGGAGCGCCGTTGTGGTATTGTGTGCAGTTACATCAGGACTGCATTTAATTGATTATGTGTCCACAGGATGGGATGAGGTGATTCTCTATAATGAAGAGGGAATGGGGTCAGGTTTTGTGTCTGACGGGGAATATCTGATTGAAGGTACGGATGTGGGCAGACTGACCTTCAGGGAGGGGCCCTTGGGAGAAGGAATCTCCATAGCGGAGTATGAGAAGAAGTCCCTGGGGGCAATTGTGCAGTGTGCCAACATGGGGGATACGGAAGGTTATGTGGAATTGCCTCTTTTGTATTATAAGGGGTATCGGGCGAAAGCGGCGGATACCGGTGCGGGGCTGACGGTGTGCGCCGGCGAGAATAATGTGGTCAGAGTGTATGTGCCGGCAGATTTTGCCGGCAGCATAGAAGTCAGATTTGTCAGCCCTGTATATTGGAGAATCAGTGAGATGATAAGTGCCGGTTTCGTAATTGGCGGTCTAACAGTTCTTCTGAAGAAGGCGGGGAGGAAGAAAGCTTAGCTTTTGTATATGTCCGCAATCAACACTGCCTTCTCGGGAAAAGCGGATTGCAGGTACATCAGGTATTGCAGAGCGCTTCCTTCGTAGGGGTGAAGGTCTCCGAAAAGGCTGACTTCCAGACAGTTTCGGATTACGTTAATAATGCAGTCTTCCGTGTGGTCTTCCCTGCAATCTTTACATTCCTTTAAGAGATGCGCGATTGCGTTTTCCAGCTCCGCTTCATCATATACCTTCAGATCCATAGTTGGAATGCGGCTTGTACCTTCCGGAATCTCTTTCCGGGGGGTTTGGATGTAATTATGAATGCATTGTTTCGCATAGCCGATTGTGCAGTCGGCGCCCTGACATACGACACAGGAGGATTTGCCCCTGCAGCAGCTTTCCAGGTCATTTTGAACTAATACGGCATCCAGGCCTTTTTTATGAACTTCTGACATATGTTACCTCCGGTTTTGTTCGTTCCGATTTCCCATTGTAATGGCCCTGTTTTGGGCAGGAAATGGGAAAATATGATATAGTAGTATAACACAGGCATTTTCTGTTTGCCACCACTTTTCTCATTTTTCAGATAAATATATTTTATTTTTGACAGATGTAGGGCACTATGGTAAACTATACCTAATACCAGGTGATGAGGGCTGTTACTGCCGCCGGGGGCGGTGAGTAGTTTTGTACAGGGAGCAGATTACTTTGGATAAATATGAATATAAAGTAAGATCGGATGAAATAAAGAATTTAATTGCCGTTGGAGAATATGTACAGGCAGCAGAGATTGCTGATGTGATAGACTGGAAAAGAGTAAAAAGTGTCAATATGCTTTGTACCATCGGCGATTTGTATAAGATTAACAGGCGATATGAAGACGCGAAAAATATACTGTTGCTGGCCTATGAAAGAAGGCCGGGGGGAAGAACAATATGTTATTCCCTTTGTGAATTGTGTATTAAAACAGAGGAATTTGTTCAGGCTGTGAATTATTATAAGGAGTTTGTACAGGCAGCACCGAAGGATTCCGGACGGTATATTTTGCAGTACAAGCTCTATGAGGCGCAGGATGTGGGACTGGAAGAACGCATTGGCGTTCTGGAAGAGTTGAAAAAAAGAGATTACAGGGAGAAGTGGGCCTATGAGCTGGCATATCTTTACCACAGGGTGGGACTTGCGACCCGGTGTGTGGAGGAATGTGATGAGCTGATTCTGTGGTTTGGTGAGGGGAAGTATGTGGTAAAAGCCATGGAACTGAAAATGCTGCATGAGCCCTTGTCGCCATCGCAGCAGGAGAAGTATGATCATCGCTTTGATGAGCCGGAAGAGGCAGCGAAAGAAACGGAAGATCAGTCAGAAGAACCATGGGAGCAACAGCAGTCTCAGGAAGAAGCTGGGTGGGACGCCTATGACAGGCCATATGGGGAAGAAAATTGGGACGCCTATGACAAATCCCAGGGGGAAGACGTCGGGGGCACATACAGCCGGGAAGCCATAAGTGATGAAGAGGCATGGGAGGCGGACGGCCAATTGCGGGAAGAGGGATGGGACGTGTATGCGCAGTCCCAGGAAGCCGGGCGGTGGGACTTTCACGGACAGGCAGAAGAAGCGGAAGAGTGGGGGCATGGCGAAGAGAATGCTTATGGCCAAATGTCGGGCGCAGCTCAATGGAATGCTTCGGATGACGGGCAGGAGGATGACGTGTGGGACGGCAGCGGTCCCCATGGGGAGGATGATTCCAGGCAGTACGAAGCAGACAGAGGGCAAGCCGGGGAGGATTTGCCCCGGGAGGAACAGGACGATTTGGATATCCAGGTGAAAACCATGGATGTGAGTCAATATAATACCATTAATCTACAGCAGGAGCTGGCAGCAGGATTGCAGGAGGTATTGGGAGAGGAAGAGAGAAAAGATTCTTTTCTGGCGGTTCAGGCAGAGGAACCTAAAGGAAAGGGGACCCATGGGGCCGCCGCCGGAAAAATCATACAAGTGGTAACTGACGATACGGGGGCCATGACAGGAGGGGTGTCCCTGGATCGTGAGTATTTTGCGTCTGGGTGGCTGGAAGAAGAACAGGATTATGTCAGGGATGACACTGCGGAATTGGTTCTGGCACAGATGCGTCTGGAAAATGAGAGAAAGCTGCTGCGTTATCCGGGAAGCCGGGAAGATAATCCGCAAGACAGGAAACGCTCTGTTCCGATAGCGGAGGAAGAGGTTCAGGAAGCGCTGGAAGAAAACGGCCCCCGGATTTCGGAAATGCTGGAGGAAAGTGACTTCCAGGCTGGGGAGGTGTTGGAGAAAGGTGCTGCCCAGGCCGGGGAAATGTTGGAGGACGGCGCCTTCCAGGCTGGGGAGGTGTTGGAGGAAAGTGACTTCCAGGCCGGGGAGGTGTTGGAAGAAAGTACTTCTCAGGCTGGGGAGATGTTGGAGGAAAGTGACTTCCAGGCTGGGGAGGCGTTGGAGAAAGGTGCCGCCCAGGCTGCGGAAATGTTGGAGGATAGCGGCTTCCAGGCCGGGGAGGTGTTGGAGAAAGGTGCTGCCCAGGCTGGGGAGATGCTGGAGGGAAATATCTCCCAGGTTCAGGAGACATTGGAGGAAAATGTTCTTCCGTTTTCGGATACGTGGGGGGAATGTGACATTCCGGTGCCTGAAGTAAGGGAAGAGGATACTACAACGTCGGTTCCGGAGACGCGGAAAGCGGAAAGCGCTCCATCGGTATCTGAAACCGGGAAGGATGAGCGGGAAAGCCTGGCTTCGGAAACGCCAAAGAGAGAATTGGATGCTCAAAGGGGCGTTGAGGCGCAATCTGAAAACGCAGTGATTGAGAAACAGATTACAGGGCAGATAAATATAGAAGATATTCTGGCAGAATGGGAGCGAACCAAAAAGGATAGCGAAGAAAGATATAAAGAGGAAATCCGGCAGGATGTTTTACGGCAGACCGGACCAATGTTTACGGAATTTGAAGAGGCTGTCAGAGACGGACTTTTGGAGCGCCTGGAAAAGGGCGAGGAAGTGAACCTGGACGAGATACAAGTGTCTCAGGAACAGGGGGAAGCTGTACGGAAGAGAGATACAGGTTCGCCGGAGGAACTCATTGATACTATGGAATCGGATCTGCTGATGGAGGAGCCGGAGAGCATTACAGAAGCGGAAGAAGAAACCGGGGAAGCGCTTTTGCCGGAAGCAGATTCTGTGGAACGGGATGTGGCAAAAGTCAGGAGCCTGACCCGGGAGGAAAAGGAATTGTACGCCCCCTTCATTCAAAGCCGTTCCGCCAGGGAGAGACTTGTACAGGCAATAGACAATATCAGCATGGCGGCATATACCGGAAATATCGTTGTGACCGGTGAGGAAGGAATGGATACCATGACCTTTGCCAAAAATGTAATCCGTGAAGTACAGATGACGGATAGAAATTTCTCGGGAAAGGTGGCGAAAATATCCGGCCAGGGATTGAACGGAAGGGATGTAAATGAGACATTATGGCAGCTGAACAATGGCGCGCTTATCATTCACCGTGCTTCAGGAATGGAGCCCAGGACGGCTGCGGCGCTTCACAGGGCATTGCAGCAGGAAAATCTTGGAATCATTGTATTGATGGAGGACACCAAAAAGGCAATGCAGAGGATGTTCCTGGGGACTCCTGAGCTGTACGGTGATTTCACCGCCAGGATGGATCTGGAAGCCCTCAGCAATGATACGCTGGTTGCGTTTGGAAGACGTTACGCAAGGGAAATGGAGTATTCCATAGATAACCTGGGAATCCTGGCTCTGCATACAAGAATTGAAGAGCTTCAGACCATTGACCATGTGGTGACGGTGGTAGAAGTGAAAAAAATAGTGGATGAAGCAATCAGGCATGCCTGCCGAAAGACCTTGGGACATTTTTTTGACATTCTGTTTTCAAGGCGATATGACGAAGAAGATATGATTATATTAACGGAGAAAGATTTTGTTTATTAGTGAGGGAAAGGCGGTAACAACATGGCGGAAGAAGTAAAAGCGGAAAATACGAAGAAAGGAAAGGTGGAAGAAACCGTATTCATCTCCGAGGCGGATCAGTATCTTTTCTCACAGGGGACACATTATGATATTTATAAGAAGCTGGGAGCACATGAATCCTGGGAGGAGGGAATAAAAGGCGTTTATTTTGGTGTCTGGGCCCCAAATGCCCTGGAAGTGCATGTGGTGGGCAGCTTTAACGGTTGGGATACAGGAGCGCATCCCATGGTGAAACTGGGGCCGGTGGGTATCTGGGGGCTGTTTATTCCCGGAATAGAGCCGGGAGAAATGTATAAATTTCTGATAACCGCACAGGACGGCCGATTGCTGTATAAGGCCGATCCCTTTGCCAATTACGCCGAACGCAGGCCGGGCACCGCTTCCATTATTGCCGATATGAGAGGGTTTGAATGGGAGGATGAAAAGTGGATGACCAGCCGGGCGAAAAAGGACATCCAGCGGCAGCCGATGGCAATTTATGAGTGCCATATTGGTTCCTTTATGAAACATCCTGACGGAAAGGAAGGCTTTTATAATTATCGGCAGTTTGCCGACAGAATTGTGGAATACTTAAAGGATATGAAGTATACACATATTGAACTTATGGGGATTTTGGAACATCCGTATGATGGCTCCTGGGGATACCAGGTGACAGGATACTATGCGCCCACTTCCCGGTATGGGACTCCAAAAGATTTTATGTATCTTATGAATGAACTGCACAAAGCGGGGGTGGGAGTCATTCTCGACTGGGTGCCGGCTCATTTTGCGCCGGATGCCCATGGGTTAGCCCAGTTTGATGGTCAGTGTATTTTTGAGCATCCGGACCCCAGAATCGGGGAACATCCTGATTGGGGAACCAAGGTGTTTAATTACGCAAAACTGGAAGTAAGGAATTTCCTTATTGCCAATGTGCTCTATTGGCTGAGGGAATTTCATGTGGACGGCATCCGTGTAGACGCCGTGGCGTCAATGCTGTATCTGGATTACGGAAGACAGGATGGGCAGTGGGTACCGAATAAATACGGCGGGAAAGAGAATCTGGATGCCATTGAGTTTTTTAAACATCTGAATTCCGTTGTGAGAGGAACATATCCTGATTTTGTAACTGTGGCGGAAGAATCCACTGCATGGCCCCATGTGAGCAGCGAGATAGGCGGGGACGGACTGGGTTTCACTTTCAAATGGAATATGGGCTGGATGCACGACTTCTGTGAATATATGAAGCTTGACCCTATTTATCGCAAAGGAAATCATTACGCTTTGACTTTTGCCATGAGCTATAATGAACATGAAAAGTATATTTTGCCCCTGTCCCATGATGAAGTGGTGCATTTGAAATGCTCCATGGTGAATAAAATGCCGGGGTATCAGGTGGACAAGTACGCAAATCTCCGCGCTGCTTATACGTATATGTTTGGGCATAGCGGAAAGAAGCTTTTGTTCATGGGACAGGACTTCGGCCAGGAACGGGAATGGAGCGAAGAAAGAGAGCTGGACTGGTTTCTGCTGGGAGAGAAAAATAACAGGGGTCTTCAGCAGTATGTAAAAGAACTTCTGACGATTTACAATAAGTATCCGGCGCTGTATGAACTGGATGACAGTTGGGATGGTTTTGAGTGGATGAATGCTGACGATGCGGAATACAGTGTCTATGCGTTTGTGAGAAAGTCTTCCAAAGGTGTCAATAATATACTGTTTGTGCTGAACATGACGCCGGTATTGAGGGAAGAATACAGGGTGCCTGTACCAAAGAAGAAAAAATATAAACTTTTGCTCAACAGCGATGAGGAAAGGTTTGGGGGCTGGGGGAATGAAATAAAAAGCGAGATTATGGCGGAAAAAGAACCCTGCCAGAATCAGGAGTATTCTATTGCGCTGGATTTGCCGCCCTTTGGCGCCGCTGTGTTTGTATTTTAAGTACTCTCGCCTGATTGTTGAAGGCCAGGGGTAAAGGTTTTGTTAGATTTTACCGAAATAAAGGGTAGGTGATTATAAGCGCCTGCCCTTTTATTGTATCTACAGGTACTCGGAAGATGAGTGTCGGCAGGCCCCAGTTCCCGCAAGCGGGAATAAGCTCCCACAAGCGGGAATAAGTTCCCACAAGTGGGAACTGGAATATTAAAACAGTCT
>CAJUGT010000006.1:4827-23679 GCA_910586435.1 uncultured Acetatifactor sp. | reverse complement strand
AGACGCGAAGTGGCTGAAGATTTCTTCCCGGGTATGGGCGCTGGAATGCAGAGACGGAACAAGTTCCCACAAGCGGGAATAAGTTCCCACAAGTGGGAACTGGAATATTAAAACAGTCTCGGAATGAAAGCGCCCGGAAGAAATTTCAGACGCGAAGTGGCTGAAGATTTCTTCCCGGGTATGGGCGCTGGAATGCAGAGACAGAACTGGAATAGGAGAACAAATTTTGAAAGTAGCATTCCCGGAACAAGCGGTATCAGAAACCGAAAAGCAGAAACAACAGATTAACAAGTATAGAACTTCATATCATAATGATGTTGTGGGGGTAGGACAGGTTCCCTTTGCCGCCATGGTAAACGGCATACAGGATGTGCCGGGTGTGGGCGGAGAGAAAGGAAAAAGCCTGATTGAACTTCAGCAGGAAGCAGGCAATGCCGATGTGGCTCTGCAACAGGACTTTATGACAGTTATGTCACATACCATGACGGCAGAAGACTATGCGAAAATGCAGGAAGAAGGGTTTGACCTGGGCAGCATGGAGCCGGAAGACGTGGTAACAATTGTGGATAAAATCAAAGCCGAATTGGTGCGGTCCGGTCAGAATATCGCAGGATATACGGATGATATGGACATGGGTACCCTGGCTGCCGCGCTTGGAAGCCAGACGCTGGCTCAGGCAGTGGCAGACAGTTTTACAGAAGCCAATGTACCTTTGACTAAGGAGAATTTGTCAGCAGTGTCTCAGGCATGGGAGATGAATACCCAGCTGCGTCCCCTGAGTGAAGGCTCTAAAAATTATCTGATAGATAATGAAATGGAGACAGAGATATTTAATTTGTATCTTGCGCAGAACAGCGGCTCAACCAAGGGCGGAAGTGTGCCAAAGTTTTATGCGGAGGATGTGCGGGGCTATTATACTCCCAGCGGGGGAGGAAAGTACCCGCAGCAGAACAATGAGCTTTTGACGCAGATTGATAAGATTATTGAACAGTCTGGCAGGGAAATAAATGAGGAAAGCCATAAAGATGCCTCCTGGCTTCTGGACAGAGGACTGCCTTTGACGCCGGAAAACCTGAATAAACTGGCTGATTTGCAGAATTTGGAGCTGCCTGTGAAGGAAGAGCGTTTTGCCCAGGCGGCCGCAGCCGCAGTGACCCAGGGAAAGAGTCCGATACATGCGGAAGTCACAGGGAAGAGCGAAAACCTGTATGAAAAGGCAGCGGAAATATCAGATTTCTTTCACAGTAAGGAATTCTGGGAGGCAAACGTAGGGGATATTACGGCCAGAAGGCAGATGGAAGAAATTCGTCTTCGGATGACTGCGGAAGTGAATGTCAAACTGTTAAAGAGAGGGTTTGCCATAGACACGGCGCCCATGGAAGAGTTGATTGAAGCTTTGAAAATGGCGGAGAGTCAGGTAGCCAACAGCTACTTCCCCAAGGATGCGCAAGCCGTTGCGAAATATCGTAATTATCATACAACCAACAGTGTGGCAACAGAATTGCCCAAATTGCCTGTGGATGTTTTGGGACCCTTTGCTCAGGGACATAATACTGCGTCTTTGGCGGAATTCCATAGAAGCGGTAAGGCTATGCAGGAAACCTATGAAAAGGCTCAGAAGAGTTATGAGACTCTCATGACTTCACCCAGGACTGATTTGGGAGACAGCATCCAGAAGGCATTTGGCAATACAGACAATCTGCTGAAGGGGCTGGGTGCGGAACTGACGGATGAGAACCGCAGAGCAATCAGAATTTTGGGCTATAATCAGATGGAGATAACGCTTGCCAACATGGAGGCTGTGAAGGAGGCTGACAGACTGGTACAGGGCGTTATTGAGAAGCTGACGCCTGCGGCAACCTTGAAGATGATTCGTGACGGCATCAATCCTCTGGAAAAGAGTTTTGGGGAATTGGAAGAGTACTTTGAGAAGCTTCCGCCGGAATACAAGAAGGAATCCGAAAGCTACAGCCGTTTTTTGTACGGTTTGGAAAGAAATTCGGAGATTACGCCGGAAGAGCGGGAAAGCTATATTGGTATTTTCAGGCTGGTGCGTCAGCTTGAAAGAGCGGACGGCGCAGCGGTGGGCGCATTGGTAAACGCCCAGGCGGAGTTACAGTTTTCCAATCTTCTGTCTGCGGTGCGAAATGGCAGACTGAAGGCTGTGGATGTGAAGGTGACGGAGGAGCTGAGTACCGCCGCTGAAAGGATGCAGAAAGCCAAAAAAGGAAACAGTATTTCATCACAGATTGCCAAGGCGTTTGTGAAAACAGCAAATAAAGTGGTAGAAAAGGTCTCTTCCAACGAAAAGGCCGTGGAGGAATATAACAAAGCACAGCTGGAAGATATGCGAAAAGCGGTGGTCACTGCGGATAAGGATTGCGTGGCAATGCTGCAAAGGGGAGAGATGTCTGCCAGCGCGGATAATTTGATGGCGGCCCAGGCATTGACGCAGGGCAAGGAAAACATATTTGGGCAGGGTGACAAACGGAAAAACGGTGTGAATAAGAACAGACCCGCTGAGGAAAATAAGAGTCAGCCCGTGCCGAAGGCAACGGAAACGGCGTCCTCTCAGCCTGCCAGGACAGTGCCGCAAAGCGTACCGGGACGTGAAATCACGAACAGCAGCGAACTCTGGCAGATTCTGGATGACAGAGAGAATTTTGTGGATACTTATGTCAAATTTGTGGAGAATGCAAAGGAAGCTGTGGAAGACGCCACTTTTTCGGAGGCAGAAAGCAGCTTGGATGTCCGCAGTATGCAGCTTAACCATAAACAGCTTACGGTGGCTGCTTCCCTTGCGCAGCAGGAGGAATTTTTTATACCTTTGGAGGTAGGGGATACGATTACGCAAGTGCATTTGACCATAGACCGAAACAGTGCCCAGAAGGGGACCGTTACAGTGGGAGTTGCGCCAACAGAGGAAGATTATATGCAAGCCCGCCTGTATGTGGAAAAAGGTACCGTTTATGGTATTTTTATGGGAGGGGCTCAGAATGAGGTAATGAAAATGCAGGAAATAGCCGATACCTTTAGAAGGGAGGCAGGCAGCAGCTGGACGGTGGGCAATATTACCGTGGTTCCCGCCGGGGGAGGAATGCCGGATTTTGTCAGGCCTCAAGAGCATGTCCCTACGGAAAACGCGGAACTTTATCAGGTGGCCAAGGTATTCTTGCATTCCGTTATGCGTGTGACGGCGCATTAAAATGAATCCTATGAGTGGCATGCGTGTTAATAAAAAGTAGCAGAGGAGAGAAACAACATGAGAATTAACTATAATGTATCCGCAATGATTTCTAATAATGCTTTGAGAAACAGTGACAACTTGCTCACCCAGTCACTTCAGCGTCTGTCTTCCGGAATGAAGATTAACAGCGCAAAAGACAATCCAGCGGGATTGGCAATGGCAAAAAGAATGAATGCGCAGCTGGAAGGGCTTTCCGTGGCTAAGACAAATGCCGGAGACGGAGTTTCCATTATTGAGACGGCGGACGGTGCCATGACGGAGATTAGTGAAATGATTCAGAGGCTGAACGAACTTGCGGTGAAGTCGGCCAATGGCTTGAATGACGATAAGGACAGGGATGTGATTCAACAGGAAGTGGATCAGCTTACGGAAGAAATTACCAGGGTTGCCGATGTGACGGAATTTAATGGTCAGAAGCTCCTGAATGGTGAATTTTCTCTGAAGGGATACACCAATGACCTGGACATAAAAGTAAAATCCTATTCCACGGATATTGCCACAAAAGTATATAATATTGACAAGATTCATGTGGAAAAAGAGATGTTGAACGGAAAAGAAACCGGCGAGTATACTGTGGAGATAGATTGTCTGAAGGACAGTGACAGTGATTTCCCTCAGGGGGCCACTGCCAGTATTAAAGATAAGCTCATCACCATTCAGGGAGTCAATGGATTTGAGATGGTCCTTGATTTGACAGGGATGGACTTTGATATGGTGCCTTTCGATATTGAGAACCTGGAGATTAATGCTACAGGTATCGGCGCCATGAGGCTGCAGATTGGGGCAAACGAAGGGCAGGTTCTGGGAGTGGTAATTCCTGAGATTTCCCTGCGGGATATGGGAATTGAGGATCTGGATGTGAGCACCAAGGACAGCGCAACAGAGGCCATCGACCGCATTGACGGCGCTTTGCAGTATGTGTCCAGTGTCCGGGGGCAATTGGGTGCTTATCAGAACAGGTTGGAGTCCACTATCAACAGCCTTGACATTACTTCTGAAAATATGACGGCGGCATACTCACGCATTATGGATGTGGATATGGCGGAGGAAATGACCAATTATACCACTTACCAGGTTCTGACGCAGGCCGGCACTTCCATGTTGGCACAGGCAAACGAAAGACCCTCGCAGGTATTGCAGCTGTTGCAGTAATGATTGTGTATGCTCTTAGCCTGAACGGATATAGTTCTGCGGCAGGCTGCGTGTGAATGGATAAATACAGCAGGAATGGCGGCGCAGCCGGATGTATGAGAGTTAAGTGAGTATGCATGGAAGCGAAAATGGATGTTTGGGCGTACAGGAAGGTATGGTCATGAAAAAGGAAGATAAGCAACGGTTTACGCTGAGAATCGCACAGGCAAATTCCACAGAACTTGTGGTGATTTTGTATGAAATGTTACTGTGCTATATGGATGAGGCACAGGAAGCGTTGCAGGAAGAAGACAAAAATGCCTTCCGGGAGGCGCTTCGGAAGGCAAGGGGATGTCTGAATGAACTTTTGGACTCTTTGCATAAGGAATACGAACCGGCACAGAACCTGGGACAATTATATATGTTTTGTATCAGGAGGCTTGCGCTTGCGGGACAACGTGAGGATGTGGCTTTTCTTGAAGAAGTCAGAAAGGTAATTGTTCCTCTGCGTGACGCATATGCGCAGATTGCTCCGCTTAACAGCAACGGGCCGGTGATGCGCAATTCCCAGGCGGTTTATGCCGGTTTGACCTATGGAAAGAACTCTTTAACCGAGAACATGGCTGACCAGGGCGCGAACCGGGGAATGTTTGTATGATGTATTTTTTCCCATGATGGGTTCTGCCGCAGCCAGGCTGGCCAGGTGCTTGTATCTTTTTTGAAGTGCGTTAATTTGATAGATATAGCTGTCTATCAAATCGAATTCTATTGCGTTATCGAAACCCGCATAGGCTATCTCCAGAGCCTGGCGGGTTTTTTCTATGGATTCTTTCAGTGTAATAGGCGCATAATCTTCCTCTGTGGTATCATCCGTACCGACGCTATGGCTGAAATATGTTTTCATGGCTCATCTTCCTTTCTGCTGAGTTTTGCAGGTCATGTGTTACAGTATAGACTTGAAAAATGCAAAATATTCCAATTTTGGAAAATTTTATATGGTCATATTCTGGAACTGTGGACATAGAATGTAAAAACAAGATGAAATCAGAAGCGTGGCGTCTATGTGGCGGACAACATTCGTCAAATATGTCATTGCGCTTAAGGCTTGCATGATGGAGCGGAGGTAACGGATGGAACAGATTTTAAACGTGTTAATGAGGGGGATTCTGGGAACCATTGCCATATACTTTATTAATTCCATGTTGGAAGGGATAGGAATATCTCTGGGGGTGGGGGTGAATTTCTTTACGGTTTTGACATCTGGAATTCTGGGATTTCCAGGGGTTCTGGCTCTTTACGCAATTGGAATCTATAAACTTTTGTAGAAAACTAACAAAAAAGCTTTTTTTATGTTTTTCCTCTTGCAATGGTATCAATCATTCGCTATAATACACTTACAGCTTGGCTGTCAGCCCAAAGTTGTAAGTCAAAGTTTCAAATGATTTCGTCTGAACGTTCAGAAGTATCCATGAGACAGGTTCTTGTCTCGAAATTCAGAGAGGAAAGACAAAGGAGATGGTGTATTGGCGGTTTTTTGTGTTTTATTAGGGGCGGCCTGTGGTTATGATTATGTAAAGAACAGGATACCCAATTATCTGCTCGTTTTTATGGCTGTATTTGGGGCAGCATACTGTTTTCAAAATAGCGGCTTGCAGGGAATTGGGTATTATTTTGCAAAGCTGGTGGCGGTATGGGTATTGTTCTATCTGTTTTTTAAACTCGGAACCATGGGGGCCGGAGATGTAAAATTGTTAGGTGTAACGGCGGGGTATCTGCCTGCCGAAAAAATTCTGGTATTCTTATTTATTTCTTTGCTGGTTGCGGCAATGCTTTCTCTGATTAAAATGTGGAAAAACGCAAATTTTGTGGAGCGCATGGGGGTTCTTCTGTCTTATATGGCAAAAACGGCAAAAAGCGGCAGATGGCAGCTATATACACAGGACACGGACAAGCCACGTATGTGCGTATGCCTGTCAGGGCCGGTGTTAGTAAGCATTCTGCTGTATATAGGAGGGGTATATTGAAAGGAATATCCGATAAAATTCTGATTTTGTGTGATGAGGAGGAAGAATATGCGCAGCTCATGACAGAATTTCTGAAAAAACATAAAGATTTGCCCTGGAAACTGCTTACATATACCAATGTGCAGGAACTTTTGGAGGGAGAACAAAACGGAGTTGAAATGCTTGTAATTGCGGAATCGACCTTTTGTGAGGAAGTTCGGACACTTTGTCCCCATTGTGTGATAATCTTAAGCGAAAGTGGAATTATGAAGTGGGATAATGTTCTATATGTGGATAAGTATCAGGAAGCGGAAGAGGTACTGAAGTATCTGCTGGGAATATATATGGACTATACGGAGACACAGTTTGTAAGGCTGCCCACGCTGCCCATGAGGCCCGGAAAGGGTAAAACGATTTTTATTGGCAATTATTCACCGGTGAGAAGATGCATGCAGACTTCCTTTGCAATCACTATGAGCCAGATATTGGCGCAGGAGCATTCCGTCCTATACCTGAATTTTGAACATTATGCAGGAGTATCAGAACTGCTGCCGGATATGCGGATGCTGGATATGGCTGATTTGCTGTATTTTCTCAATGCGCAGGAGGATAAGTTTCGCCTGAGAATGCGGACAATCATCAGGCGCAAAGGAGGACTGGATTATATTCCGCCCATGAAGGCAGGACAGAATCTGCTCTCTGTCACCGCGGAGGAGTGGCTTGGGCTGCTGAGGAAAATTCAGGAACTTGGGGAATATGAATATGTGATTTTGGATTTAAACGAAAGTATGCAGGGGTTGTTTGAAATATTGAGGTTATGTACCAAGGTATATACATTGACCAGAGACGACAGGATTGCAAGAGGGAAATTACTGCAATATGAACAGGTATTGTCCCTGTATGATTACACTGACATTTTGGATAAGACAAAACAGTTCAGCCTGCCCCATATCCGCAGGCTGCCGGAAGAGCTGGAACAGTTGACCAAAGGGGAGTTAGCAGACCTGGTGAAAGGCCTGCTGAAAGAAATGGAATCGAATGGAAGCGGAGAATAGAATGTGAGGTAAAGGAAGGGCACAGGAGGGTGCAGGAGGAGAGCAGAGGATGGAATACACAAAGCTGAAACAGGAATTGCGCCAAAGGGTACAGGAAAAAATGGATTTTGTAAAGGATTACACGGATGCCGAGGTGGAGGACACCATTGATGAGGTGATATTGGAACAGGAAAGTCTGATCATATTGCCCATTGAGGTCAAAAGACGCCTCAAAAGGGAACTTTTTGATTCCCTGCGCAGATTGGATGTTTTGCAGATGTTTGTGGAAGACAGTTCTGTAACGGAGATAATGATCAATGGCAAGGATCATATATTTGTGGAACAGGAGGGAAGGCTGAGAGAGCTTGATGTGGGATTTGATTCCTGGGAAAAGTTGCAAGATGTGATACAGCAGATAGTAGCGGGGTGTAACAGAGTGGTAAACGAAGCGTCTCCCATAGTGGACGCAAGGCTGCCAAACGGTGCCAGAGTGAATATTGTGATGAATCCAATTGCTCTAAACGGCCCCATTGTCACTATCAGGCGTTTTCCCGACAAACCTGTCACTATGGAGCGTCTGCTCCGTATGGAGTCTATTTCCGAAGAGGCTGCCGGTTTTTTGGAGAGACTGGTAAAAGCCAAATACAATATCTTTATTAGTGGGGGAACCGGAAGCGGGAAAACCACATTTCTGAATGTTTTATCTCATTATATTCCAGTGGATGAAAGAGTCATAACAATAGAAGACAGTGCGGAATTGCAGCTGCAAGGGCTTCCCAATCTGGTAAGGTTGGAGACACGCAACAGCAATGTGGAAGGATGTCATGAGATTACCATAAGAGAACTGATCAAAGCCTCTTTGCGTATGAGACCGGATCGGATTATTGTGGGAGAAGTGAGAGGACCGGAAGCAATTGACATGCTTCAATGCCTGAATACGGGACATGACGGCAGTATGTCCACAGGACATGCCAACAGTGGAAAAGATATGCTTGCGAGACTGGAAAATATGGTATTGATGGGGATGGAACTGCCATTGCCCGCCATTCGACAGCAAATTGCGTCGGGGGTGGATATTATAATTCATCTTGGCAGACTTCGGGACAAATCCAGGAGGGTATTGGAGATAACGGAAGTGGCAGGCTGTGAAAACAATCAGATTAAACTGAATCCCCTTTTTCTTTTTGAGGAGCTCGGGGAAGATGGCAGGGGTGAAATTGTGGGGAAATTGCGGAGGAAAGGAGGATTGCTGCGTGGAAATAAGCTTAAAGCTGCCGGATTATCACAAATATAGCTGGAAAAGGGGAGAAAGGCTGAAAACCATAATGATATGCCTGGGGGGTACGGGGATATTGGCATTTTTTTTCTACCGCAGTGTCCTGGCAATGATACCTTTGTCCATAGTAGGAGTCTATGGTTTTTTTCAGATAAGAGAAGAAAAGGCGAAAAGGGAAAGGGAAGAGTTAATCTCACAGTTTAGGGAATGTATACTGGCCATATCCACATTATTGCAGGCGGGGTATTCCGTGGAAAATGCGTTTTTAGAGTGTTGGCAGGACATGGCATTAATGTATGGGGAGGATGCTCTGATCTGTGGAGAATTAAACATAATCAAAAGGGGGCTGGCCATCAATATATCACTTGAAGTTCTTTTGGATGATATGGCAAAGCGAAGCGGTTGCGAAGACATTGCGCAATTTGCGCGGGTATTTTCGCTGGCCAAACGAAATGGAGGAAATATGGCGGAGATTATCAGAAGCTCGGCTGCGCTGATTGGTAAAAGAATAGGGCTGAGGCAGGAAGTAAGGCTGCGCATGGGAGGGAAAAAAATGGAACTTGTCATTATGGAATTAATGCCTTTTGGAATATTATTTTATGTCAATATGGGCAATCCGGGATATTTTGACAGTTTATACCATAACCTGACAGGAATTGCGATTATGACGGGATGTTTGGCCGTATATCTGGCGTCGTTCTTTTTGGGAAAATATATATTAAATAAGCTGTGAACAGGCAGCTCTGAACAGGAATAGAGGTGAAAAGGTGTATTGGATTGCGATGATAGTGACAGGAGTTTTTCTGGTGGTATTATTCCTGGCCAGAAAGGAAGATGAGACACCCAATATTGCTGTGCTGCTTCGGCCTTTTTATAAAACATCCCTGTTTCTTTTAAAGAGTCTGTGGCCTCGTTTTCCAAACCTGTTCTCTTCCTCACAGGTGGAGCAGGATTTAATTCACCTCCATCCAGGGGAGGGAAGAGAATGTATAAAAACAGAGTACTATGCCAGAAAAATGGCCCTGTGTCAGGCAACCATTCTCATAGGAACATTATTGGGCGCAGCAGCCAAGTTCAGTGTGCAGGAAGGTATGATTCTGAAAGAAAATGGGGTCATTATTCGAGAAGGGTATCAGGAGGGAAGCAGAGAGATTAAGGTAGCGGCCGAGTATAAGAAACAACGAATGGAATTTGCGATAAAAGTGGAGCCGAGGCAGTTGCGTGGGGAAGAAGTGGAACGTCTTATGGATGAGATGATGAAAAATCTTCCCATATATATCCTGGGAGAAAATGAAAGTCTGAATCAGGTGTCAAAGGATTTGATTTTGAAGGACGAATATGGGAACTATCCTGTGGAAGTGACATGGAAAAGTGAAAGGCAGGATGTATTGAGCAATACAGGCCATATTTTCTCCATAGAAAAAAGGGAATGCGTAAAACTCTCTGTCTGTCTGCGCTATGGGGAATATAGCAGAGAGGAAGACATAATAGTAACGCTGACACCTCCCTTGATTTCGGAAGAAGAACAATTGTATCGGGACATGGAACAATTATTGATGCAATCCCATGATGACAGTCTGGAAGAGAAGGAGTGGATATTGCCTGCAAAGTGGAAGGAGGACAGTATACATTGGGAACAGGTGACAGAGGATAACAGTCTCCTTTTGTGGGCAGCAGCCCTGGGAACAGCGGTATTGCTGTTTTGGTCTGCCGATAGGGATTTACATCAACAAATAGAACAGAGGAAGAAATGCCTTCGGGGAGAGTATCCTGAAATTGTGCATCAATTAGTCCTGTTTGTGGGAGCCGGGATGACCATCAGAGGGGCTTTTCAGAAGATTGCCGGTGATTATGAAAAGAAAGAACAATGTGGGAAATTGTCACCGGCTTGTGAAGAAATGTTGTATACATGCAGAGAACTATATGCGGGAGTGTCGGAAAGCGCAGCATATGAACATTTTGGCAGAAGGACCGGACTACAGGAGTATGTAAGATTGAGTACGCTGCTGACACAAAATCTTAAAAGAGGAAACCGTACCATATTGGAACGGCTGAGGGAGGAAGCCGACAAAGCCGCAGAGGTACAATTGCAGTTAAGCAGAAAAGTGGGAGAGGAGGCGGGAACAAAATTACTGGCACCCATGGTATTGCTGTTGGCTGTAGTTATGATTGTAATAATGATACCTGCATTTTGGAATATGTAGATATGTAAAAAGATTACACAGAGCGAAGGGCCATTGACGGTGCAAAAAACTGGAAACAGAGAGGAGTTAGGGAATGTATATGCGTCAAAAAAGGAAATGGAAGAATAACACAAAATCTGAGAATGGATTGGAGGAAATGCAGATGGAGACAAGAGAAGGAATATATGATTTAAAGGGAATCCGGCAGTTTTTGTCAGAAGAAGAGGGAATGGGGACAGTGGAGGTTATTTTGATTATTGTGGTTCTGGTGGGATTGGTCATTGTATTTAAAAATCAGATTACCCAGGTGGTAAATAATATCTTTGAAAAAATCACCTCGCAGACAGAGAAAGTGTAAAGGAATAGGGTCCGGAGATGCAAAAAATAAATTGAAGTTAAAAAACAGTCTCGGAACGGAGGTGTAATGTGTCTTTCAGACACAGAGAAGGGCTTTCAGAGGCATATGCGGCTGAATAACCCTTCCCTGGTTGGGGCACCGAAGTGCAGAGACGGAACAAGTTCCCGCAGGCAGGAACTATAAATAGGAAAGAAAAGGATGCGCAAAGGGAGAAGATACTATTTTCATATGACGGAATATGGAAGAGTTCGGTTTGGCAGTGAGAAACCGGGCGGAAGATATGGGTTTGAAAAGGCTATCAGTAAAAAATGTGACGCGTATTTGACAGTATGGGTTGCGCTGTGCCTTACGATTCTCCTGTCTCTGTGCCTGACGCTGATTGACGGAGCCCGCAGGAATGGAGCCAGAATGGAGGTGGAATGTGTGACGGATATTGCGTTGCAGAGTATATTTGCGGAGTATCACCGGGAACTTATGAAGCAGTATAACCTGTTTGCCATTGATGCCTCCTATGGCACTGCTCTATGCAGTAAAAGCAATATTGAAACACACCTGAGAAACTATTTGGAAAAAAACCTGAACTATGATGATGTTTTTCTGGCGAAATATCTCTATGGAGATTTATTCGGCCTTGAGTTAAAAGAAGTCAGGCTAAGCCAGGGGGCCATACTGACAGACTTTGGAGGGGCAGTGTTTCGCAGATGTGCCGCTGACGCAATGAAAGCCCATGTGGGATTGGATCTTTTGAAAGAAATTCAGAACTGGATGTGGCATATGGAAGTCAACGGACTGGAGGAAAGAGATACACAGGAAGAAAAGAAGACTTTGGATGATGAAATTGCTTCCTATGATGGCATGAAGGTACAAATAAAAGAGGAATGGGAAACGTTGGAGATTGAAAATCCAACCAGCAAATTGGAAGAAAAAAGAAAAGAGGGGATTTTGAAACTGGTATTGTCAGAGGAGGAATTGTCTCAAAGGGTTCTGAATGTGGGAGGGCTTATAGGAAATCGTATCAAGGAAGGACATGCCAGTCATGGAACGATGGAGCTGGAAGAACTGAGCGAGACAGAGCGTGTGATAGAGAAATTTCTGTTTCAGGAGTACCTATTACAATATATGGGGCGATATGGAGAGGAAAAAGAAAATGCTGCGTTATGTTATCAGATTGAGTATTTGATAGCGGGAAATGAAATTGATGTGGATAATCTGAGAAGTGTTGCAAACCGTATCTGTGCGGTGAGAGAGGCTGCAAACGCGATTTATCTTGTATCATGCCAGGAGAAAATGGAGGAAATAAGGGCAGTGGCGCAGCTGGTATGTACCATAATTACATTGCCGGAATTAACGCCGTTGTTGGAAGCAGCGATTGTATTGGGGTGGGCATACGCGGAAAGTGTGTATGATGTAAAATCTCTTCTGGCGGGGAAAAGAGTCCCTCTTTTAAAAGATGACGCCACCTGGCATTATGGACTAAAGACAGCTTTAAAGGGTGATTTTCAGGATGAGATTCAGGTAGAAGAGTGGAAGGAAACGCAAAAGGATGATACACAGGATAAAGAGAATGAAGAGGATAAGAAAGACGGGCAGGGAAAGGAGACGGAAGAAGGACTGGGGTATGAAGATTATCTGCGAATATTTATGATGTTGACAGACACGGATACAGTCACCATAAGGGCAATGGAACTGGTGGAGGCCGATATCAGGAATACAGATGGCAATGGGGCTTTTCGGCTGGATGGCTGTTATGAAATGGTGGAAATATATTTGCAATTTGACAGTCTGCATGGATATGAATATAAGATAAGACGGCAAAAAAGTTATACATAAATCTGTTATATGACAGGACCTTGGAGAGGGTCTGTAAATACTACTACTTTATCAGAAAAGTGAGGTGAACAGTGATGTCCCTTCTACGGAAAAGTGAATATGATATGAAACTATTAACCAGTCAATTGCAACCTTCTCCGACCAGATATATTGATTTCCCAGGTTCGGCCCGGAATCCGGGAATCTCCCCAGATATCGGCAGACGCCGACAATGCAGATTAAGCTTTTTCGTAGAGGGGATATCACTGTTCACCTCTTTTTGGATGAAAATGCTCAAGAGGACAGTGCAGGGGATTTCCGGGGGGATGACAGTGGAAGCATCCATTTTATTGCCCTTATTTCTATTTTTCTTTCTGAATATGGGGTGTGCAATAGAAATCATTCGATTCCATTGCAATATGCAGTTGGCATTGTGGAAGACAGGAAGTGAAATTTCTCTATACGGATATGTATTGGACAATGAAGAAGTGTCCTGGGTAAAGCAGGAGGACGGATGGTGGCAAGGTATGGCGGACATAGCGTTTTCGTCTACATATGTAAAATGGAGACTAACAGATTGTCTTGGAGAAAAATACATAGAACAATCACCAGTTACGGAAGGCAGCCTGCGATTGTGGGAGAGCGAACTATTTGGTCAGGAAGATAACATAGATATTATAGTGACATATTCTGTGTCTCCCTGGAGTCGGTTAATTGGGTTTTCTCCATTTCGTCTGGCCAACAGATTTTATGCTCATATCTGGAATGGGTATCAGATTCCAGGAGTGGGTTCAGAGGAAGAGAAGAGAGTATATGTCACCGAAAGTGGACAAGTATTTCACGTAAATCCAGAGTGTACCTATATAAGGATTGTGGTTCACAAGATATATTCCGGGGAACTTGATGGGGCAAGGAATCAATATGGAAGACCATATGGGCCTTGCGGAAAGTGTGCTTTGGGAAAAAGACCCATTGAGGTATATATTACGGCCGCAGGAGATTGTTTTCATTATACAGGGAATTGTTCAGGACTGAGAAGAACGGTTCGTTCTATTTCAATGAAGGAGGCGGAAAACTACCGCCCATGCAGCCGTTGTGTCAAAGCGGATGAATAAAAACATGCAGAAGCTCTGGTTGTGGAAGTCCGGTTTGGAAGGGCAGGGATGGGAATAAAGGAGATTGATTATGTTTGGTTTAACTATAATGACGGTTTGGCTCTTTGGAATTAGCATCATGGATATGAAAAAACAAAAGGTGCCCTTATGGATGCTTGTAATTGGGGGTGGACTGACTTTGATGGTTTTGGCTTATGAAGCAGTCAATAACAATGTGGGATATATTCATATTTTACAAGGGATGCTGCCGGGAGGAATCTTATTATTGGCGGCAGCCGCAACAAAAAAAGCAGGCTATGGCGATGGAATTGTATTACTATACCTGGGAATGGTATCGGGAAAGAGTTTTTTGCTCATGGGGATAAGTCTGTTTTTTATATCTGTTTATTCTATTATATTGCTGGTTTTTCGGAAGGCCGGACGTGATTACACCATTCCGTATTTGCCATTTTTGGCTGTATCATGGATGATTGTGGTGTATCCATGAGGCAGGACAAAGGTAGTGTCAAATGGGATATGAAAAAACAGCAACGGACCGGACAAGCAACAACGGACCTGACAAGCCCTGGGAGGATTTACTGACGCGTCTGCGGCAGGAAATTCTCCCAGATTCAGGGGGCTTGGGAGGGCAAGTTGCAGAACTAAAGAAAGGGAGGAAAATGAAAAGATATATCAATGCCTATTTTACGGTAGAAGCAGCTTTCATTGTTCCAATTGTGATGAGTACAGTGCTTTTTGTGATTTATATATTGTTTTATCAATATAATAGGTGCTTGATGGAGCAGGATCTTGGGGCGATGGCATTGTGGGGAAGCCGAATAGAAGACAATGGGGCTATGTTAGAAGAAAAGACAAGAGAGCGTATGGGCGAATTCTATTGGGATAAATATGTTGCATGGGAAATGACAACATTTAACGCGACACTGGAGAATAACAGTTATGTGGTAAAAGGCGCAGGACATTTGACTTTTCCTCTTCCCAGGTGGAACTTTTGGAGTAAAGAAAATGCATGGGGAGCAAAGGTGGAATACGAGTATCGACGTATATCTCCGGCAGCGTTCATACGGTTGTGCCATAGAGTTTCAAAGGATACTGCCAATAAAAAATAAATGGTAGCGCAAAATCCCCTTGCGCCCAACAACATTCATATAAAATATTACAGGTGTGAAAACAGGACGAAAGAGAGGTGTATTGAAGAGATGCTGCATACGGAATATGTAAGAAATATGAATTGTAATTATGAAAGGATTTTGCTGGATAAGCAGCCCGAAGAGAATAGATATCAATACTGTATTTTGAGCAGAGGTGGGATAAAGGGGCTGCTTCCATGCAGCTTGAGGTATATGAATGGTTTGGCATATCTTTATTATGATATATCTTCAAGACAAAATGTGTCACAACTGTATAGCGGTCGCTGCATTGCCAGGAAATGGATGAAGGACTTTCTGTGGAGCTTGAAACGAATTCAACAGGAATTGGGGCGTTTTCTGTTAGACACGGGCAATATTCTCTGGTATCCGGAACAGATATTTCAAGATCTGGAAAGCAACATTTTTTCCTATGTTTATGTGCCCTATTATGAAGGAGAATTAAGCTTTATCAAACTGATAGAATTCTGGGTGGAACATATTGATTATGATGATGAGGTGCTGGTGGACTTTGTGTATCATATGTATGAACAGGTGGAACGAAATGGGAGCATCTATTTACAGGGATGTATTTTTGAAGATGCCAGATGCTTGGAAGAAAGCGGAGATGAGCAAACTGCGGAATTGGTGAAGGATATAGAGGAAGGAGAGAAGGAAAACCAAAGAAGTGGAGTTGCTGCCAATGGAGGCGCTGCCGAAAACGCCGCAGGAAAAGAAGGAACTGCAAAGAACCATATCAATGGTATGGAGGAAGGACTTTTACTTGTTGGAAAGCAAAATAATATAGAACGAGGGGAAAAAAGAGGAATTTTTAGTTTTATTGAAGGAATAAGAAATCGAAATAAGAAACAACGTGAAGACTATAATACAGCCATGAGGCAGGCAATGTCTGGTTATGCTGTTGCGGAAGAGGTGGACTATACATCGGATGATTACGGAAAAACTATTTTTATAGAGGAAAAGCAGAATGAGGAAGAGACACAGCATGGATTGTATACATCGGATGGCAAATTGCTGATGAAAATGGAAGGAAAGATGCTTTCCATCGGAAAGAAAAAAGAAGAGGTTACACTTGCGCTGGAGGATGTGTCCGTCAGCAGAATGCACGCACGGATTATGGAAGAGCAGGGAGAGTATTATGTTGAAGATTTGAATTCCACAAACGGGACATTTAAAAATGGTCTGCGAATGCAGCCATATGAAAAGAGAAAGCTGGAAACAGGGGATGAAATAAAGTGCGGAAAAATCATAGTAGTTTTTCGGTAATTTTTACATAGAGATGTTACAGCTTAGACCTGATAGTGCCAAGGGGCTTGCGGGTTTCTTCCAGGGCAGCAAAGGGGGGGCTGTGGAAAAAGGGACGGCGTCCCTTACACTGTCATAGAACAAATTCACAAGTTTCTTGGCGCCATTGGGGTTTGACAGTAACATAAAGATACCTAAATTTGTGTCATGAAGCAGGTATGCATTGAAAAGTGGAATAAAATATGTTAAAATTGCCTCAATGTGGTAAAAATACATCTGGAGGAGAGGATGCATTGAGGCAGTTTAGGACTTTGAAGAATCAACCCATTGTCAGTACAGCGCTGGTTGTTGTGAATATACTTGTTTTTGTGTTGGGCACTTTTTATAGTGGCGAGATTTTTGACATGGGTATGCTGAAGCCATATCACATCCTGGAAAGAAAAGAATATGGCCGAATATTGTGGGCGGTTTTTCTTCACGGTGATGTCAATCATCTTTTGAGCAATATGTTTATTTTATTTTTTCTGGGAGCGATGATTGAAAAAGAAGTGGGGCATGTCAGTTATGCCATACTGTATTTTCTTTCCGGCATAGGAGGTAATCTTTTCTCTCTGATAATTAAGGTTGCCACAAATGATATATCTGCGTCATTGGGAGCCAGCGGCGCAATTTTTGGTCTGGACGGGGTACTTCTTGCCATGGTCTTGTTCTCCGGAAGGAAAATGGAGAATGTGACACCAATTAGAGTATTGCTGATGATAGTGTGTTCTCTGTACAGTGGATTGAGAGGGGCCAATATAGATAATGCGGCACATATAGGCGGATTGGTGACAGGATTTGTATCAGCCGCAGTTATGTGTGTATTCAAACGTTTTCAAAGGAAATGGCAGACAGGTTCTATTTGAGGAAATGAGGGATGAGGCTTTGAATATCAATATTTATTATGGCGGCAGGGGAATCATTGATGATCCAACCTTGTTTGTAATTAATAAAATGCAGGAAGTTCTGGGGGAACTTAGAGTAAATGTCAATCGCTACAATCTATATGAGCTGAAGAATACCATTCCAACTCTTCCGCAGACGCTGAAAGACGCAGATGGGGTTATTTTGGCTACTACGGTGGAATGGTATGGTATAGGTGGCTATATGCAGCAGTTTTTGGATGCCTGCTGGCTTTTTGGCGACAAAGAAAAAATAGCTGGTATTTATATGTGCCCGGTGGTGATGTCGACAACATATGGGGAACGTGAGGCAAAGCTGAATCTGTCCACAGCATGGGAAATTCTCGGCGGTTTGCCATGCAGCGGAATGTGCGGGTATATTGAGAATACTGTCATGTTGGAAATGAATGAGCAGTACATCAAAATCATAGAGAAAAAAGCGGAAAATATGTATCGGTCAATCAATCAACATATGGCTTGCTTCCCTGCCAGTAATCAGGCTGTGAAACAGAAAATAGCAATACCGAAGGGTACCAATCTGACACCACAGGAAACGGAGCAGTTATCTCAATATGTATCGGACGACAGTTATGTTCAGCGTCAAAAGCAGGATATTCAGGAACTTGCCACCTTGTTTAGAGACCGCTTGAGTGAGGAAGGCAAAGAGAATGAGGAAGAGTATCTTGCGGAACTCAGAAAGGCTTTTACACCACAGGCGGGATTTCAGGCGCAATATTCTATTGGAATAGAAGAAAAGAAGAAGAAAATAGTGGTAAGTGTGGACGGACAAAAACTGGAATGTGGTTATGGTGTTCCCGAACATGCGGATGTGGAAGTGCAGCTTGGCAAGAGTGCCATGGAAGATATTGTCAATGGCAGAATGACATTTCAAAGAGCGTTTATGTCAGGTGTAATGAAAACAAAAGGAGATTTTAGAATTCTGCGTATGTTGGATCAGCTTTTCCAATTTGAAGAAAAGCCATGATATGAACAGTTCAGTCATACGCCATAAAAACATAAAATCAAGTCTCGGCGCAGCGGAATAAGTTCCTGCTTGGGGAACTGGAATAGTTCAGTTAAAGAAATGTCAAGAGGAAATTTAAAAACAGTCTCGGAACGGAGGCACAATGTGTCTTTCAGGCACAGAAAAGGGTTCTCAGACGCATATGCGGCTGAATAACCCTTCCTTGGACTGGGTGCCGCAGTGGAGAGACGGTACTGGAATATTAAAAACAGTCTCGGAACGGAGAAGCCCGGAAGGGTTTTCAGACGCATATGCGGCTGAATAACCCTTCCCTGGACTGGGCGCCGCAGTGGAGAGACGGTACTGGAATATTAAAAACAGTCTCGGAACGGAGAAGC
>CAJUGT010000006.1:0-4727 GCA_910586435.1 uncultured Acetatifactor sp. | reverse complement strand
CTGGAAGGGGTTTCAGACGCACATGCGGCTGAATAACCCTTCCCTGGATTGGGCGTCGCAGTGGAGGGACGGTACTGGAATAGGAGAAAAAGATGAAAAAAGAGGACTGTATTTTCTGTAAAATTGCAAATGGACAAATCCCGTCTAAAACCATATATGAAGATGAGGAATTCAGGGTAATTCTTGATCTTGGGCCGGCGACAAAAGGGCATGCGCTAATTCTGCCCAAAGAACATGCCAAGGATCTTTATGAGCTTCCCGAAGAAACTGCGTCTAGGGTTTTGCTGTTGGCAAAGGAAATGGCCGGAAGAATGGCGGAGAAGCTTCATTGTGACGGGTTGAATCTGGTACAAAATAACGGGGAGGCAGCGGGACAGACGGTCTTACATTTTCATCTTCATCTGATTCCAAGGTATTTGAATGATGGTTTGGATATGAAATGGACGCATGGAGAGCCTTCACAGGAAGAACTGGAAGCGGTTTGTGAGCTGCTGACGAAGGAATAAGACACAATTAACGCGAATGATTGCGTGTTAAGCAAGCTGCATAGGCGTAAACTGACTTCTGTGCTGAAGCAAAAATCAGGCATAGTTTTGTGATACTATAAGATAGCGTGTCCAGGGAAAGGGGATTGAGGATTAGGAATGAGGGTTTTGAATGTCAGTGAGGTGACAGAAAATATAAAGGAAATGTGTATAGAGGCGAATCACTTTTTGCCGGAGGACATGAAATGTGCCATACAAAAGGCAGGGAGTAAAGAAGAAGCGCCGCTGGGCAGACAGATTTTAGAGCAGCTTCAGGAAAATATGGAAATTGCGGGAAAAGAGATGATTCCCATATGTCAGGATACCGGAATGGCTGTTGTTTTTATGGAAGTTGGGCAGGATGTGTGTTTTACAGGGGGCTTCATTGAGGATGCCATCAATGAAGGAGTCCGCAAAGGATATGTTGACGGATTCCTTCGGAAGTCGGTGGTAAAAGACCCTATTCTCAGGGAGAATACCAGGGATAATACACCAGCTGTTATACATTATTCTATGATACCCGGGGACAGAGTAAAAATAACTGTTGCGCCAAAAGGTTTTGGGAGTGAGAATATGAGCCGGGTATTTATGCTGAAACCGGCGGACGGTATTGAGGGAGTAAAGAGCGCAGTGTTGACTGCGGTAAAGGATGCGGGGCCTAATGCGTGTCCGCCGGTGGTGGTGGGGGTAGGAATCGGAGGCACTTTTGAAAAATGTGCCCTGTTGGCGAAGAAAGCATTGACGCGAACTGTTGGGGAATATTCGGAAATTCCATATGTGCAGGAACTGGAAAAAGAATTATTGGAGAGAATAAATCGTCTTGGCATCGGTCCGGGCGGCCTGGGGGGAACAACGACTGCCCTTGCGGTTCATATTGAATCATATCCGACTCACATTGCCGGGCTTCCTGTGGCCATAAATATTTGCTGTCATGTGAATCGCCATGTGGTGAGAGAGTTATAGGGGCGCTCTTGAAGTATGGGAGACTGCAATGCATATGGACAGATACGGGCACAGCAATGAATTGCTGTGCGGAAAGGGGAGGAAAATGGAGAGACATATTTCAGTGCCACTGACGCAGGATATTGTGGCATCTCTGCACACAGGGGATTATGTATATCTTACAGGGACAATTTATACTGCAAGAGATGCTGCGCATAAAAGAATGTATGAAGCCTGGGAGAACAAGGAAGCGCTTCCTTTGAACCTGGAAAATAATATTATTTACTACATGGGTCCTTCTCCGGCCAGAATGGGAAGACCAATTGGATCAGCCGGGCCTACAACCGCAAGCCGAATGGATAAGTATACTCCTGCGTTGCTGGGAATGGGGTTGAAAGGGATGATTGGCAAAGGAAAGCGGTCCAAAGAGGTGAGAGATGCCATTGTGCGCAACGGAGCAGTGTATTTTGCCGCAATTGGCGGAGCCGGTGCGTTGCTGTCACGGGCAATTATCTCTTCTGAAGTCATTGCGTATGATGATTTAGGCACGGAAGCAATCAGAAAATTGGAGGTAAAGGATTTCCCGGTCATTGTTGTGATGGATTCCCAGGGAAATGATCTCTACGAAACGGCTATCCGCCAATATTGCCAGGAGGCGTGAATCTGATATGGGTTGTCGATAGAAAGACTGCCGCACTGTTTGGCCAAGTATGCTAAACGGAGGGAGTTTTGTGAAATATTTTAGAAAAAGAGCTGGAATAAGCCGCACGGAAATGAGGTAAAAGATGGAACAAGTTTACAATCCTAAAGAAATTGAGAAAAAATGGCAGAAGTACTGGGAAGAAAACGAAATATTTAAAACAGACCTTTGGGATTTCAGCAAACCCAAATATTATGTATTGGATATGTTTCCCTATCCTTCGGGGGTAGGATTGCATGCGGGACATCCGGAAGGATATACCGCAACGGATATTATGTCGAGAATGAAACGTATGCAGGGATATAATGTACTTCACCCTATGGGGTATGATTCTTTTGGACTTCCTGCGGAACAATATGCGGTAAGTACCGGGAATCATCCCAACGGCTTTACGCAGGCTAATATAGAAACATTTTCCGGGCAGTTAAAAGAACTTGGATTTGATTATGATTGGTCGAAGATGGTTGCCACAAGTGATCCCGATTTTTACAAGTGGACACAGTGGATATTCAAGCAGCTTTATTTGGATGGATACGCAAAATATATTGATATGCCGGTAAACTGGTGTGAGGAACTGGGAACCGTTTTGTCCAATGACGAAGTGATAGACGGAAAGTCGGAGCGGGGCGGTTATCCCGTCGTTCGCAAAAACATGAAACAATGGGTCATTAACCAGCCGGCTTTTGCGGAGAAACTCTTGGAGGGCTTGGAGGAAATTGACTGGCCGGAGTCAACAAAAGACATTCAGAGGCACTGGATAGGAAGGTCCGAAGGCGTTGAAGTTGATTTTGAAATTGTGGGCGGCGGAAAATTTTCAATTTATACAACATGTATAGAAACGATTTATGGTATTACGTTTATGGTATTGGCTCCGGACGGAAAAATTGTCCAGGACTTAATGCCAAGAGTGGAGAATCCTGAAGAGGTAGAGGCATATATTCAGGAGACTTTAAAGAAAAACGATATGGATCGAACGGAACTGAATAAGACAAAATCAGGATGTGTATTGAAAGGGCTTTATGCGGTTAATCCAGCCAATGGAAAAGAAGTACCGCTGTATATTGGTGATTTTGTGCTTGCGAGTTATGGTACAGGTGCTGTTATGGCAGTTCCTTCCCATGATCAAAGGGACTTTGAATATGCCATTGCTCATGGTATTCCTATGATTCAGGTGATTGATGGCGCGGATGTCACCGAAAAGGCTTTTGAAAAGGGCGATTACCTTGGCAAAGGGTGTAAGTTAATGAACTCGGAAGAGTTCACGGGTTCTACAGTAGAAGAAGCCAAGGAAGCAATTACTGAAAAACTGGTTGGCCAGGGTGTGGCTCGCAGAACCGTAAATTATCATTTCCGCGAATGGGTATTTGCGAGACAACGTTATTGGGGAGAGCCAGTACCGGTGGTGCATTTGGATAACGGGGAAATACGTGTGCTGGACGATGCGGAACTGCCCCTTGTGCTTCCTGAACTTGAAGATTATAAGGGTAAAAATGGTAAGGCTCCTCTGGAGAATGCTGTGGAATGGAAGCATTATGAAAAGGATGGGGTAAAGGGAATTCGAGAGACATCTACCATGCCTGGGAGTGCCGGTTCCAGTTGGTATTTCATGAGATATATTGACCCACATAATGACGAAGAATTTGCCAGCCAGGAATTGTTAAAACATTGGCTTCCAGTGGATCTATACATTGGAGGGCCGGAACATGCGGTGGGGCATCTGATTTATTCGAGAATTTGGAACCGATATTTATATGATAAGGGATTGTCTCCGGTGAAAGAGCCATTCCAAAAACTGGTGCATCAGGGCATGATTTTGGGGACGAATGGCATTAAAATGGGAAAACGTTATCCGGAATATGTTGTAAATCCCAGTGATATTGTAAGAGAGTACGGAGCGGACACTCTGAGATTGTATGAAATGTTTATGGGACCGCTGGAAGCATCCAAGCCCTGGAGTCAACAGGGAGTGGAGGGAGCCAGGAGGTTTCTGAACCGTGTGTGGACCTTTTTGACCAATCCTGAAAATATTGTTATGGAACAGGATAACGTCCTGACAAAAGTATATCACCAGACAGTGAAAAAAGTGACGGAGGATTTTGAGCAGCTTGGGTTTAATACGGCAATCAGTCAGATGATGATTTTTATGAATGCTGCATATAAGGCCGGGAAATGTCCTAAGGAATATGCGGAAGGTTTCATAAAAATGTTTTCCTGTATCTGCCCTCATATGGGAGAAGAAATGTGGCGGATTTTAGGACATGAGAATACTATTGCCTATGAAAAATGGCCACAATACGATGAGGAAGCAATTCGAGAAGACTTTGTCACAATAGCGGTCCAGGTGAATGGAAAAGTAAAAGGAACCATAGATGTGGCCCAGGAGGAGACACAAGATTCGGTAATTGCGAAAGCGAAGGAAATTGCGGCTGTAAATGCTGCCATAGCCCAGAAGACAATTGTCAAAGAGATTTATGTAAAGGGAAGAATCGTTAATATAGTAGTTAAGCAGTAAGGCGGCAAAACGGCAAGGCAGTAAAGCAGTGAAACAGTAAGGCGGCAAA
>CAJUGT010000005.1:52707-62853 GCA_910586435.1 uncultured Acetatifactor sp. | reverse complement strand
TTGTATTACTTATTCAGTTGTGATTGTGGTAATGGTTGTTTCGACAAACTGGAATTTGTGCGGGATACCCATTGTTTAACCGACATAATAAAGCGGTTCAAGCCAGTCTCTAACATAATTTCCTCATAGGCTGCAGCATTGAAGTCTGCATTATATATTTCTTCCCATATGCCAAGAAATTCTATTGTATTCTTGTTGTGCAACCATTTTTCTATCAGAGCAGGTCCGTTGTCAATTTTCCATACCATATCAGTTAAAGAGATATAATCATCTTCTAAATTTGCAGCACTTGTATTTCTGTGCCGTCAACATTTAGTTTCCCCATGTGACACCCTCTTTTCGTCCATTAAGCAATAAATCATAATAGCCTGTTGTACCTCTAACAAATATTTTTTAAAATGATAGCCGACAAAGTAATCAAAATCAATTACATCTCCGGATACTTCCTCGCCACGATAGAATGGTGGACAAGGGTTTAAAATGGCATTTTCATTTGCCATGTCCATAATATCTTTCGTAATCTGATAGTGCTCAAAATCCCTGAGTAGGTTTGCCGGTAATGAGTCTGTACATATAATACCTTTGCCTTTGACAGCTTCTTTTATATCTCTAAATGCCTGTATCCCTTCCATTTCGTATCCCTTTGGACAGCATTGCGCCAATTCAAATCCTATCACATCTGAGTAAATCAACTAAATTGCTCAATCCGGCACCTCCTTCGTTGCGTTAATTCATTCTGAGACTTCACAGTTTCACTTTTCTTTGTTCTTTCTTATTGTTCGTTCCACTCATCATAAAATTCTTTTAGAAATTCACGCATATATCCATCTCGTCTATTTGCAATAACTTTTGCACAACCAGTATTCATCATATCTTTAATCAAAAGAAGTTTTTCATAGAAGTGATTTATTGTTGTGCCTTCATTATTCCTATACTCAGTTTCATCCTTATTTATATTGGGTTGGCAATCCGGAATATGGATTGCCCTATTATGACTCCCGCCATAAGCGAAAGCCCTGGCAATTCCTATCGCCCCCATTGCATCTAGTCGATCTGCATCCTGCACAATTTTCCCCTCTACTGACTTTGGAGATGTTGTTTCTGTGCCTTTGAACGAAATCTCTTTGATAATTTCAATTACATTTTCTATCGTATCCTCCGTAAGATGGCATTCTGACATAATACATCGTGCATTTTTGTAATCCTTTGTTTCAAATATCTTTATATCATCTGTATCATGCAGCAATGCGGCAATCATTACTATGTAATTGTTACATTTTTCTGTCTTAGAAATTTTTTCTGCAATATTTAAGACTCTTATGCTATGCCAATAATCATGTCCCGAACAATCATTTGCAAACAACTCCTTTATTTTCTGTTTGAGCATATATTTTGTCTGCTCATATTCATACCTCAAATTATCCATTTTTCCAACCAGGCGGCTACGCCATCCTCCTCATTTGAAAACGTTATATCATCCGCAATGTCTTTGACCTCTTGTATTGCGTTGCCCATTGCCACACCAACACCGCACATCTTTAACATACCTATATCTGCATAATCATCTCCAAAGGCAACGATCTTTGATACATCTACATGGGACGCTTCACATACTGCTAATATTGCCTTTTCTTTTGTAATCCCGCCTTTCGTAAACTTATACCAATCTCCATCCGAAAAACGCTGACTGTCAAGTTCCGAAAATTGTTCACATAATTTCTGTGCCAGATTGGGATGGGGTATTTCAACACATATCTTTAAAGCTTCGCGCTTAAAGTCCTTAAAATCCGTATATGTGCTGTCACCCCAGCTTTTGTCCTGGTCTTTGGGATTAGTTTTATAATTCCAGTAATGTGCATCTAATGTGTCAACCGTAATGTTCCTTTGCTTTTGGCTAACCTTGTTTTTATGGAATTCTCAGAATTTCTTCTCAGGTCTTCATAGAAAACAGAGCAAATTGCGCTGATGATTGCCGCAGTTACATAATCCCTTTATTTTTTCGATACAGATACGGTGGGATTCCCTTTATTTTCTTGAAGACATCTCCGAAATAATTGCTGTCATTATAGCCGCAACGCAGGGCGATATTCGTAATGGAATCGTTGGTTTTCAGCAAAAGGGAAGAAGCTTCTTTGAGCCGCACATGGTTCAGGTATTCCTTGAAACCAAATCCCGTAGTGCGTTTGAATTTCCTGGAAAAGAAGGATGGACTCATATTGGCCTGTTTTGCTGCGTCTGCCAGTGTGATGGGAGTGTGGTAATTCATGCAGATGTATTTGGCGGCTCTCTGTATGGCCTCATCGTCGGCGTCTAGTTCTTCGATTGTATTGTACTGAAATTCTTGACAGCGTATTAAAAATATAAGCAGTTCGTATAAATGATATTTCAACAGTCGTTCTGAGAACAAATCCTGTGTCTTATATTCCAGTTCCATTTTTCGCATCAGATCATCTACATATTCCCTGCGGCTTGCCGGAATGGTCATATGGGGATTTTTAAAGCATTTTAAAACCAGTTCCCTGCCGAATTCCTCATAAAGAGGTGCGGCAAATTCGTCCGTAAAGTTTATTACAATGCGTTCATGAGTTCGTACCTCAAGATAGGTGCTCTTATGCAGAGAGCCTTTTTCGATTGCCAGAATGTCGCCCTTGTTCAGGACATATATTGAGTGGTTGATGAAAAAACGGCATTTCCCGGACAATAAATAATAGATTTCATAGTGGGGATGCACATGGGTTTCTTTCATGTTGAAATTGGCATTCCGCTTGATTTGGCTGATTGAGAACTGCGTCTCCGGCGTATTGGTCATAGAAGATCCTTTCAAAGAAGTAGTTATTGTATTTGATACTGTTTTATGGGTAAACATACTATGCTTTTTTGAGCAGAAGCATAAAAGGAATCGAGAGTTGATATAACTTTCTTTTGTGTCAACATTATACCATGATTTCCGTGATTCTTCGGGCAGAGACCCGAAAAACTTTCTGTTTTTCGGGTTCGCTTCGCTTGCCAAATGTCCAAAGAAGCATCTGCTCAAACAAGTTTGGCAGTTGCGTCTTTGGACGCTTGGCTCTGCCCTTTGCGGACATTATACCATAATTTCATGCGCTTTAGCGCATTTGGAATCAGAAGTTGACACAATGTCCTTCTGTGTCAACATTATACCATGATTACAGTTCAATCATGGTATGGATGGCCATTCGGCCGCTTCCTGCCACGAATAAGGTCATTATACCATGATTTTGCGCGCCTTAGCGCGCCTGGAATCAGAAGTTGACACAATGCCCTTCAGTGTCAATATTATACCATACATTATACAGAATGGGCAAAAAATCAGTAGTTTTGTAAAAAAGAATCGTTTATTCGTGGCATATTCCTGTTTTTTAAGTTAGAGTAGACATAGAAAATTCTGATAAGCATGTTTTGTACAGAAAAGAGGAAGAGGATGAAATCTAAACTGACTGTCTCTAAAAAGGATGAAAATTTCAGGGAATTCGCCTTGAACGGTAATCTATGGCTGCTTCTTTTGCAGGTAGGCATGCCATTGGCGCTGTATCAGTGTCTGAGCATGGCCTTTAAAATTCTGGACTCCATGATGGCGTCCCATATCAGTGCGGAATCTGTCTCGGCGGTGTCTTATTTGTCTCAGATTAACCACATGATATCTGCTGTGGGGGGCGGACTTGCCGTTGGCAGCAGTCTGCTGGTGAGCCAGGCATATGGGGCGGGGGATTATAAACTGGTAAAAAAGAGGGTCAGTTCCCTGTTTGGCGTTTGTGGCATCCTGGGAATTGTTCTGCTCTGCCTTATGCCCTTTTCCTCTGTTATGCTAAGACTGGCAAGGACACCGGAGAATTTGATAGCCATTGGGAGCCGATATTTTGCCATTGAGCTTCTGGGAATAGTCATCAGTTTTATGAATAGTGTCTATATTGCCATAGAGCGGGCCAGGGGAAACTCTCGAAGGATACTGTATCTGAATTTTGCGGTGATTGCAGCCAAATTGGGGTTGACGGCATATTTTGTATATGTATTACAGTCTGACATTACAATGATTGCCGTAGCCACCGTGATTTCACAGAGTATGATTCTGGGGGCGGGGATTTACCACATGACCAGGAAGGACAGTTCCTTTTGCTTTTCCTTTAAAGAAATTTGCTTTCGTAAGGAAATTTTGGGCCCCATGCTCCATATTTCGTTTCCTGTGATGGTGGAGAAGGTAGCTTTTTCCTTTGGCAAGGTGGTGGTGAATTTCATGAGCAGTATGTATGGCTCTCTGACAGTGGGGGCTTTGGGTATATCCAATAATATCAATGGTTTTACCACCAGTGCTCAGAATGGGTTTCAGGAGGGCTGTGCCTCCATCATCAGCCAGAATCTGGGGAGCGGTAATAAGAAGCGTGCCATAGAAGCCTTTTGGAAGGTCATTTGTATCAATGTCTTGATTGGGGTGGTGGGATTTGTCTTTACCATGACTTTTCTGCGCTCAATCAGTCTGTTATTTGCCACTTCAGAAGGTGTGGTAAATACGGAATTTCAGGAGATGATAATTTCGATTAACCGTTATGAACTTATCGGCGGCTGCATTCCTCTGGGGGTATTTTCTTCCTGTATGGCGCTTCTTTTTGGTCTTGGAAAGACAAAGCTTACGCTGCTGATTAATTTCAGCAGGGTATTTCTGTTCCGCATTCCGGTATTGTGGGCGCTGCAAAATTTTACTGCTCTGGGAACCGAAAGTGTTGGCGTTACCATGATGGTAAGCAACACACTGGTATCCGTGATGGCTTTGACAGTGGCTCTTCTGGTGGTAAAAAAGGAGAGAAAATCTGAACCACTTGAAGCTCAATGATGTTGCATACCAAGCGGACTGACTGGCCGGGCGTTGAACAGGGGCAGTGGGCAGGAAGCGGTGAGCCAAAACGCTTGTCCCTGACAATTTGGGCGCATTTTCAAAGTGTCCGCTGGATTTTCATGCATGATGTGGCAGTCCGATGCATGGGGGTTAGTGTGTATCATGGCGGGGAAATGTGTGTATGGCGCAATGTTTCATATGGCCAATGGCAGTGAAATATATTATGTGAAAATAACATAAATACAGGGCAAAAAAGCAAAGGATAAAACCTGCCATTGCCTTTAGGATAATACTGCGCATGGATACAGGAAAGAAAAAATTCAATTTGTAATTGATGAAAAGTGTTGCAGGTAAGAGCACTGCAAAGGACATTGCCGTGGGTAAGAACAGTTTCACCAGAATCTTCCTGCAAAGCAGTGAGTTCAGTTCAGACTGATTTTTTCCCAAGTAAGACAATATTCTTATATTTTTTTCCTCTTTTTTGAAATCAAGTATGTGCAGCAAAGAGAGGATGGAGAAATAGATAACCATGAAAATGATACAAATACTTATCTGTAGGAATCCCATCCACTGTTGTTGTGCCTGTTCAAAAACAGGAAAGTCCGGATGAAACAGCAGTATCCCAAACACGAAAGAAGTTGCTGATATTATCAGACAGAGACAGAAAACAGTGTTTATATAAGCGCCGGTTATGGAAGTAGTTGTCATTTCTGCAATCTCATATAGCCGGCTACCTTGATACAAGGTGTCTGACAGCGACAAGCGAATGGAAAAAAAGAACACCTACTAACGGTAGAGTTCCCAATGTAACAGTTTTTCCCAATTGGTTCGGCGGCCGACACGCGCCCTTTTCGTGGAGGCAATAGGCGCAGATGTACGGCAGCGGGAACGGTTGATGCCGTTTGGACCTGATAGTGCCAAGTGGCTTGTGGATTTGTTCTATGGCAGTTGACAGCATAGGAACAGTACATTATACTATTTATAAAAAGATGTGGAAAGGCGGGAGACATATGCTTATTGTAAACACAGATTACATTGAAGGAAAAACTTTGGAAATGCTTGGCATGGTATCCGGCTCCACGGTTGAGTCGAAGAATATCGGCAGGGATTTTGGGGCAGGGTTTAAATCTATCGTTGGCGGCGAATTAAAAGGCTATACGGAAATGATGGAGGAAGCCAGAGGTATTGCGGAACAGCGAATGATAGACAAAGCGGAGATGCTGAAGGCGGACGCAGTGGTAAATGTGAGGTATGCTACCAGTGCCATAATGGCGGGCGCATCGGAAGTCATGGCGTATGGTACGGCAGTTAGATTCAAATAAGATTACAGATTATGCGCAGGTTTATTATTCCCGCGGGCAATGAGCCAAGCGGCCGTGCTTGCGCGGACAGTTGGCGAATGCCGCGAGGGTCAAATACCCCGCTCCTTGGGGCGTTGCAAGCTTGATACCCCGTTGCTTGCAGCGGGGTCTTTGATTATTATGTTGCTATGACAAAAAAGTGTAAATCCTCTGAAAATTGATTTCAGGGGCTTTACGCTTTTTTGTTATGGCAGTATTGACGACGTGACTATGATAGGATGCCTGTCAGCATTGGGAATTTCCATAAAATATAAAGTCCGGACCAACCATTACAGATTCCATTCATCTTCCGATACCAGAAGCTGTCCTATTTTGTGTTTGGGAACGGAATGGATGACAGGGGCCTGTTCCCCAGCGTCCTCCATATGTTTTATTAATTTATCTGCCAGTACTGCGCAGACTCTTTCATGGGCCTGGGACTGAATCAGGTTATGCAGTTCATAAGGGTCGTGCTCCAAATCATAGAGGAAGGTTTCTGTGTATTCCGGGCTGCCTGCGTCTTTGGAGGGGTTTTTGTCAAGGGCTTCCACGGCGTATTTCCACCTGTCAGTGCGGATAGCTCTTCCCACTTGGCTCTCACTGATCTGGATAAAAATATCTTTATGGGAAGGGGCGGTAATTTCCCTGCGGACCCATGGCATTACAGAACGACCCTGCATATCATTCGGAACAGGTATATGGCAGGCATCCAGCACTGTGGGGGCCAGATCTACCAGACTTACTTTTTCCCGCAGTTTTCCGCCGCCTGTGAAAGGGCCGCCGTAAAAGGCCAGTGGAATACGAACAGAGCTTTCGTGGCAGGAACGCTTGTATTCCCCGTTGCGGGTCTTAAAATGACAGCCATGATCTGTGGAAAATATTAATATGGTATTCTCTTCCATGCCAAGGCTTTTTAAGCAGTCCCGTATTCTTCCCAAGGCTTCGTCAAGACGCTTTACCATTCCGTAGTAGCCGCTCAGATGTTCCCATGCGGTTCCTTTCAGGGAAGCGAGATCAGGGGGGATGTAGCCCGCAGGAATGTCTTTGTAGACATCGGGAGCCGGGAAATCGTCAAAACAGTTTTGAAAATGAGGTTCCAGAAAAGAGAGGAACAGAAAGAAAGGCTTTCCGGAATCCTTTTTGTCATCGAGAAAACGGATAGCGGCATCCGTCAGGGCATCCACTCTGTATCCGGGCAGTTCTACCGGATTGTTTTCATTGTCATAGACCAGGGTGTGATAGGCAGTGGAGGTATGTTCCAGGGAATTTGCCCCCAGCCACCATTGATAACCGCCACGCTGTTCTTCGGGGACGGCATGTCTTCCCTCTGCCAGATGCCATTTGCCAATGTATCCCGTGTCGTATCCCGCTTCGTTGAAATAATCCGCCATTGTTCTGTGCGCTCTGGACAAAACGATTCCGTTTCGGAAATTGCCGGTGGCAGTAGCGTATTTTCCAGTTTGAAGCACGGCTCTGGCGGGGCCGCAGACAGGCTGGGGAGTAAAAGCATACTCTGCGTAAGTGCCGTCCATGGCCATGCGGTCAAAATGGGGGGTGAGTCCACAGGGATTGTGGGCCATGCCCGTGGTATCATACCTTTGTTGGTCGGTAAAGAAAAAAATTACATTATAATCCATGTCATAACCCTCCGCTATTATGATGCCGTGATTACGTACAATCATGGTAAAGAAGGCCATTCGGCCGTTTCGATTCCATGCGCTTAAGCACACATGGAACCAAGAGCAGACACAACGCCCTTCGGTGTCAACATTATACCGTAAGCAGCCAGGGATGTCCAGTCTATATCTAAATTGCCATTGTAAATAAAGGTTGCGGATGATATAATGAAGAGGTCAAAGCAGTTGTTGGTCATAGAGTAAGAAAGGGTGAGGGTATTTATGAAGAGAAAGTGGAAAATGTTGTTATTGTGTGTGGTAACGGCATTCTGTGTTGCCATGTCGCCTGCGAATCAATGGAATGTGAGCGCGGCAACAAGGTCCTGCGCTACATACACGGGAAGTAATGTTGAGGCTCAGAATTATGGCCGATGGGCTAATACGATTAAGTCGTATCTGTCCTATGATGGAAGCGGGTTCATGCGAGTTCAGGCAGGGGATGAAATTGAGGGGGTTGTGGTAGAGCATTACGATGCATCCTATAATCTGCGTGACAGTCGGATTGTGCCGCAGGAATTACCAATTTTTGGGGGATTTTATGAGACGGAGACGAATTACTTTCTGGTGACAGGGCAGGCAAATCCGGCCCAGTCCGCAGGGGTTGAGGTATTTCGGATTACAAAATATGATAAAAGCTGGAATCGCATTACCTCTGTGGGATTATATGACTGTAATACAACGGTGCCTTTTGACGCAGGCTCCGTGAGAATGGCGGAATGTGAGCAATACCTGCTCATCAGGACAAGCCATGAGATGTATCAGAGTTCTGACGGGAGAAACCATCAGGCGAATGTGACAATTCAGGTGGATACATCCCGTATGGAGATTACGGATTTTTCCACTTCGGTATCCAATATCAGGTATGGGTATGTAAGCCATTCCTTTAATCAGTTTATTGAGGTGGAGGATGGAAAGCTTGTGACATTGGATCATGGCGACGCATATCCCCGCTCCCTGGTATTGCTGAAATATCCTGTGGATGTCAGGAGCGGAAATTTTCTCCAGGGACGCTACTGTACAGATACTTCGGTTATGTCATTTCCTGGTGAAACTGGCGATAATGTTACCGGGGCGTCTGTGGGCGGATTTGCGGTTGCGGATGAGTATTATCTGGCGGCGGGCAATTCTGTCATACAGGATGAGCAGAACACATCCAGACGTACCAGAAATGTATTTGTAGCGGCAGTGTCAAAGGCTACGGGAGAGGTGGAGACTCGCTGGCTGACAGATTACAGTGAGGGAAGTCAATCCACATCTACGCCCCAGATGGTTCAGACAGCTTATAATGAATACACGGTATTGTGGTCAAGAGAAAATACGGTATATTACACGAAAATAGACGGCAGCGGAAGAGCCATTGGAACCACTTATCAAATGGAAGGGAATTTATCCGACTGTGTACCTGTGGTGGCGGGGAATAAACTTGTGTGGTATACGTGGAAAAACGGAACCGTTAAGTTTTATGAAATCAACCTTGCGGATTTTAATATCTCAAATATGACTGAGATAACCGTTGGGCATCAGTATGTGAACAATGGCATAAGCGATGGATATGCGGAGATGGTATGTTCTGTCTGTGGGGTACATGACCTGATTAAAGTTCCCACAAACATGACTGTATTTTGGAATACTACCCCAACAGGAAGTTACTCCACCAGATGGGAAGCAAAGCAGAAGGTGGGAGCAAAACTGTATTATTGGGTGACAATGTATCCTTCGGACTCAAATGAGGAAATGGAACTGCTGGTATCTGACAAATCCATGGTGTCTGTGGAAGAATCCAACAGCAGTATGGGGTGCCTGACATTTCAGCGGGACGGGCAAGTAACACTTACTGTTCGCTCAAAATTTAATCCTGAAATCAGCAATGAGTTTGATTTTATCATAGGAGAAGGAGGGGCTACGCCGACACCGGAACCGACGAATCCGCCGACATCGGAGCCCACCAATCCTCCAGCGCCGGAACCAACCAACGCTCCGATACCGGAGCCCACCAGTCCTCCAGCGCCGGAACCAACCAACACTCCGATTCCGGAGCCCACCAATCCTCCTGCGCCGACACCGACCAATCCACCCGTACAGGAAGACAGGAACGGGTTGCTGCCGGCGGAAGACGGCAATTGGTATTATTTTGTAAATAATCAGGTGGCTGATTATTATACAGGATTGGTCCCCAATGAAGTGGGCTGGTGGTATGTGGAAAATGGCCGAATACAATTTGGTCATACAGGCCTGGTGCCCAATGAAGCAGGCTGGTGGTATGTGGAAAACGGAGCAATCC
>CAJUGT010000005.1:0-52607 GCA_910586435.1 uncultured Acetatifactor sp. | reverse complement strand
GCCTGGTACCCAATGAAGCAGGCTGGTGGTATGTGGAAAATGGAGCAATCCAGTTTGGCTACACAGGCCTGGTGCCCAATGAAGCAGGCTGGTGGTATGTGGAAAACGGAGCAATCCAGTTCGGCTACACGGGCCTGGTACCCAATGAAGCAGGCTGGTGGTATGTGGAAAATGGAGCAATCCAGTTCGGCTACACAGGCCTGGCGTACAACGAAGCGGGTTGGTGGTATGTGGAGAACGGAAGCATCCAATTTGGGTTCAGCGGTGTTGTCTTTGGAGAAAATGGAATAATTTATGTGGTTGAAAATGGAAAAGTAGTTTTATAGGATTGTCATATCAATACCCTGTGGAGGTATCTTGTGATGATGCGCAAGATACTTCAATGGGGTATTTGTGTATTTAAGGCAGGAAAGATTGCAGCGCAGTGACCTGGATGAACTGTTGCAAAGAAAGCGCAGTGTGGAAAAGAAGCTGCAATATAAGAATGGGATTATAACAAGTCAATGGAATGGCGGTATATGGGCAAGTGGATAAGAGAATTGAAAAATCAGTGGCGGTGTTGCTGAAACCTGTGTCCGGTCTGTGCGACATGAATTGTGCCTATTGTTTTTATCGTGATGAGACCCAAAAGCGGGAGAAGGACTATTTTGGAAAAATGTCCAGGGAGACATTGAAAAATGTCGTCCGAAAGACCATGCTCAATGCCCGGGGATACGTGAGTTACCTGTATCAGGGAGGAGAACCCACACTTGCGGGTCTGGACTTTTTTAAGGCTGCGGCGGAATACCAAAAGAAATATCAGCGTAATAACCTGCTTGTATATAATGCGTTGCAGACAAATGGTTATGGGATTATTCATGACAGAACCAATAGTGCCGAAGAGTGGTGTGAGTTTTTTCGTGAGGAAAATTTTCTGATTGGGCTGTCTGTGGACGGAACAAAAGAGTTCCATGACAAATATCGGTGTGACACATTGGGGAGAGGAACTTATGACAGGGTAATGGAAACAGCCAAACTCTTTGACAGACATGGTGTGGACTATAATATTCTTACTGTGGTGACAAAAGATTTGGCGGCGGGGATTGAGAAAGTATACGAAGATTACAGGAGAAGGGGCTGGAAATATCAGCAGTATATTCTTTGCCTTGATCCCTTGGGGGAGATTGGCAAAGGGGAATATTCCCTGACACCGGAGCAGTACGGAGAGTTTCTTGTGAAGCTTTTTGGACTCTGGTACCGGGACTATCGGAAGGGGAGGCAGCCATACATACGGGAGTTTTCCAATTACATCAGTATCTTGCGGGGGTATCCTCCGGAGAATTGCGCCATGTGCGGAACCTGTAGTGTGCAGAATGTGGTGGAAGCCAATGGAAATGTGTATCCCTGTGATTTTTACGCATTGGACCCTTATTGCCTTGGCAATTATAATCGGGACAAATATGCTCAGATACAGAGCCATCCGGCAGCCGGGGAATTTGTGTCACGTTCTCGGAAACTGCCCAAGGAGTGCAAAAGTTGTGTCTTTTTTCCTTTGTGCCGGGGAGGGTGTTTCAGGAACAGGGTGCGGCAGGCCGGGACAGAGGAGTATGAAAATAGGTATTGCGCAGGTTGCAGGAGATTTTTTCAGGAATGCTTGGGAAGTCTGAAGGACATTGCCCGGGATAAGAATTTTTGAGGATAGAATAAGCCCAAAGGGCGCCGCAGTGGAGAGATGACATTGGAATAGGAGGATGAAGAGTTGAATGGGAAACATGATTTAAAACTGGGAATGCAGCCCTTTTGGTTCTGGAACGGTGATATGGAAGAAGAGACAATCGTGGAACAGATAAGGGAGATGAAGAGGAAAGGGATTCAGGGGTTTATGATTCATCCCAGACAGGGGATGGGAGTGCCTTATATGTCCCGGGAGTATTTTGACCGTGTGAGTCTGGCAGTGGAGACGGCCGGGAAAAACGGAATGGAAGTGTGGCTTTATGATGAATATCCTTATCCAAGTGGTATCTGCGGCGGCGAAGTAGTTCTGGACCATCCCGAATTCCTGAGCAAACGACTGGAAAAGAAAGTGGAAATTGTCCAGGGAGGGAAAGAAGTCAAGCTGTATGCGCCGTGGGGGAATGTGCTTCTGGCAAGGGCATATCGTACCGATGGGCAGGGCAATATCAATCTGGAGGATTATATTGAGCTGAGAGATTATGTGGGAACGGGATATTGTCAGGAGGTTTTTCAGTACAGCGGGCTTACGGAGTATAATAAAAAGAGATATTTTACAGGAGATCAGGTTAAATTTCTGCATTGGAACGCCCCGGAGGGAATATGGAAAATTTATCTGGTGACGGAAACGGTCACAAAGCATTTTAAATATTTTGAGAACTATATTGACACCATGAACCCGGAGGCAGTGAGATATTTTATAGAATTGACCCATGAGCGTTATAAAAGGGAGATTGGGGCGGCGTTCGGCAGTACGGTCAAGGGGATATTCACAGATGAAATAACGGCTTTTCCGGACTCCCAGCCCTGGTCCCCACGTTTGCGAAGTGAGGTGCTTCAAAGGCATGGGATTGACTTGACAGCTTCCCTGCCTGCCCTTTGGGAGGAGCTTGGGGAACTCTCCGCAAAGGTGAGATATGCATACAGATGTACGGCGGCGGATTGCTTTATGGAGGCCTATGACAAACAGATTTCTGACTGGTGCAGGGCAAATGGTCTTCTCTATGCGGGGGAAAAGCCAATATTGCGGAGCCGGCAGCTTCAGTATTTTGATATTCCCGGAATTGACACAGGGCATCAGAAGGTGGGAAGCGCTGCCAGAATGATCGGCATGAAATATCGGGCCAATGGCAAAATGGTTTCCTCAGCGGCTCATTTTTATCATAAACCTGCGGCCTTATGCGAGGTTGGACACAGTATCGGCTGGGGGATGACCATGCAGGATATGAAATGGATGTTTGACTGGATTGGTGTGCAGGGAGTAGACTTTTTTGTCATTCATGGTTTTTTCTATACCACAGATGGGCTGAAAAAGCATGATGCGCCCCCGTCGGCTTTTTATCAGATGCCCTGGTGGGAGGATGCGGAGGTACTGACAAACTATGCTTCCGAACTGGGAGAATTTCTGCGTACCACAAAACGTCATGTCAAGCTGTTGCTCATTGACCCCATTACTTCCGTGTGGACTTCCGGAAGAGAGATGGGCACAAGGTTACTGGAAGATTTTGCCAGATTGCAGAATCAGATGCTTTATCAGGGATTGGATTATTATATCATTGATCCGGAGCTTTTTGCGGAGGGGGATGTGGTGTCCGAAAGGGGGAGCGTTGAGTATCGGATTCATGGGGAGAGGTATGAGATGGTGGTTTTGCCCCCTATGAGAAATCTGGAAAGGGACGCTGGCGGAAAGCTGCTGGAATTTGCCCGTAAAGGCGGAAAAATATGCGGTTTGTACTCGATTCCTTTTGAGGAAATTCAAGAGGGCAGTGAGGTCAGAGCCTTTGGAGAGATTTTTGGGACGGATGGGGAAGCGCTTTGGTCTGCCTATTGTCAGGGGAAGAAGCTGGTTACAAAGGAAACAGGTTCCTGCTGTCTGGCAGGAAGTATAGAAGAAGCAGTTGGCTGGATGACCACAAAGGTCAATATGAATTGGGAAATCAATGCGGTGGACGGTCTTGGGAGAGAGGGGCTTCCCATAGTATCAGGAACAGGAGAAGACGGAGCGGAGAGGCTTTTTGTAGTGAATACCTCAGGAAACGCGCGCTGGCTGGAGGTCAGAGATCCTCATGGCAGGAGCTGGAAGCTGGCGTTGGCGGCATATGAATCTCGAAGGCTGGAATGCGGTTGCTGCCTGGAAGCGCCCCATAAGTGTCTGACCATGAAGGTGGAAGGGGATATGGAATTTGAGCTGGAAGGGCCAAACGCAATTCGCCTTGGTTTCTGGGAGCTTATTCTTTCTGACGGACAAAGCGCGGAGGTGGAGACAGCACCTCTGATAGATCAGCTGGAAAAGGGGGGATTTACCTATCCGGTGATTCAGAAAAAATATTTTGGGTGTCCCAAAGAGCTTGATTTTAAGGGAGCGGAGGTGGAGTACCGCATGAAAGTCTTCTGTTCTGACGGGCTGGAACCACAAGAACCTGTTTATCTTGTCATGGAACCGGAGACATTTCTGGGTGAGTGGAGTATCAGGATAAACGGAGAAGCAGTTGAAGAGAAGTGGTTTTCCAGGAAAAAGATTTACCTGGATACAAATCTTGCGGCGGAGGTGGGAAGGATTCTTGTGCCGGGAGAGAATGAAATGATTGTCAAAATGAAGGTGGATGTTTCCTTTGGGGGAATGAGGAATCCGCTTTATCTCTTTGGGAATTTCGGTGTGGAACGGAGAGGGGATGAATGGCATTTGACACCCTTGCGGCGCAGTGGAAAGCTGGGAGATTTTGTTCAGGCAGGTATTCCTTTTTATTATGGGGCGGTTACGTATACAGGAGAATTTTTGATGGAGGAGACGGACGCAGGGGCAGAGGTTTGCGAAACATCGGGGGATGTTTCGGAAGGTGATGTCTATGTCAGGCTGGAAAATGTCCCGTGGTTGGCGGATTCTGTCAGGCTTTCGGCAGGGGGCTATGAGACTTCCCCCTGCCCGTGGCAGCCATATATATTCAGATTTCCGTCTGGCTGCCTGAAACAGGGGAAAAATATGGTGAAAATCAAATTGCGCAATACCGCGCTGGGGCTTTTTGAGGGCCAAAGATTTGACTGCCAAACACATTCCTATGAGGCTCTGTGAACCAGTCCTGGAACAGGGCCGAAAGGGAAGGAAGAAAGCGGAGGATGTGAATAGAATGAATTATGAACCTGCGGATATTGTAATTTATGTGAAAGATAAAGGGACCGTGCTGAAAGAGAAGTCCCTGGTGGCATACGAAGAAACAAGCGGTAAAATCCTGGCCGTGGGAACTGAGGCGGCAGAGTTTGCGGGAAAGGGTGGGGAAATTCTGGTGTGTTCGCCCCTGCGGCGGGGGAAGGTTGCGGATTATATTGCGGCAGCGGCGTTGTTTCAGGAACTGTTCAGGAAAGCAGTGGGAAGGAAGACGTTATCAAAACCACCTGTGGCTCTGTGTGCGCCTGAAGGCATGACGGAGGTTGAGAAGAGGGCGCTGGAAGAGGTCATACGCCAGGCAGGCGCAAGAGAAATTCTGATTTGTGATGTGCCTATGGAAGATTTTTTGGAAAAGGCTGAGGAAAAATATTCCAGATATAAAGTGGCAATAGGAATCACAAAGGAAGAACCGGATCGATATGTTGCGGAAGGGTTGGAGGAAATCCGGCATTTTGCGGGAACGGCAGGGATTTCCATGGACAGGCTGGAAGAATTATGGAAGGGTGGGGTGATGTAAATGGAAGTTGCTGTGAACGGAGTGAACAGGAACAAATGGAAATATATTTTGGAAGTTTTACAGCAAAATCTATGGACACAGGCGTGTTAATTTGGTAGTATTATCTATAAGCGAAATAACTCAATAGTACTTTAGTAGGATATCCTTCCTCTAAAATGGAAGATGAGAAATGCGGTACTTTTTTATAAGCGGTACTTGGGCTTGGGAAAGGCACAGCAGGCAGAGGTGGGTAAGTCGGTGTCAAACCAGTTTTCAAGAAGCACGGAGGTAAAAAGATGGATCAATCTAAAAAGGCGGAAGTGGAAAGTTTGGGTAAGAATAGTCAGGAGCTTCATTTAAGAATTATTGTGAGGAGAACCATAACAGCGTTGATACTTGGAGGTGTGCTTCTGGCAATATCCATTGCGGTGAACTTTTATGTGATATTGGTGGAGGAAGACCGACTGGAAACCACACAGCTGCTGAATCAGTATCGTCTGGGTTCAAAGGCGCTTACATATGCGGTACAAGCATATTCTGTTACAGGAAATGTGGACTATTACAATGATTATATGAGGGAACTGAATGAGGTAAAGAGCCGGGATAGCGCATGGGCAGGCCTGAAGGAAAATAATATTACTGATAAGGAATGGCATGAGATGGAAAGTATCGCAAGCATTTCGGACAGCCTTGTTCCATTGGAGGAAAATGCCATGGAAGCGGTGGCTGCGGGAAACAAGGAAGCGGCGATTAACTATGTGTTTGGGGACCAGTATGAAAAGGAAATTGCGGTTATCAATTCACAGACCGACGCAGCCATTAACAGAATACAGGAGAGACTGAATGGAAAGAAAGATAGACTGGTATTGATACAGACCATGGTTGAAATCCTTTTTCTGATTTCTTTTTTCTATGTGAGTCGTCAGATAATGGTATCCATAAGATTCTCCAGAGAAGAACTGCTGGCGCCTATTACAAAGGTGTCTGAACAGATGGTTGCCATGTCAGCGGGAAATCTTCATGAATCTTTTGATATGACGGAAGATGACAGTGAGGTTGGCCGGATGGTAGGTGCTATCAGGTTTATGAAGGACAATCTGGTGAAAATCATCGGTGAGATTACGGCGGTTTTGGAGCAGATGGGCGATGGAAATTATGACATTTCTCTGAACCAGAATTATGTGGGAGAATTTTCCGCCATCAAGGAGTCTTTCTACAAAATCAGCCAGGAAATCAGGCACACGCTGCGTACTTTGCGTGAAATGTCCGAGCAGATTAAGGGAGGTTCCCAGCAATTGGCCGATGCGGCTACAAATCTGGCGGAGTCAAGTACGATACAGGCAACAACGGTTTCGGATCTTACAACCCTGACAGAGAATCTCTATTCAGATATGGACAAAAACTCAAAAGATGCCAGGGAATGTGTGTCCATTGCCGCTCTGGCAGGAGAGACCCTGACTGCGGGAAATGTAAAAATGCATGAACTGAAAGACGCAATCGGCGAGATAAGAAAGTGTTCGGAGGAAATCAATGCCATCATTGGCGCCATTGAGGATATTGCCACCCAAACGAATCTTCTGTCTCTCAATGCCGCAATTGAAGCAGCCCGTGCCGGGGAAGCCGGAAGGGGATTTGCGGTTGTGTCCGAGCAGGTTAAGAAATTGGCGGAAGAATCTGCCAAATCCGCAAAAGAAACCACCAGGCTGATAGAGACGACGGTAGAGGCGGTGGAAAAAGGGAACGCAATTGCCGATGAAACCGTGAAAAATATGGAAGAGGTTATGGCGGGAGCGAGAATGGCCACGGAAAAAATGAGCCAGATTTCCGACCTGCTGGATGAAAATGTGCAATATATGCAGAAAATTGACGCAAATCTGGGCAATATTTCCGGTGCGGTGGATGACAATGCGGCCACATCGGAGGAAACTGCGGCAATCAGTCAGGAACAGAGCGGTCAGGTAGAGAAGATGGCGGATTTGATGGATAAATTTGTCATATAAGGAAGATTGTTTTTGCTGAATTTACATAAAAAAACAGCGTCTGCACATACTTATGGAAGATAGTCATAGAAAATCGCTGACAAGTTGTGATATATGTGAGGAGGCAGACGAGATGGAAGAGACAAGCAGTGAAAAGAAACAGAAGCAAAAAGAATATGAACAATATGTCAAAGAGGTGACTCCCACGCATAATCTGTGGCTGCAAATGCTGAAGGCATTTGTCACAGGTGGATTGATATGCTGTGTTGGCCAGTTTATATTAAATTATGCGAAAAACTTAGGGCTGGATAAACAGGATGCGGGAAGCTGGTGTTCTTTGATATTGGTGCTTTTATCGGTAATATGTACTGGATTCGGAATTTACCCTAAAATCGTAAAATGGGGCGGAGCCGGAGCGCTGGTACCCATTACAGGATTTGCCAACAGTGTGGCGGCGCCTGCCATTGAGTATAAAGCGGAAGGTCAGGTATTCGGTATTGGGTGCAAGATTTTTACCATTGCCGGACCGGTGATATTGTATGGAATATTTACTAGCTGGGTGCTGGGAGTTGGGTATTGGATCGGGAAAATGCTGGGATTTTTCTGATAAGAGAACAGAAAAGATATAGAAGAGTTTGTGTTACAGGCAGGGTAGCAAATGAAATGATTTGTTAGCCTGCTTTTTATGTGCTGGCTTGTGCTGAGGAAGTATTCAATAATTGCTGTAAAATATTTTCAGTCTGTTGACAACTATTACGGATAGTGATATATTAATTACAGTAACCGTAATAATGGAGATAAGGGTTTTGAGAGATAATGTGAAAGGCGGCGCGCTTACTGAAGTGACATTTTACATATTGCTTTCTCTTTACACTGCCAGGCATGGATATGCAGTCATGCAGTTTATTGAGGAAAAGACAGGAGGACGGCTGTCTTTGGGGGCGGGCACATTGTATGGCGCGTTAAGCTCTTTGCAGGAAAAGGGCTGGATTGCGCCTTGCGGAGAGGGTGAAGGGCGAAAAAAGGAATACTTAATTACATTGGAGGGAAAAGAGATAGCAGAAAGAGAACTTGTCAGGCTGAATGAGCTTGTGGGTGTTGCGGGGGAAATCATTGGAGGCGAAATATGAGCAAAAAATACTATTGTTTTTTTGGGGGGCTGCTCACTGTACAAGCGAAGTGGCTGAACAAAATGTCCGCAAGGGGCTATCGCCTGATGCGGACAGGAAAACTCTTATATGAATTTGAGGAATGTGAGCCTGATCAAGTACAATATTGTGTGGATTTTATTGGGCACAAGTCAAAAGATAACGCACAGGAGTATTACGATTTTCTGGAAGATGTGGGCTACAAGGTATTCTACAAAAACATTAACCTAAACTTTTCTGTCGGCAAGGTACGATGGCGGCCATGGGCGGAAAAGGGCGGGCGTATTGCCGCAAACAGTACAACATTTAACCGGGAATTGTTGATTGTAGAAAAGGAAAATGATGGTAAGCCTTTTGAACTCCACACTTCCTTTGAGGATAAAAAAAGATATTACTGTAATTTGCGCAATCCGTGGCTGCTTATGCTTCTTATGTCTGTAGTATTTGCTTTTGCAGAGCGTTCCATTGTTTTTGGGATATTTACTTTGACCTTTCTGTTCCCTGTCCTTGTCTGCCAGGTTCAAATCATGAGAGCAGGTCGGGAAGAGAAAATAAAGGAGTGGTAAACGCAAAGTGTACCAAAGCTTACCGCAGAACTTAATTGGAGGGTATTATGGTGAGGAACAAAGCGAAAAGCCTTAAGACAGCAATGGCCATTGTCGGGATAGTATTTGTGGTGATTGCGGCGAAATATTTTTTGGGAATAGGTACTCAGTATTCTGCCACTCGTACTGGCTATGTGAGCAAGGAAGGATGGAGGAACTGGTCAGCAAGTTATATTATGCTTGATGGTTGGATGCAGCATACGCTTCACACTGAAACAGGCACGCTTCATGTCGATGTGAAAACAGAGTCCGGTTCGATTTCCATGGAAATGAAAGACGCAGATGGAAATATTATTTTTTTACAAAACAATATCGGAACATCTTCTTTTGTGGTGGAAGTGCCGGGGAAGACGGTGATTAAAATTGTGGCGGATCATCACAAAGGCGGCTTTGATATTTCCGGCAACACAGCCGCTGCTGCGCTGACAGGGCAATTATTTTTATATGGAGAAGAACACGCTGATAAAGGGATTCTGGAAAGAGAATTCGAGCTGTGGAGCGCATATTATCATAAGGATGGCATGAGAGACTTATTTGTGGAACTGCCGTATTATTCTGCGGAATTTTTGAATCTCTGGATGCGGTCGGACAATGATGATATATTGAATCAGCTTTATCAGGACTGGGAAGGTACGGCGATGTATTCCCAGGATGTGATTGCGTTTTACAAGCAAATCAAACAGGATTGTCCGGAAACCATTTTTCACGGAACAGATGTGGGACATCAATACGATACCACTGGAAACAGGTATTTGGCATATCTACAGGAGAGCGGGCAGGATAAGGAGTCCGAACAATATCAACTGGCACTGGAATGCATAGAACAGGGACAGTATTACTATCAACATTCCGACAATGTGTATCGGGAAAATAAAATGACCGAAAATATCATCCGTGAATTTGAAAGCTTAAATGGCGCTGACGCTATGGGAATATACGGAACTGCGCATGTGGGAATTACGGCGATGGATTACGCCACCCATTCGGTTCCATGTATGGCGAACCAGTTATATAAGCGATACGAGGATGCCCTGCATACCAAAGATTTAACACTTGTTGAGAATGCGTATATGGTTGATACGATCCAAATCGGAGGTAAAGAATATACTGCGTCTTATTTTGGTAAAATGGATTTGTCCGCATTGCTTCCAGAATATCAATACAGGGAGTTTTGGCGCTTAGAGGACGCATATGCCGATTTCAAAGATTGTCCAACCACAGGCAATGTGCTTCCATATCATAACTATCCCATGGAGATTGGGAATGGGCAGATTTTTGTGATTGCGTATACTAAGACCGACGGTTCTGTCATAAGGGAGTACCATCGTTCGGATGGTAGTATATGGCAGGGGAACCTGGCTACGGAAGAATTTATATTGCCGGACGTGGAGTAATAGTAACACCTGTGAAACGATAAAGAGGCAATGTCAAAAAGGAAATTTGTGTCTGGAATGTGGTCAAATAAAACAGCGGGGGATACAATGATATGGGATTAGCCGAATTTGAGTGTAATAAGAATGAAAAAATAGATGGCGTGGTTTACAATATGTCACCATTACCAGGCTATAGTCATTTTGTTGTTAATGGTAATATATATACAATTATTAAACAGGGGTTGAAGCAAAGTATATGTATGGTATCTATGGAAAATATGGATTTCAAATATCATCCTGATATAAATGATGATTATTTGTGCCCCGACATTATGATTGCATGTGACAGAAAGTATATAAAAGGCGGTGCTTATCACGGAATACCAAAGTTCATTGCGGAGACATTGAGTTCTTCGACGGCAAAGAGAGACAGGTCTGAGAAAAAAGATGTCTATGAAAAGGCCGGTGTGGAAGAATATTGGATTGTATCTCCCCAGGGCTTATTGGAAATCTACTATCTACAAGATGGAAAATATATCTTGGAACAGAGTTACATGTTTCAGGATGACAAAGAAGAGGAGGATTATAATGGGGATTTGGAAATCTGTTTAAGAGCGTTCCCGCATATAAAAATGACGCTGGGTGAGATTTTTGAGGGAGTGGACTAAGGAAAAGTTTTGCGCATAAAAAAGGCAGTGACCGAAATGTAGAACATGTCGGCACTGCCTTTTTTTCTTAGATTATATATTTCTACAAAATCTCAATAAGCTGAATTGAACAAACTTTCCCCAAAATGTGCCAAAATATAAGGGAATTGATGAATGGACGCTGTTTCTGCCATATATAGGCATCTTTCTTCATAAATTAACATGAAGGGGGAATTTTCCCAGCGGAACCGGCATCCATATACCGTCAAAATTTTAGTCAAAATGGAGGTACAATCATGCCCAGGACAGGGGAGAATATTTACAAAAGAAAAGATGGGCGCTGGGAAGGGCGCTACATGAAAGGACGTGTGGACGGAAAGACGCAGTATGGGGCTGTCTACGCAAAGAGTTACAAGGAAGTAAAAGAGAAACTTGAATCAGTAAAGAAGGAATTCACTGAAAGGAAACAACCCGTGGCCACGGCTGGGAAAGTGGCGGATATCGGGAATAAATGGCTTTCGGAAATGTCTGTAACCCTCAAAAAATCTTCCATCAATAAATATGAGGATATACTTCGCCGTTACATATTTCCGGAGTTTGGCGATAAAGAATTGTCATCCATCACAAACCAACATATCATTCGTTTTACAAACAGTCTGCTTTCCGGCGGCGGGGTAAAAAAACAGGGACTTTCAACAGCCACTGTGGCAGAGATACTTTCCACAATGAATGGTATCAGAGTGTATGCCATGAAAATGGATTTATCTGTATCTTTTTCTCTGGAATGTATCAGCCTGAAAAGGGAACAGGGTGATATACGGGTATTCAGTTTGGAAGAGGAAGAGAAACTTTTATCTTATTTAAAAGAACATCTGGATCTGTTTTCTTTGGGCGTTATGCTCTGTCTTTATACAGGAATCCGCGTGGGGGAATTGTGCGCCATGAAGTGGGATGACATTAACCTCTTAGAGAGACAAATGCATGTGAGCAAAACAATGCAGAGACTGCGGGTGGATGCGGCTTCGGGCAAACGGACAGAAGTGAGAATACTAGAACCCAAAAGCGCGTGTTCTGTCCGCATGATTCCTTTGCCGGAAGTACTTGTAGAATTGCTGACAGAATTCCACAAACCGGGTGCATATGTACTGACAGGAAAAGAGAACCGTTATGTGGAGCCAAGGACAATGCAGAACCGGTTTAAAAAGATTCTTTCCGCCAGTCATATACGGGACGCGAATTTTCATGCCACACGGCATACTTTTGCCACCAGATGTATTGAATTGGGATTTGATATTAAAAGCCTGAGTGAAATCTTGGGACATGCCAGTGTCTCCATAACCATGAACCGATATGTCCATCCCTCCATGGCGCTGAAAGCAGAAAATATGAATCGCTTTTCAGAGCTGTTTGCCGTTAAATAAATGGTAAACATATTTAAGTTGTTCCAAAAGGGCGGGCAGGGTGAAATAATTTTAAAAATTTTCTCTTGACAAAACGAGAAAAAAGAGATATTGTTAGTGTGCTAACAAAAAATGTTAGCGGGCTAACAATATGTTTTCACCATGATTGTTGCTGATATTGTTTTATAGTGACGGTTCAGACAGTTTATTCCCGCGGGCAATGAGCCAAGCGGCCGTGCTTGCACGGACAGTTGGCGAATGCCGCGAGGGTCAAATACCCCGCCCCTTGGGGCGTTGCAAGCTTGATACCCCGTTGCTTGCAGCGGGGTCTTTGATTGGACTGTTACATGGAGGCAAATAAGACACAAACAGAAAGGGGGAGGCATGGAGAAGGAAAAAAGAATTTCATTTTTACTGAGGGTTATTCACAATCAAATCAGGGACATTATTCACAAAAACGCGCCCAGGTTTGATAAGGGACCCAAAAGCCAGCTTCAGGGCGGGATTCTGGGCTATTTATTTGATCATGAAGGTCAGCCGGTGTATCAAAAGGATTTGGAAAAGGAATTCCGCATTTCCCGGGCTACGGCTACCAACACCTTACAGGTTATGGAACGGGACGGCTTGGTGATACGGCAGGCCATGGACAAAGACGCCAGGTTAAAGCGGATTCGTTTGACCCAGGAGGCATATGCGAATCATCAAATCATTGACAATCATATGAAAATGCTGGACGAAAGAATGCTCCAAGGTCTGACGGACACAGAGAAGGCGGAACTATTCAGACTGTTAAGGGGAGTACTTGGAAACCTGGAAGAATATGCGGAAGAACTCACAGAAACCGACACAACTCCGGAACAAGAAGAGGAGTAGAAGGTAGTAGGGGCCCGGAAGCGAAGTGACGGAACTAAAATAAAAAAGAAACAGTCACGAAGCGGAAGGGCCCGGAAAGGATTTCAGCCACGAAGTGGATGAAAATCCGTTCCCGGGTAGGGGCCCGGAAGCGAAGTGACGGAACTAAAATAAAAAAGAAACAGTCACGAAGCGGAAGGGCCCGGAAAGGATTTCAGCCACGAAGTGGATGAAAATCCGTTCCCGGGTAGGGGCCCGGAAGCGAAGTGACGGAACTAAAATCAAGAAAGGAAGTGTAAAAAGATGCTCAAAACGCTTGGAGCACAGATAAAAGAATTCAGGAAAGATTCTGTTTTAACTCCGTTTTTCATGATTGGAGAGGTTGTCATGGAAACGGTGATTCCGCTGCTTATGGCGTCTATTATTGACGATGGTGTGGAAGCGGGAAATATGAAGCATATTTACTTCATTGGCGTATTGATGGTGGCAGCTGCTCTCATTGGCCTCTTTTTCGGCATCATGGGAGGAAAATATGGCGCCAGAGCTTCGGCGGGGTTTGCGAAGAATCTGAGAAAGGCTATGTATGAAAATATTCAGACCTTCAGCTTTTCCAACATTGACAAATTCAGCACATCAGGGTTGGTGACAAGACTGACCACGGATGTGACCAATATGCAAAATGCGTATCAGATGATTCTGCGCATGTGCATGAGGGCGCCGACCTCGCTGATTTGCGCCATGATTATGAGTTTTGTCATCAGTCCCAGGCTGGCAAGTGTCTATTTGGTAGCAGTCATTTTCCTGGGAGGTGTGCTTGGACTTATTGTAAGCCAGGCCACAAAGCACTTTACCCAGGCGTTTCCCAAATATGACGCTTTAAATGAAAGCGTGCAGGAAAATGTCTCCGCAATCCGTGTAGTGAAAGCCTATGTAAGGGAAGAGCATGAGATTAAAAAGTTCAGGACGGCCAGCAATAATATTTATAAAATATTCTGCAAGGCGGAAAGCATTGTCATGTGGAACAATCCTGTCATGAACTTTACCGTATATACATGTATATTGCTCATTAGCTGGCTGGGAGCCCATATGGTGGTGCAAAACGCCCTTAGCACAGGGCATCTGATGAGTATGCTGACCTATTGCATGAATATATTGATGAGCCTCATGATGCTGTCCATGATTTTCGTTATGATTACCATGTCCATGGCAAGCGCAAGGAGAATCTGTGAAGTACTGGAAGAAAAACCGGATCTGTCCAATCCCCAGGAGCCTGTCATGGCGGTGGCCGATGGCAGTATTGTATTTGATCATGTTTCTTTTGCCTATAAAAAGGAGGCGGAAACCCCTGTTCTCAAAAATGTCAATCTGGAAATCAAGTCCGGTGAAACCATTGGCATCATTGGAGGAACCGGAAGCGCAAAATCCAGTCTGGTGAATCTTATCAGCAGACTGTATGATGTGACGGAAGGGAAGCTCCTGGTGGGAGGGGTTGACGTAAGGGATTATGATATGGAAATGCTTCGCAATGAGGTGGCAGTGGTTTTGCAGAATAATGTCCTGTTTTCCGGTACCATCCTGGATAATCTGCGTTGGGGTGACAGGGACGCGTCCGAGGAGGAGTGCAGACATGCCTGCCAATTGGCCTGTGCGGATGAATTCATCCAAAAGATGCCGGAGGGATATGGAACCTACATAGAACAGGGAGGTACCAATGTATCCGGCGGACAGAAACAGAGGCTTTGCATTGCCAGAGCCCTGCTGAAGAAACCCAAAGTGCTGATTCTTGACGATTCCACCAGCGCTGTGGATACGGCCACGGATGCCAAGATCAGAAGCGCTTTTGCGGAAGCCATTCCCGGGACCACAAAGCTTATCATCGCACAGAGGATTTCCAGTGTGGAACATGCTGACAGAATCATTGTGATGAATGACGGGCAGATAGATGGATTTGCCTCTCATGAGGAGCTTTTGGCCACAAACGAAATATATCGTGAAGTTTATGACGCGCAGATGAGCGGAAGCGGTGACTTTGATGAGAAGGGGGGTAATTAATATGGCAGAAGTAAGACAGTCCGGTGCCGGACAGGGAACGGGCAACCCCGGGACACCAGGAAGCCAGGGGGCAGGAAATCATAACCCGGGAAGTATGCGTGGCCCTGGCGGTCATGGCCCTGGAGGGCCAGGGGCAAGGGGAAGAGGTCCCAGGCCCAAGCTTGAGAATCCGGGCAAGCTTTTTCGCAGGGTCATGGGCTATACATTAAAGGATTATGGAATCTGCTGGGCGGTTGTGGTGGTATGCATCTTTGTATCAGTGTATGCCAGCTTGCAGGGAACGATGTTTATGCGGACATTGATTGACTCCTACATTCTGCCCCTGGTGGGGGGACAAAATCCGGATTATGGCCCCTTGGCCGGCGCCATTGGGCGGGTGGCCATATTCTATGCTCTGGGGGTTGCGGCATCTTTTACACAGTCGAGAATATTGATTAATGTGGCCCAGGGAACACTTAGAAATATCAGAAACGACATGTTTGAAAAAATGGAGAAGCTTCCGATTAAATATTTTGACACCCATGCCCATGGGGATATTATGTCTCTCTATACCAATGACATAGACACACTGCGCCAGATGATCAGTCAGAGCATCCCTCAGATGCTTAACAGCGTCATTTCCGTGGCCGGAGTCTTTGTGTATATGCTGATTCTGGATATTCCCCTGACCATTGTTACGCTTCTGATGGTGGGAATTATGTTGGTGACAACGAAAAAAATAGCGTCTTTGAGCAGCAAGTATTTTGTGGAACAGCAGAGATCCATTGGCGCCTTAAACGGGTGCATTGAGGAAACCATGACAGGGCAGAAGGTGGTGAAGGTATTCTGTCATGAGCAGGAAAGTCTGGAACAGTTTTATCAATTAAATGAACAGCTCTTTGACAGCGCTTATCAGGCCAATAAATTTGCCAATATGATGGGGCCAGTCAATATGCAGCTGGGAAACTTAAGCTATGTGGTATGCGCCGTAGTGGGCGGAATCCTGGCCATTACGGGAGTATCCGGCCTGACGCTGGGCGGTCTGGCCAGTTTCTTAAGTTTTAACAAGTCCTTTAATATGCCCATTAATCAGGTGAGCCAACAGTTCAACAGCATCATTATGGCATTGGCGGGCGCTGATAGAGTCTTTAGAATGATGGATGAGACACCGGAGCTGGACGAAGGTTATGTGGAGCTGGTGAACGCAGAGAAAAAGCCGGATGGGACGCTTGCGGAGAGCAATGCCAGGACGGGGCTGTGGGCCTGGAAGCATTATCACAGGGCGGACAATACCACCACTTATGTGGAGTTAAAGGGTGATGTGGTATTTGACCATGTGGATTTTGGGTATAACGATGATAAGATGATTCTGCATGATATTGAATTATATGCTAAGCCGGGGCAGAAGATAGCGTTTGTGGGCGCAACCGGGGCGGGCAAGACCACCATCACCAATCTAATCAACCGATTCTATGATATACAGGACGGGAAAATTCGTTACGACGCAATTAATGTAACTAAGATTAAGAAGGCGGATTTAAGGCGCTCCCTGGGAATTGTGCTTCAGGATACCCATTTGTTCACGGATACCGTGATGGAAAACATTCGTTATGGTAAGTTGGACGCAACGGATGAAGAGGTCATGAGGGCGGCGAAACTGGCAAACGCGGATGGTTTTATCAGAAGGCTGCCCGATGGATACCAAACCATGCTTCATGGAGACGGCGCGAATTTAAGCCAGGGACAGAGACAGCTTCTTGCCATTGCCAGAGCCGCGATTGCAGATCCGCCGGTGCTTATCTTGGACGAAGCCACCAGTTCCATAGATACCAGAACGGAAAAACTGGTGCAGCAGGGCATGGATGCGTTAATGAAGGGCCGTACCAATTTTGTCATAGCGCACAGACTGTCCACCGTGAAAAACAGTGACTGCATTATGGTCTTGGAACAGGGCCGTATCATAGAGCGGGGGACCCATGACCAGCTCATTGAACAGAAGGGCAAGTACTATCAACTGTATACCGGGAATGCCATAGGAGGGTGACTTGGGTTTGTCATGCGAAAGACGCATGAAAACGCCTTGCGGTGACACCGAGTGAACAGTAACACATTTCACGAAAGCAGTTACAAAATTTACCAAACCAATTGAATTTTCAGTTGGTCTGTATTATACTGAAGATGAGAAAAACAAAATATGCGCAGGTGATTTTCAGGCTGTGCAGGAAAGGAGTATTGTATGAGGGTAGGAGGAGTCAGTAATGTAAATGCTGTCTATGGAATCCAAAGAGATCGCTCTATTTATGGCAAAATTGCCAGTGGGAACAGAATCCAGCGTGCCAAGGATGATGCGGCGGGGCTTGCCATTGTCAACAAGATGAAGAAGGAAAGCAACGGACTGGATGTGGGCGCTGCCAATATCAAAGATGGTATAGGCGTGGCCAATATCAAGGACGGAGCCATGGGAACCATGGTGGATTCTTTGCAGAGAATTCGGGAACTCAGCATCCAGGCATCCAACGGATTGTATGGTGAATCTGATAAGAAGATGATTCAGAACGAGGTTGACCAGCTGTTACAGGATGTGGAACGTTCCGCAGTGGGGACCAAATATAACGAAATGAAGCTCATGGACGGCAGTATGGCGGATATGCACATTGCGTCCAATGCCGACGGTACCGGCATGAAGATTGGAATGGAAAATGTTACTTTACAGTCCCTGGGAATTGACGGATATGATGTGACCAAAGATTTCAACATTGAAGACATTGACAATGCCATTCAGGCAATTAATTCCGCAAGGAGCAAAAACGGCGCCGAGACCAATTCCCTGGAGCATGCGTATAACAGCAACACCAACACATCTCTGAATTTGGTGGGTTCCAGAAGCCGTATTGAGGATTTGGATATTCCAAAGGCGGTTTCCGAGAAAGAGAAGGACAGACTGCTGGAGAATTATCGTATGGGTATGATGCGTAAGAGGATGCAGGATGATGCATCGGTACTCAAGTTGTTTGGCGGTGTGTAAAATAGCAAGAATTTCCTATTCCAGACAATGCGGCTGTTTTCTCAGAGTGACCGAAAGGCGAAAGCTCCTTTGCGGCTGTCATGTGACTTGCCCAAAGGGCTGCAAGGATTCTGTCAGGGAGAAATAGGCAGTATGTTTTGAAATGGACAGAAAGTCATAGGAACAAATATGCGCCCGGCATTGGTATATCAATGTCGGGTGTATTAATGTGGTATGTAACAAAACATAAAAATTGATGTATCATAAAAATGAAAGGCAATTATTTACAATGAAACGGAAGGGGTTATTTTTGAAGAGGATTACAGTGCTCCCGCTGTCGCTTCTTATCTTATCGCAGGTTCTGGTGGGCTGCAAACGCATTGAGATGGGTATGCCTGACACACAGAATGATGGGAGAACCGAATCAAATACATCTGACATTGACCACACTGGTGAAAATACACAAACCGAAAATGAGACTGTGTTGCCAGGCAATTATACTGTGCCGGAGGGCTGGGTAAAGATGGATGAATATTCCTCGGGACAAAAAATTTTCTATGCGGCAGAGGGATACAATGATTTGGATGAAACTCCGGATAATATTTCTATTGAAGTAGGGACAAACCGGTACAGTGCGGACGAACATGAAAAATTCCGAGATGCAATTATGCGGCAGCTTGCGATGCAGTTACAGGGAATTGACGCAGAATTGACAGGGAGTGGTACCTATACGGAACAAGAATACATTCTTTATGTCTTTACCATCATAGAGGAAGGTGTGGTCACAAAGCAATATTATATCGTGGATGATAAGCGATACTGTCTCATTCATTTGACTAATTTTAGCGGTTCCGAAGACGCAGAGGAAGCGGCCCAGGCTATGGTGGACAGTTTTGTGTGGAATTGAATCTTCTGTGGGAATCTTATTCTGAAGAGTGGAAATGGGGCTGTCGCATAGCCCTATTTTTTTGCCTGTGGGCAGGTATCCGAAGGAGGATTGCCAGCCAAAGCTTGCGGGTGCCTGGGCCGTAAGCAGAGAAACCATTCTGAGATTATGAAAAATGTGAACGATTTGCTTTACATGGTTGGGTGATATATGCTATTATATATAGTAATAAAAACCATGTATAATAGACTTGAAAAGCGCTAAACTATTTTATAAGAAGGAAAATCAACAATTTTCATTATGAGAATATGATATTATTGTTCAACTCCGAAAAAGTAAGCGGGAAGACTTTTAGAAGAAAGTCAGCATGGTTTTGAAATTTCAGAAGGGTGCCCATAAAACGGGAAGAGGAGAGAGTATCATGAGCTATAAGATTGTAATGGACAGTTGCGGTGAGCTTCCGGCCAGGCTGCTTGGAGATGAGAGATTTGAAAGTGTTCCTTTGGGGCTGGAAGTAGGAGAGTACAGGGTGGCGGATGACGAAAATTTTAATCAGAAGGAATTCCTGAAAAAAGTCGCGGACTATCCCAAATGTCCCAAGTCTTCCTGTCCGTCTCCGGAACGGTTCATGGAAAGTTATTCAGCGCCGGTGGAGCATGTGTATGTGGTGACGCTTTCTTCTCATTTGAGCGGAAGTTATAACAGTGCGCAGCTGGGGAAAAAGCTGTATGAAGAAAAGTATGGGAAGAAGGAGATTCATGTGGTGGATTCTGAATCTGCCAGTGGAGGAGAAACTCAGATTGCGCTGAAATTAATGGAGCTGGAAGAAGCAGGACTTCCTTTTGAGGAAATCGTAAAACAGATAGAACAATTTCGGGACAGCGTTCATACTTATTTTGTACTCGATAACCTAGAGACTTTGAGAAAAAATGGGCGCCTTTCAGGGGTGAAAGCCCTGGTTGCTTCCACTCTGAACATTAAGCCGGTTATGGGCTCTCATAAAGGAGAGATTATTCAGCGCAGCCAAACAATAGGAATCAAAAAGGCCCTTGGAAAATTGGCTGAGCTTGCGGCGGGAGAAGTGACAAATCCCCATGAGCGCAGATTGATTATCACCCATTGCAATGCGCCGGAACGGGCGGAGCAGGTGCGGGATATGGTAATGGAGGCGGCGCAATTCAAGGAATGCATCATTATGGATACCAGGGGAATCAGCAGTATGTACGCCAATGACGGCGGGATAATTGTGACTACTTGAGGAATTGTCAAGTGGCTGGAATGTTTTCTATTGGGCTTGGAGGGATTCACCACGATGGGTGGTGGGTTCCTCTTTTTGTAGTGTTGGTTACTTCGTATTATTATGGTAGTGTAATCTTTACATGAATCGAAGAAAATGCTATAATATCATTAACAGAAATCGGGAGGCTGGCGTAAGAACTACATAAGAAGGGGAAGTCGATGGGATGGATAAGCGATATGAAATAGAATTTGCGTGGGAATACAACAAAGTATGCGGCAGCATACTATGCCAGGAACGGAAAGTAAGGAAAATATCCAGGGATGCTTTGGCGGCGGGGCTCTTGAGCAAGTCTGCGTTGAGTGATATCGAGACAGGCAAGGCCAGATGGACAAAGCTGACAGGGGATACCATGCTGCTGCGGATGGGGATTGACCCAGACTATTTCGAGGAAGCAGTGTCAACAGAAGAAATGGACAGATGGCGGCTGCGGGAGGATATCTGTATGCTGGTTCCCCTGCGGCCTGGAGCGGCAAGAGAGAAGATATGGGAATACCGGCAAAAATATGAGAAAAGAGAATCCCTGGAGGAACAGTTTCTGATAAAGACAGAAGTTCTCCTGATGCTATGGAATAGAGGGAAAGCCGAAGGAAAAGCAGCGCTGGAGTGTGAACAGGTTCTGGAGTTGGCAATGGACGCAGTGGCATGTACCGTCCCTGGAAGCTGGAAGGAGGGCTTGGACTCTCTTTGGCTTGCGCCTGCGGAGCTGGAGGCGATCTTGCTGGCAGCAACCGCATTGGCTGCCTGCGGCAGGAGGAATGAGGCATTGGAATTGCAGCAGGCTGTGTGGAATTATCCCAAAGCGCATCAGTGGAAGGAAAAGGTTATGATGCTGATACTGCCCCAGGCCGCAATCTTGGGAATGGAACTTGCGATGTGGAAGGATGATGGGAAATCTGCGTTTGTCCTGGGGAAAGAAGCCTTGGAATTGCTGCGCCGTAACTGCTGTCATTGCTATGCGCTGCCCTTGTTGGAGCGTTTTGAGCAAATTTCCATACAGGATAATTCCTGGTGCGGGAAAGAAGAAAGAAGCTATCTGAGGGAAGCCGCAAACTTTTGTGATACTTTTCGGCAGGTATATCAATGGCATCATTATCCCGAATATCGTCTATGGCAGGGCGTCTTTGCGGACAATACCAGGGAAGTAGGCATTGTGTTGAAAATGCTGCGGCATTTTGAAGGAAAATCCCGGGGAAAAGCCATTTATGATGGGGAAGAAATGGTGGTCACAGAGCGTCAGCTTGCGAAGATAGAAAAAGGAGAGCATAAGCCTTCCGATATGAATTATGTGCGGCTGTTGAAACAGTATGGGAAAAATGAGGGATGGGAGACTGCTATGCTGGAAACGGATTCCGCGCAGCTGTTGGAATTGAGACAGCGGATTTCTACCATGCTTGGGTTCGGCCAATGGGAAGAGGCGGAACGGGAAATAGAGAAATTGCGCAGGAAAGTGAATCTGGATTACCCGAGGGTCAGGCAGGAATTGCTCTTTTGGGAGGCGTTATATAAATGGAGGGGAGATTGTGATTTGGAGAGAAGCCTGGATCTGGCGTTAAAAGCGCTGCATTGTACAGTTCCTGATTTTGAGGGCAGGGATATGAAATGGTGGGTATTTCAGCGAGAGGAGATTATGATTGCCAGCCATATAGCGGATGTTTACCGGAAGCTGGGGCAGATGGAGGAATCAAAAAAATGGCATGAGGCAGTTGTGTTCTCGTTGAAGGAGCAGGTGGGCAGGAGCGGTATCGTACATAAGGGCTATGATATTCTGATGGAGGGGTATGATAATCTATTGGGAGATACGCAGCGCTATGAGGATGCGGTTAAAGCAAATGAAGAGGCCATCTTGAATTGCTTAAAATGGCCTCGGATTCGCTGCATGGCAGATGATTTTTATCGGATTGCATGGAATTCTTATGAAATAGCCAATGAAAAAGCGCAGGAACAGGAAGTTTGCCGCCAAAGGTGGAGGAAAGCTTTCCAAATATGTGAATCTTTAGCAGACTTTATTTATGACTCGCAGTTTAAAGCGTTTTTAGAATCCCGGAGGAAAAAGTTTTTATATCAACAGGAGGTTTGCTCCAATCTGATAGCGGATTGATACCATCTTTATCGGCAAGGAGTTCATTTGCTATTGAACATTCTACAGATGGAGAGATTGTATTTTCCGGCAACTGGCACGGAACAGGCGTTTCGATACCAGATAACAGGATAAAAAGAAATAAGGTTAGCAAAGTGTTTTTCCAAGGTTTTTGTTTCATAATAGTAAATTCTCCTTTTTGTATTTTTACTATTAATTTATCATAAGGGAAAGAATAACACAATATGTCGAATTACTGTCGAAAAAAGACAGTAATTCGACATATTGTGTTTACTGGAAAAAGATAATATAATCACTTCAAAAGAGCTTTTATATAGAAATACTCGAAGATACGCTTAAAAAACTTAGATGTATGAAATCAGGATTGTGTGAGGAGTAATAAAAGGTGGATAATAATTTGTTATGCATGGATGTAATAAATAGGGTAGAGAGCAATTGCCTTGATATATGTTTCCCGCCTCCAATGTATTTTAGTCATCATGTAGCTACTTCCTTGTCTATCATAATGGCTAATAATGAAAATAAAGACTGGTTTTACAATAATTTTATCCAAGCAACATTTTATAATGATTTTGCCAACATAGGAAGTGGACATTTGTATGGCATCTATCCGGCAATGGAAACCCGCTTAAGGCATTTTGCTGCCAGTCAATATTTAATGGAAACCTGTATAAATTTAAATATTTTAAATTTAATGTCTGATAGACTTTGCGAAAACGTAAAACTGTTTATTGACAATGGATATTATGTTTCGTGCGTAGCGGATGTATCAAGACTAAAAGGAACACGTTATGCGCAGCGGGATTTTTTTTCACATAGAATTATGATATTTGGTTATGATTTTAAATCCCATACTCTTGATATTCTGGATTTTGATCATAAGCAGGCGCTCAATAAGATAAAAGTGATGATGGATGATTTTTTGGATGCATTTTATTCGGAGAGACTCTGTGCGCAGCTTAATGGGCATAAAAATAATACACTTGTTTTGTATGAAAGAAAGACTCGGCCATTTACAGCAGATTTCGGGCTTGTGAGGGAAGCGTTAAGCGATTATTTGAACTCTTACAATTCTTCAAAGCGTTATTCCCTGATTTTGCCATGTGATGAATGTTCTTCTTGGGGGATTGCGACTTATGCAAAAATGGTTGAGTATTTAAACAGTGTTCCGGAAAAGTCCGAAGGCATTGATATTCGTATGGCTCATGCTTTTTATGAACATAAAAAGATTATGTATGATAGATTTGAATATTTTGCTGCCAGAAAGATTTACAGTACAGAAAATAAAATACGAAAACAATTAGAAAGCAATGTGCGGATAGCAGAGATAATTAGATTGTTAGTAATCAAATATAATCAGACCAAAGATGTTAAGATAATAAGTACTATTATTAATAAGTTAAAAGATATCGAAGAGGCGGAGAAGTATCTTTATAAAAAATTACTTGAAAGTTAAAGAGGAAACATATGGAATATTCATTAAATTATTTATTTTTGTATTTGACTTGGCGCTGTAATTTGTGTTGTCGTCATTGTTGGGTTTCAGCGAATTCCCAATCAGATGAGGTGATAAAAAAAGAGATTATTACACAGGCGATTGAGGAAAGTGCAACACTGGGAGTGAAAACAATCAAAATTTCCGGAGGGGAGCCATTTCTTTATCCTGAATTGGTTTCGGAAGTGGCGAGATTATGTGGGAAATATAGCTTAGGATTAAATATAGAATCTAATGGTACACTGATTAATCAGGAGGTGTTAGCAGAATTCAAAGGTATTCCTGTATATATAAATATATCACTTGATAGCTTTGATAAAGATATTCATAATTCATTCAGGGGTGATAAAAATGCTTTTGAAAGGACTATGCATGGTATAGTATTATTACAGAAACAAAACATCCCCTTTGGTATTACACATACAATTACAGAAGATAACATTGCACAGCTTGACGAGTTGATTTATTTCTTGAGTATACATAATGTAAGTTCTTTGAAATTAAACCCAATATTAAAAATTGGTAGAGCTACAGATGTGGATGATGAGTTCCCATATTTGCTGAGTGTAGAGACATATGAAAATATTGTGAAAAAATATCATTGTAATGAAAAAAATGGAGTATATGTAACGACAATGGTGACGCCCTGTTTTCTGTCAATACCTGAAATGCTGACAGGGAAAAAACGGTTGTATAGCTGTAACTTTTTGAATCAACTGAGTATTCTTCCAGATGGAAGGGCAGGCTTGTGCGGAGAAGCAAAAGATATAGATCCATTTATTTTTGGAAATATTAATACACAAACAATTCAAGAAATATGGAATGAGAGTGATTCCTTGAATGCATTTCGTTACAGTATGAAAAAAGGTATGGAGGGCATATGTGGTAAGTGTACATTTAGCGATATGTGTAATGGTGGATGTCGTATAGCTTCTTATTTACATGGCAGAAAATATAATTCGGCAAATCCGATGGCAGATGCATACTTTTCAAAACATGGAAGCTTTCCGTATCGAAAAGGAAAATAGGATTTGTCTGCAAGACATATAATGAAATTTATTATATGAATTATGGAAGAAAGGAGGAGAAGATAATGAAATATGTGAAGCCGCAGATTAAAACTTTTACTAATGATGAATTGAGTGAAATCATTATGGCGAATGCTTGTAGTAGTACAAACATCGTTTGCAGTTGTGGAGGCAATCATTGTCCAGGCAACGGCAAAAAAAAGTAACAGTAATGCCAGGAAGAGAGCAGGTATGGCAGCATTGAAAGCCATTCCTGTTCTCTTTCAGGCAAAGATTAAAAGGAGATTTGATAGCACATGGAGATGTATATTAAAAATGTCAACATAATAGAGGAAAAGGCAGATGAGTATATCGTAATTTATGATCCTGATGCAGAAAAGACGCATATTCTGAATGAGACAGCTGCGTATATTTGGGATATAATGGAAGGAACGTTTGCGTTGGATGATATAATTTCTCAGTTTGTTTTATGTTTAGAGGATACAGAAAGCTTAGATTTAGAGATTGTTCGTATGGAGTGCAGGGAAAGTTTAGAATGTATGAAAGATAATGGTTTGATCCTTAAAGAGTGTAAGGAATAAATGTATAAGTTTGGCGGAGGCGGTATGGAAAGAATTCCAGAAGTTAAATTAGATGGTTTATATGTAGAGATAACAGATCGATGCAATTTGCGTTGTAATTATTGTTGTCGGAGTTGCGGTGCTGAAAACAGCAATAATATGAGCATTGCTCTTTTGGAAGAGATGATGAAAGCTGCAATAAAAATGGGCTTAAATAATTTAGCAATTTCCGGAGGGGAGGCTCTTTTGCATCCACAGATAAAAGATATTGTGCGTCTTGTAAAGAGGTGTACGCAAAATTATACTGTGTTGACTAATGGGACACTTTTATCAGGGATAGAGGAAGATTTCCTTCATGAGATAGAAAATATTCAGATTAGTTTGGATAGTGGTGACAGAGAAACAAACGACGCTATGAGAGGCGATGGTACATATGACCATATTCAGGAGGGAATAGAAGATATTCTTCGCAAGGGATATTCTCCTGAGAGAATTTCATTAAAAATGGTCATTACAAGTAATAATTATAACCATGTAAAACAGTTGGCACATTTTGCTGATAAATACGGTATACAAAGTATTGGCTATAGTTTTGTTTATAAAGAAGGCAGGGCAAATGACATAGAAGATGTTTTTCTAAACGATGAGCAAAAAATAAAGGTGATGGAAGTGATGGAAGAAATGTATAAAATATTTCCGAAAATCTCGATAGATTCACCTGGTTATACAGAGATTTGTCCGCTGTTAAATGAAGAAGAAATAAAATTGACACCTCGTATTGATGTTAATGGAAATGTATATGCATGTCAAATGTTTGATGAAAAATTTGTACTTGGAAATATGAATAGCCAGAGCTTGTGGGATATATTGCATAGCGGTAAATTATACTCGTTGCACCAATTATTGATTGGCAGAAAGGATTTTATGAGAAAGTGCCATTCCTGTTTTGCAAAAGGGATGTGTGGAAGAGGGTGTCCTGGTGTTGCGTTGTATGAAAATGATTTTTTGGCGACAGATGGCATGTGTTGTCTTAGAAAAAAACACAGAGTCGATTATCTAAAACATTCGTTGGCGCATTAAGGGGTAACAGACAATGGGGGTTTTTAAGAAAGTTTTGTGGGTAATAGGAAAAAGCTTCCGCTATTGTTTTTCCTCTATTTTGGTGTTGGCATTGATGAATATCATTCCTGGCCTAATAGAGATTGTGGTTTGTATTGCGAATCGGGGCGTTGTCAATGAATTGGTGAGCAGCCAGGCAATGGGTGAAGCAAGTTCCATGTTTGTAGGGTTTTTGCTTGTATATGTGATTCTGCGTCTGGTGCAGAAGGCGTGGGGATTTTTGGATGGACTCGGTTATAATTATGCTCGTCTGAATACCGGTCTGCTTTTCAACAAGATTCTGATGTGGAAAAGCAGCCAGACACCACAGGAGATGTTCTACAGAAGCGATTTTATGGAGAAATACTCTTTCGTAAAAAATAGCGCGGATAAGATTGGATTTTTCCTGTATGTAATGGCAAAGATTTTATTTGGGAACATTTGGAGTGTAGCCGAGATAATTGTGTTGTTTGCGCTGTATGAACCGGGGCTGATTCTATATGCGGCCGTGGTAGGGATTATAACAATGTTGATTGAGTCCTATATAGCGAAAAAACAGTATGAATTGGATAAAAGGCAGGTAAAAGAACAGCGTTTCCACGATTATTATAAAGGATTGCTCACGGATAAGGAGTCTGCCAGGGAACTTCGCGTTTACGGATATCGGGAAAATATATACCAGAAATGGGAGACCATATATGACAAGTTGAGAGAGGAGCGGCTGGAGCTAGCGCTTAAGCGAACAAGCTTGAATAACAGAAATGAGGTAGCGGCACTGCTTTACAGGGCGGTAGCGGTAGCGATTCTGATAGCCGGAGTGTACTGGCGTCGCTATGATACAGGTACATTTGTGATGCTTTTTGGGCTTGTGGAGGCTTGTCTGTCACAGATGTCATCACTGGCATATAAACTGGGGAATGGGGCTTATAAGGAAGTAAAGTACTTGTGTGATTATTATGATTTTGTCACTCCCATATCAGATGATGAAATTATGGCGTTGAAAGACCAGGAGTTTCCACCAGAAGGGAAACTGCCTTTTGGACCATTTCGGGAGTTGAAAGTGGAAAACGTTTCATATACTTATCCGGGCAGTGATAAAAAAGCCGTGGACAAGGTCAGTCTGTCTATTAAAAAAGGAGAAATTATCAGTATACTGGGTTACAATGGCAGTGGAAAGACTACATTATCAAAACTATTGAATGGGAGTCTTCCAGCAAAGGAAGGTACCGTGCTTTTGAATGGAGTCCCTGTGTGTGAGAGTAATAAGGAGGAGGTATTTTCCTATTTTGGGAATGCGCCCCAGGAATTTTTTAAGTTTTCTGTCCCGCTTAGGGACTTTGTGGGACTGGGAAGAATTGGAAGGATGGGAGATCAAGATGCGCTGTTGGATGCCTACCGTAAAGCAGGGATAGACAGTTTTTTGGGAAAATACCGTGAGGGAGACACGCTGCTGCTTGGCAAAAAGTACGACAACAGAGGGGTAGACTTGTCAGGCGGAGAGTGGCAGAAACTGGTGATTGCTTCCGCATATATGGGTGAGCCGGAAATCCTGCTCATGGATGAGCCTACTGCTGCCATAGATCCGCTGAAGGAAATGGAAATGCTGGAAAATTTCCGGGAAAATCTCAAGGGAAAGACAGCCATACTCATATCTCATCGTATAGGATTTGCAAGGCTGGCAGACAGAATTGTGATGATGGAAGATGGCAGGATACAGGAAGACGGCACTCATGAGGAACTGCTTAAGAGGGAGGGGTATTATGCCAGGATTTTCCGTGAGCAGAAGAATTTATATGAGGAGGAGGACAATGAGGGGCAGGAGCAAGAAAGGCAAAAATAAGTCAGATAAGATTACGCCCGGGGAGTTTTTTTCAATCGAGATAAAAGTGTTAAGAGAACTATGGAAGGAATACAGAGGTGAGACAACAGCTATTATCATACTGGTTATGCTGTCAGCAGGTAGTCAGCTGGTAGAGCCTAAGTTCCTGGAATATATAACCAATACAGTGTCAGTCTGGCTGAGTGGAAGAGGGGCGTTTGGTGACGTTATTGCGGTTTCGGTTTCTTTTCTGTGGATATTACTGCTGTTTCAGTGCTTGTCATGTATTTCAAATAGTATCACGGTGAAATATAAAAGTAAAACTGCGGCTATGGCAGAGAAGAAAATCACAGATAAGCTGGCACGTATTCCATATGAATGTTATGAGTCCAGCGATTTTTATGACAAGATTAATATGGCAAGGCAGGCCAGTGGAGGATATTGGGGAGCCGTGGATGGAATAACTCATATGGCTGTTATTGTGCTTATGCTGGTGGTATATGCTGTAATGCTGTATAGAATAAATGTGGCAGCAGTGGCAGCTATTTATCTTTTGTTGACTATAAGTGTAGTGGCGGCGACAAAAGTTTCTGACATACAGACTTCTTTTTATCGAGAACAAGTTTCACCGGTGGTTCGCAGCAATGACTATTTCAGGCTTCTCCTAGGGAATCGTGTCAGCCAGCAGAATATACAGACATCAGGGACATTGCCTTATTTTGGTGGAAAATATGCCTGTTACAATGAGCAGGAATTGAAGAACTGTATGAAGCTGAATACGCTATCTTTTAGTACGGAGCTTGGAAGTTCGGTGCTGTTTTTGATAATATATTTTGTCGTTTTATATTTTGTCGGAAAAGGAGTGAAGGAAGGAACTTACAAGATAGGTTACTTTACCATGACAGCGGCGTTGCTGTGGAATTTATTCTCAGTTATGAAGGATTTTATTTATGATATTTTGAATCAGAGCTGGTTTGTAAGAATTTTGGGCGCATATTATGAAATGCTGGATATGGCGGAAAAGAAAGCACCAGAATGGACGTGTGGGAGAAGCTTCCTTGCAGTGAATGGAATACGATATCGATATCCACAGTCTGAAAGATATGTCTTACAAGGAGTGAGTGCCAAGTTTAAAAGGGGAGAAAGAGTTGCGGTGGTGGGGGGCAATGGCAGCGGGAAAACTACTTTGATATCCATTATCTTAGGGCTGTTTTCAGCATATGAAGGAAATATCAGAGGGGATGGCGCAGTCTGTACGGCTGTCCTTCAGGATTTCGGGCAGTACCAAATGACGGTGAAGGAGAATATTGAAATTGGATGTGGAGGCAGGGAACTGCCAGAGGAGGAAGTGCTTCACATCTTGAAGATGGTTGATTTATATGATTTCGTTATGGAAAAGCCAAATGGAATCTACACAAAGTTGGGTCAGCTGGAAGAAGGGACAGAATTATCTAAAGGGCAGTGGCAGAGACTTGCGGCGGGGAGGCTGCTTGCGAACAGGGATGCTAATGTGTGGATTCTGGATGAGCCAACCGCATATCTGGACCCGATTGCGGAGATTGAGATGTATGACAGGATTTTTGAACTGGCGGAAGACAGGCTGGTGTTTTTTATCTCCCATCGTCTTGGATTTGCCAGGAAAGCAAACCGTATTCTGGTAATCCATGAGGGAAAGATAGCGGAAAACGGAACACATGACGAATTATGCGACAGAGGCGGAATTTATGCCCAGATGTACGCAGTGCAGAAAGAGTGGTATGGATGAAAATATATTTATCATTTCCTGGCAGGAAGTATGATTTCTGTATTACCTCATTGAATCAGATGCCAGAATTAGCGGATTTATTGAAAATATTGTATGGAGAATATTGTGTTGAAACACCAAAGAGGGCATTGTGGGAAATAGAGATTAAGGATAAGGGCAGAAATCAAGCTTTTGATATTATTTATGATGACAAGAAGTTTATGTCCGATACCCCTGTTCAGGATGTGCTGAAAATCTTGTTTAAATATCCGAATATAGAACCAGGAGTAATAGCCTTGCATGGTGCAGCGGTAGAACACTGTGGGAAGGCACATGTTTTCCTTGCGGCAACAAAAACGGGAAAATCAACTTTGGCAAGCTATTTGACTTCACAGGGGCTTGGCTATATTTCAGAGGATTGTGTACTTATCCGTAAAAAAGAACGGTGTGTGATTCCATGCACAATTCCAGTACATTTGCGGGAAGGGGGAAAGAAAGTTCTTGATGAACTGGGAATTCAGTATGAATATTCTTGTGTTCATTTGGCTAATGTGGAACGATACATATACTGTCCTGAAAAAAGGGTTGCTGATGAACTGCCAATTGGCGCAGTTTATTTTATTACACGAAACAATCTGCGTAATGAAGTGAGGAGATGTGATAAAGCGGCAAGTTTTGAGAAGCTGCTTCAGGCGCCAATTACAGTCCATCAAGTTGACGGTGAATATATAAGGACATTGCTTGCGTTGACAGAAAATATTTATGATGTAATGTATAAGGATATGGAGTATATATACAGGGCAGTTTGTAATATAGACGGATAGTGTATGTGGTAAAACTATGGATCGAGGAAATGGTATGGAGTATAAAGCAAGAGCATTAAAAATGATGTTGTCTGCTACGGGGTATGCGGGTGTCACAATTTCAGGTGTTAGTATGTGGCCTGTGTTGCAGGATGGGCAAAAAGCTGAGGTGGTGTATTGTAGTCAATATGAAATTGGCGATATTTTGGTATATGGATATAAATCTGAGGGAATCCTTGTCCACCGATTGCTGAAAATAGAGAATGGTATTTATTTTTGCAAAGGTGATAACTCGTTCAGATTAGAAGCAATTATAGCAAGGCAAGTTATTGGAAAAGTGAAAATTAAAGATGACAGGAATAATAATATCAACTTTGTTGTTTACTCACTTCGCATAGCAGAATTATTTCGGTACTGTAACTATGATGTTGATAAAACAAAACAACAATCAGAATATGTGGAGTATTGCCAGAAATACTTGAATGCAAGGAAGAATATCCAATAAGGTAGAAGAAATATAGTTGGATTTTATGGAGAATTACAAATGGATAAAGAAATATTGCGTAAGATTATGGAAATCATTAAATTGAATATAGAGTGGGAAGAAATGAGGGATATACAGACTGACGAGAATCTGGAGAAGCTGGGAATGGATTCGTTGGCGTATATTCGTATAATAGTTGCGTTAGAGGAAGCGTTCATGTGTGAAATTCCGGAAGAAAAGTTACTGGTTTCAGAAATGAATACAGTTGACAAAATATATAAGGCAATAGTATCTTCAAATATTGTATATGAAAACCTTGAGATAGTATATGGTGAATAATTATGTTAGACAGGATGATAAAGTACCAGGATGTACTCAGGCAAAACAAAAACAGGGAGATGACAGATAAAATAATTGTGATACGTAATATAGTTTGCGAACCCCTCTTTGGAGATTATTTAGGATTTTATTATCCATCTGCAGATGTATCATATATGGATGTGAATTTATTTATTACCAGTGTTGCTGATACAAAGTCTATGGCAGTGGTGTTCCTGTCTCTTGCTGACCTTGCGCCTGTACTGTATGGACAGGTATATACTATGGAAGCGGATATGATAGATAAAACAAAAGAATCACTCAAGAATACACTCCGGATTTTGGCTGGTAAATTATCTGGGATGAGGTTAGCGGCAATGTTTCTTTTTGCGTATGATCTTTCAGAGCCAGTTGCTCATGGAATAAATTTATGGAATGAGATAGTCAGGGAAATGAATGGGTATTTGTATGAGTATGTGGGCAGGCATAGAAAGATAAGAATAATCGATACCAACCGCTATATTACATATTATGGAAGCGAAAATATGATAGACCGACGGTGGGAATGGAAAATAGGTATGAGATACACTCAGCTGGCATGGAATGTGTTTTCATATCATGTGTGTAAATGTCTGAAAGAATGGCCGCAAGAATGTAAGAAATGTCTTATCCTTGATTGTGATGGTGTGCTTTGGAGTGGGGTGCTTGCGGATGATGGATATGAACACTTGAAGATGAATTACGACTTTCAGAGGGAAGTTCTTCGGTTGCAGAGTATGGGGATTCTGGTTTGTCTTTGCAGTAAGAACAGGGAAGAGGATGTGATGCAGACAATCAGCCAGCATCCTGAAATGTTAATTAGGCCAGAACAGATATCCGGATATCGGATTAATTGGGAGAACAAAGCAGATAATATACTTTCTCTTGCGGGAGAATTAAATATTGGTACAGACAGCATGGTATTTATTGATGATAGTATATATGAAACGGAGTTAGTGTCTGCGTTTATTCCGGATATTGCTGTAATATGTTTTGATAGTGTAAAACCTTATGAGTATACAGAAAAACTCCAAGCCTGTGGTTATTTTGAATTGTACAATGTGACAGATACAGGAAGAAATCGTGGATACTGGTATCGGCAGCAAATGCAACGGAAAGCGTACATGGAAAGGGCTGTTGATGTGGAAGCTTATATGGCCTCCCTTGAAACTGTCATTCATATTGAAGATGCCGAGCCGATGGATATAGCGCGTATAGCAGAGATATCGCAGAGGACAAATCAGTTTAATTTGTCGGGAAGGAAGTACAGTGAAGATGAGTTGCTTGGGTATATAAACACAGAAAATTATGATATATATGTGCTTTCCGCTTCAGACCGATTTGGCAATCTCGGAATTGTTGCAGCGGCTGTTGTCAGATTTGACGGCAGAAGAGCAGTTATTGAGGGGTTTTATTTATCCTGTCGGGCTTTTTCGCGAGGGTTTGAACAGGAATTGGCAGAATATATAAAAGCAAAAGCAGCTGGCAGAGGATGTGATTCAGTTCTTGGGATGTATAGGGAAACAAGTAAAAATGCGGCATACCGCAATTTTTATACAGAATGTGGAATAGGCAGGATTGAGGATGGACAAAGTTAAAAGAATTGAAAATGGCATAGAGAAGGGATATAAGGTTATAGATAGATTATATCCGATCGTGGTAAAGGAGCGGTTAAGGGCTGGGGAGGTACTTTTTAATAGATGCAGGGAAGCCGGAATTAAATATGTGGTACACAAAGGAGCGATTCTTTCTTATGTTTTGTATGGCAACCCATTTGTAAGGAAATCAGGAGATACCGATATTCTCATATCAAGGGCTGACGCAAACAGGGTAAAAGGAATACTTTTTGACAATGGATTTGTACAGGGGTACATTGTTGAGAATCCTAATACACATATCTGCGAAATTAAGAAATACAGTCGAACGGAGATGGTATTTCAAGCGTCTCAGAGCCATCAATTGGCAGCGTTTGTGAAAAAAGTGGGAAATGCAATTTGCGGTTATGTAAATTATGATGTGAATATGGATATTTTATGGGGAGAATCTGGCAGGCATGTGGATATGGATTCTTTTTTGGATGATACAATGGAAATAGATATCTGTGGTATACGGCTATGTAAATTGAAACCAGAGGCAGAATTCATTGCCATGTGTATGCATCACTATAAAGATTTGAATTCTATCTATTTGCTTTGGAAGTGTGGGATAAACAAAACGGAACTGGAGGAAATATATTTATATGTTAAGAAAAACATCATGGATTTGGAATATTTGTACAATATATCTTTGAAATATGAGGTTTCCGACTACATTTATTATTGTATCAGTAAAGCATATGAAATTTATCGTGATTCAGTGCTGAAGAAATTATCACAGAAATTTGAATCAGAGACAGGAAAGATACTGCTTGATTGTTTTGGCTTATGTGATTTGGAGCGTAAGTGCTGGAATGTGGATTTTAAAACAATCTGGGAAGCGGAAGATATTAAAGTGTATATGGAGCCACTTTTGACTGCGGAAGATTTCAGGAAAATTCAGTTGAATGACAGAATGATGTAAGTCTGACATATAAAACAGTTGCCGATGTTACCCCCGGGGCCATTGTGTTTAGAACGGAAATAGTTTATGTTGCGTTCAGGTGTTCTGCGTGTTACAATGAAAAAGTAACAGATTCCGCATAAAAGAGTCACAGAAAAACCACAAAACACAAATGCAGACTTGAGTTTTACGGAAATGCCGGGGGACAATATGAGTTCAAAAGATGAGAGGGACGCAGGCGAAGATAAAGTCAAGATATTAAAACAGGGTATTCTTATTTTCATATTATGTGTGATTATTGCCGCTCTTTTGCTGTTGATATTTCGTATTATTCGCAGCGGAGGACTTGGGCTTGGAGATAGGGCGGGGGAGGTGCTTTCGGGTGCGGTCATTGGTGAAGAAGGGGAAACGGTTACATTCAGTGAGGCGTCAATTAGAAAAGTGTTTGAAATCAGTGATTTGTCAACGGCCGATTACATTTATAACGCTGTGGCAAGAGCATATGACGAAGATGGTGTCACCGTAAGGTATTATGTGGCCTATGAAGGCAGGATAAAAGCGGGGATTGATTTCAGCAAAATCGAAGTTGACATTGATGAGGAAGGGAAAACAATTACCATAACAATTCCTGAGATTGAATTTCAGGAGAAGACAGTGAACCCGGGTACTTTGGAGTTCATTTTCAGGGACAAAAAGAGTGAGACGGAAAACATACACCAGGAAGCTTATCTGCTTTGTGAGAATGATTTGAAAGAAAAAATAAACAGAGAACAGGAACTTATGGAGCTGGCCAGGGCCAATGCCATATCAGTGGTGGAAGCGCTGGTGACTCCCTGGATGAAGCAGGTGGAAGAGGAATACATAGTGGAATTTCAATGGGAGAAAAGCGCGAAGGAGGAGGGAGGCAAATGAGAAGAGAACTTCGTGCGGGGAAGAAAGTCCTTTCGATATTTGCGGCGGGAGCGGTTTTGACATTCACTCTCAGCTCCTGCGCGGAAGACACAGGTACTGAGATTCCGGCAGTGGAAGCCACATTTTAGGCGGCAGCGGACAACGCAAGGGTGACATATCCCGATATATCACAGATTAGGACAATCTGTGAGCTTGCCACTTTGGAGTGTTACTACCATAATGTGGCAAAATCAGTGAAGGAAAAAGGCAATGGCCTTCTGCATATTGGTGAGGTTGAGCGAATTTTTTGGATTGAGTACAGCGGCGTCGCAAAACTTGGCATTGATATGTCCAAAGTGAAGATGGAAATGGACGGGGAAAGGATTGAAATAACAATTCCAAAGGCTACCCTGCTGGGACTGTCTGACTATTCCTTTACGGAAGACAGCTATATCTCTTCCGATGACGGACTGAACAAAAATCCTATTACGGCGGAGAATCAGACAGAAGCGGTGGCTGCCGCCAACGAGCACATAAGACAGCTTTTTGAAAAGGATGATACCATGCTGCTGCGTGCTCAGGAAAGAGCCAAAAAGCTCATAGAGAATTATATTAACCAGTTAAGTGAGATATCAGGGGTGGAATATGAAGTTGACTGGGTCTATGAAGAGTAACAGTCCAGACAGGTCACAGAACTGTTGCTGTGAAAGTCTTGAATATCGCCTTGCGGAATACGTGGAGTCATGCCGTATTTTATGGCATGCAGGACATTATTTTGAAAGAGATGTAAAGGGTCAGACAGAACTCAACGATGAAAATGGCGGGCATTCCATATTTAAAATACCAATGTTTTGTCTTGTGACGGAAATACCTCATGCCCAAAGTACATCCCAACGCCCCTCCCAGGAAAGCGAGCAAAAACAAAGAAGCCTCCGAGACGCGCCAGGCGCCCCGGATGGCTCTTTTTTTGTCTATTCCCATGAAGGAGAACCCCAAAAGGTTGATTGCTATGAGATAAATGACGAAAAATTTCATATGCTGTCCCCTGCTTTTTAGCGTGTTTGAAACAATGGAGGATAAGATCAGAACATCTTCTCATCTCCCATTTTCATGGCGCGGACTTTACATGAGAGTCCAAAGAGGTTGATAAAGCCCTCGGCGTCATGATGATCATACAAATCACCTGTGGTAAAGGAAGCAATGCTTTCATTGTACAGAGAATAAGGGGAAGTAGTGCCGGCTTTGATGATATTTCCCTTGTAAAGCTTGAATTTTACCTCGCCGGTGACATATTCCTGAGTTTTCTCAATGAAAGCCTGTTCTGCCAGACGCAGAGGTGTAAACCATTTGCCTTCATAGACAAGGCTTGCGAAGCGGCTGCCCATCTCTTTTTTCATTGCGTAAGTATCCCGGTCAAGAATCAATTCTTCCAGCTGCTGATGGGCTTCCATCAGGATGGTTCCTCCGGGTGTCTCGTATACCCCTCTGGACTTCATACCCACCACACGATTTTCCACAATGTCAATGATACCAATGCCGTGTTTTCCGCCCAGCGCGTTCAATGTGCTGATGATTTCGGATACCTTCATCTTCTGACCGTTTACAGAAGTGGGGACGCCCTTTTCAAAAGTCATGGTCACATATTCCCCTTCTTCGGGTGCTTTCTCAGGGGTTGTGCCCAAAACCAAAAGGTGTTCAAAATTGGGTTCGTTTCCGGGATCTTCCAGCTCCAGTCCCTCATGGCTGATATGCCAGAGGTTGCGGTCACGGCTGTAGGAAGAATCTGTGGAGAAGGGAAGATGAATACCGTGTGCCTTGCAGTATTCAATTTCTGATTCACGGGAATCCATGGTCCACTTATCGTTTCTCCATGCGGCTATAATCTTAATATCGGGAGCCAGTGCCTTGATGCCCAATTCAAAACGGATTTGGTCATTTCCCTTGCCGGTAGCGCCGTGACAGATAGCGGTAGCGCCTTCTTTCCGGGCGATTTCTACCAGTTTTTTGGCAATGAGGGGCCTTGCCATGGACGTTCCCAAAAGGTATTTGTTCTCATAGACAGCGTTGGCCTGGACACAGGGGACAATGTATTCGTCGCAGAACTCATCAATTACATTTTCAATGTAAAGTTTGGAAGCGCCGCAGGATTTCGCGCGCTCTTCCAGACCATCTAATTCTTCGGCCTGTCCGCAGTCCACACAGACGCAAATAACTTCATAGTCAAAATTCTCCTTTAACCAGGGGATGATGGCGGTAGTGTCCAAACCGCCGGAATAAGCCAAAACCACTTTTTCTTTCATACCATTACCTATGCCTTTCCGTAAATTGCGGATCCTGTCCGCAGAGTTTCCAACAGTGCGGCTGCAATCCCATAGACCATTTGTCTGCAAACAATATACAACATTCCGGCAGGAAATGCAAGGAAAAGATAAAATCCCCTTGACTGAAAACTGTATTAGCATTATAATACGGTTAAAAGAACTGTATTATACGAGTGATACGGTTGGAGTGTGAGAGATGATAGATTTTGAGCCATTTGCGCTGGACGATAGCAGTCCCATTTACATACAGATTATCAGATTTATTAAACAGGGCATTGCGGCGGGAACCATTGGCGATCAGGAGGAAGTGCCCTCCCGGAGGTCATTGTCCGCCCTGCTTGGGGTGAATCCCAATACCATACAGAAGGCATATCACATATTGGAAGAGGAGGGGGTCATTGTGTCCCGTTCCGGCGCGAAAAGTTATACCTGTGTGGAAGAAAAGACTGTGGAAAGAATACGTATGGAGCTGCTTGCCGGTGATACAACACTGTGGGTAAGGGCAATGAAACAGTTGGGCCTGTCAAAAGAAGAAGCATTTCGACTGGCGGACCGGGTGTGGGCGATTGACCCGCCATAAATGGCGATTGGAATAGGAGGATGGGAAGAAAATGAAAGTGAAAAAAGAGGGCTTGAAAACACCATATTTGTCCGTCTGGGCCTTGATGGCCAGGATTAGTTTCTACAAAATTATGATGCTTCTGGCGCTGATGCTTATTGTGGAGGGCGGTATATTTTATTACAGAAGACATACCGTTTATGCTGCTTATGGAGTATCTGCGTCACATGTGGAAGAAATATTTTATAATAACAGGATGCCGATGATTTTTTTCCTTACATTGGGTTTGGTTTTTCTGATATTGTTTTGGACACAGAATAGGCTGTGGAGCAGAAGCGGCTATATTATGGGGCGGCTTCGCTTGACAGAAGCGGAAGTTTTTGTGGTGAGAACTGTCTACAGTGGGTTATGTATGGCGCTGGTCTTCCTGTTACAAGTGCTGATAGTGTTTTGGATGATATGGCAATGTAAAACAGACGTGGACCTTGGCGGGAACGCTCCTCAGATTTATTTCTTCGCTTTTTATGGGAACAGTTTTCTGCACTGTCTTTTGCCCATGGCGGAATGGGGAAAATGGGTGCGCAATTTACTGTTCATAACTGCATGTGCCATGGAAGCGGCGGGCGCTGGAGGGAAAGGCCGTTATGCCGAGCCTGTATGTCTGTATATCCTGAGCGCGTCCTGGTTTGAGAGTGACATGGGAATCAACGTGTTTGACGTCATTTCTGTCACAGTCTCTGTTATTGTGATAGTCAGCGTGGTGTGGAGGCAAGTGTCAAATGACCGGCGCGCCGGAGGTCTCAGGAAAAAGTTGCTTTAATAAGGCAGTGTCAAATGGGATAAGAATAACAGCAACGGACCGGACAAGCCCCAAAAGTATTTACTGACGCATCTGCGGCAGTAAATACTCCCAGAGTCAGGGGTTTGGGAGGCAAGTTGCGGAACTAAATTTGGAAGGTATAAAAAATGAGAAAACGGATGTGTGAAGGTTATCCCCCTGGATATGGTTTTGTTCAGGAATGGAAAGTGGGGGGAATCCTCTTTGGTTTTGGTGTGATATTCAGCTTTTATTTCTTCGTGGAATTGTATGACGCATACATAATGTTGGCGGTGTATGAGCAGGGACATGTGGTTGGGGTGTTGGAAGGGGCTGTGGCAAAGCCTTTTCTACAGTTGATAGATGCACGAAGGTTTGTGCCCTTTTTTCTGTTTCAGGCGGTTATGGCAGTATATCATTATTTCTACTATTATCAGGGAGCCAAAAGCATATATTTGATGCGGCGTCTGCCCAGAGGGGGAATCCTGATAAAAAGCTGTGTCTTTGGACCGCTGTTGTGTGGGGGAGCAGGGGCGGTGGCGGCAGCAACATTGCATTTGCTGTATTATTTCATATATTTGTTGGTGATTCCCGGAGAATGCCGGCAGGGATGGGGACTGACAGGATAAGGCGGAAACGGAATGGAGGATGGCTATGTTGGAAATAAAATCACTTCGGAAGGTGTATTATGGCAAAAAAGGGGGCGCAGAGGCTCTGAAAAATGTCAGTCTGAGCATGGAGCAGGGAGAAATTGTGGGTCTTTTTGGGGAGAACGGTGCCGGAAAAACGACTCTGTTGAAATGTATTCTGGGATTTCTGGCATTTGAAGGAGAAGTGCTGCTGGATGGGGAGGCGATTGGCAGAAGAAACATTGGACGTCTTTCTTATGCCACTTGTGAGCACTCGTTTTTCCCTAATTTGACACCAAAGGAACATAGAGAGTTTTTTAAGATGCACTTTCCGGCCTTTCGGGAGAAAAGATTTTTGGCGTTGATGAATTTTTTTCAATTGCCAATGAGCAAAGCGATCAGAACATATTCTGTGGGGCAGAAAAATCAATTTGAGGTGATACTGGCATTATGCCAGGGGGCGGATTATATTCTGATGGATGAACCCTTTGCGGGGAATGATATATTTAACAGGGAAGATTTCTACAAAGTGCTTCTGGGAATTCTGGAGCCGGAGGAAACCATTTTTCTGTCCACCCATTTAATAGAAGAGGTGGAGCATTTTGTGGGGCGGGCGGTATTGCTGCGAAAAGGCAGGATTGTTGGGGACATTACCACCCTGGAATTGGAAGAAGAAGGCAGGACATTGATGGACTATATAAAAGAGACCTGGAATTACCGTCAGGACAGGGTAAAAGGGATATTGGAAGAGTCACTGTGAGAAGCTGGCGTCCTGTGTACAGGCTTTTTGGGGCAATGGCATATTGGAAATTGGGAGGGGAGTATGAAAAAGGCTTTGGCAATATCAGGTATTGTGTTGACAGCGGCATGGATGGCATTTTTTCATATGTGCTGTAAAATTGATGATAAAAAAGAGAGCATCATTATCTTAGAGGAGCCCATTGCAGGTAATCCTGCGGCTGCGGAGGGGATTACCCTGCAAATTGATTCCGGTCTGGACAAGGAAATGGTCTATTTGGGATGGAATGCTGCGTCAGATAAGGTACATTTGTTGTGGAATACGGAGTATACCATAGGAAGCGGGGAAGGGGCGGAGAGTGAGTTCCGATTTTCTACCCGGGGATTTGAACGGGAACGCATGGAGAAAGAAAAGTATATAAGCTGTGTATTCCTGCAAGGATTTGGTTCGGCCTATTATGTGGGGGCCGACGGCAGGGTTTCCTATGAGGAGATTTCTTTGGAGTCATTTCTCATGCCCAAAATCCTCAATGCGGTGGCAGGGCGGACAGCGTCTGGGGAGGAGAGGACGGAAAGTGTAATGGTCAGGGATTATTATGAGTATTATCCCATTGCGGAGTTTGCGATACATGGCGCCTCAGTGGTGGACAAGACAAGTACCTTTGACGGAAACAGTTATAAGTATTTATCGGATTTCTTCAGAATTCCTCCAAAAGATGATATGGTGGAGGTAACAGTCGCAAAGGACCAATCCGGCAATTGTGTGCGTGTGAACCTGAATGTCCAGAAAGTCGGCAGGATTCCCGGTGCGTCTGCCTTTGGAGAGAAGGGGTGTTATTATGTTTATTGTTGTATGGATGAAAAGGGGGATTATGTGGATAGAGGGCAGAACAGCGGCATATTTTATATTCCTTATGAATTGAAGGAGCATGGCGCAATGATTGTGGTGGATTGGGATCAAATTCAGAAAGTATGCCAGCATCCGGAAGGGATGATTCCAGTAAAACTTTTATGGGAGGAAGAAAAGGAACAATTGTTTCTGGTGGCCAGAGGGGAGAGGGAATTTTGGCTGCTTGTTTACCAATTGGAGGGGGAAATGCCAGTACTGGCCGGACAGATTTCTCTGACGCAGGGAAGGGAGGGAAAACTTGGAGAGATGGAATTTCCCCGTTTCAGAAGGATTTCAATGGAAGATGGGGGACTTTTGCTGACCTGGCAGGACAATACATTTGCCTTTCTTGCAGAGGATCAGGGGCAATACAGGTTGTGGTATGAAGGCAAGTTCCCGGCAGATGGACGGGAGGAAGAACTGATTGAAGGGATGCCTGCGGGAGAAGCAGGACTTCGGCGGTTTCTGGAACAGAAGAACTATTACGCAGGTGTAGAATCATATGATATCAGACAGAGCGTTCAGAATGGAAATGACGGATTTACAGCGGAAAACGCATGTTATTTTGACGGTGAGCGCCTGGTTCTGGCGGCGCCTGTGGCGAATGACAGCGCTGACATTATATTATCGGTTTTCCGGAAAGATGGGCTGGCCTATTGCGGAATGTACAGGCACAGTGAAGTAAAAGGAGCCTATAGATGGCTTGCGGACAAATATATGGGGCCGTGGAAGTCCGGGGAGAGCGGATGCGTCAGGCTGCGGGGAAAAGGATAGTGTGAAGCTTTGGAAGTTCTAATGCTTGCAGCACAGGCTGCTTTGCATAGAACTTCCAATTCTATTTTATACAAGAAGTATGCATAATTTTGCATAAATATAAATTGCGGTATTCACATGCTGAAAATCTATTTATAAGCGGTACATCATCAAATAAAAGTTAGAAGATGCCACGCAGGACAGCGTAGAATGCTTTTGGTAACGTGATGGCGGAACGGATATTTTTTGCATAAAAATAAAAAAAACAGTGGACATTTATGCAAAAAGTGGTATGATAACAGAAGGATACTCAGTATGCTGCTGCACACTGAGAAACTGGAATGGAGGGTCATATGATAAAAGCAGGAATCATCGGAGCAACAGGATACGCAGGAGGAGAACTGGTCAGGATTCTATCAAATCATAAGGAGGCGGAAGTCGTTTGGTATGGTTCCCGCAGTTATATTGATAAGAGGTATTATGAGGTGTACCAGAATATGTTCCAAATTGTAGAGGATGTGTGTAAAGACGACAATCTGACCGAACTGGCGCAGCAGGCGGATGTGATTTTTACCGCAACTCCCCAGGGATTTCTGGCGGGACTTCTGACGGAAGATTTGCTGGAAAAGACCAAAATTGTGGATCTTTCCGCAGATTATCGCATTAAGGATGTGTCGATATATGAAAAATGGTATGGCATTGAGCATAAATCCCCGCAATTTATCCAGGAAGCGGTGTATGGCCTGTGTGAGATAAACAGGTCTCAGATTACAGACAATACAAGGCTTGTGGCCAATCCGGGCTGTTATACCACCTGTTCTATTTTGACGGCATATCCTCTTGTGAAGGAAGGGCTGATTGATGTGAATACTTTGATTGTGGACGCAAAATCAGGAACTTCCGGCGCAGGGCGGGGAGCCAAGGTGCCGAATCTGTTCTGCGAGGTGAATGAAAACATGAAAGCCTACGGTGTGGGCAGTCATCGCCATACGCCGGAGATTGAGGAGCAGCTGGGGTATGCGGGGAACTGCAAGGTGACAATTAATTTCACGCCTCATCTGGTGCCTATGAACAGAGGAATCCTGGTGACGGAATATGCTGCGTTAAGAAAGAAAGCGGACGGGACGATTCCTTCCTGGGAAGAGTTAAAAGCAGTGTATGACAAATACTATGGAGAAGAAAAATTTGTCCGTGTATTGGAGAAAGGAAGCTGCCCTGAGACAAAGTGGGTGGAAGGCAGCAATTATGTGGACATAGGCTTTGTGGTGGACGAGAGAACCGGGCGTGTGATTATGATGGGTGCTCTGGACAATCTGGTAAAGGGCGCCGCAGGACAGGCAGTGCAGAATATGAATCTGTTGTTTGGATTAAAGGAGAGTGAAGGGCTGGAACTGGTGCCGTGCTTCCCGTAATTTGGGGGATTTGTTCCGGGGCGACTGATAAAGCAACCTGGCGATGGCGGCGGGAACTGTCATAAAGACGGAGACAGGGGCTGAGGAGAAGGTGTATGGGAATATATGTAAATCCGGGAAACAGAGCTTTTGTCGAAGCGGTGAATTCAATGATTTATGTTGATAAAAGCAGGCTGATTTCCTATACAAACAGGGTGTTGAATACAAACCAGAAGTATATGTGTGTCAGCCGTCCAAGAAGGTTTGGAAAATCTATGGCGGCAGATATGCTTGTGGCGTATTATAGCAAAGGGAGCAATTCTGAAGAACTGTTTTCGAGGCTTGCGATCGGGGCGGAGAAAAGCGCTCGGATTCATATGAATCAACATGATGTGATTCGGCTGGATGTACAGCAATTTCTGTTTCATAAAACACATCTTCCTATTTTTATCAGCAAAATGCAGGAAGCAGTGTTGAAGGAACTTAAGATGGAGTATGGAGATTGCTTTGAGGCAGATCAATATGGACTTTCCGGAGTTTTAAGGCAAATTTACGCCCATAGAGGAAAGCGATTTGTGTTTGTTATTGATGAATGGGACTGTGTATTTCGCATGGCGAAAGAATATGAGGAGTTACAGAAGGAATATCTGGAGTTTCTCAGAGGTCTTTTCAAAGGACAAGAATATGTGGAGCTGGCATATATGACAGGAATTCTCCCAATTAAGAAATACGGGGAACATTCCGCCATAAATATTTTCCATGAATATTCGATGATAGACTGTAAAAACTTGGGCGAATATTTTGGGTTTACAGAAGAAGAGGTGCGAATACAATGTCAAAAGCATGATATGGATATGAAAGAAATGAATCAGTGGTATGATGGTTATCAGCTGGGAAATTATCATATCTATAATCCTAAGTCTGTTGCCGATGCCTTAACATGGAGGGAATATCAAAGCTATTGGACAGGAACCGAAACATATGAAGCATTGAAGGTTTATATAGACAGAAATTTTGATGGGTTGAAAGAGGCAGTCATTGAAATGCTTGGAAACGTACATTGTAAGGTGAATCCCAGGAAGTTTCAGAATGATATGACTACATTTACTACAAAGGATGATATATTAACCCTTCTGGTGCATCTTGGATATTTAACTTATGATAAAGTCAGAAACGAAGTATTTATACCCAACCAGGAGATTATGCAGGAGTTTTTAAATGTGGTAGACGATGCTGATTGGCAGGGAATTATGTCTGCTCTGAACCGTTCCGAACTGCTATTGAAAAGTACTTGGGCACTGGACGGACGGGCAGTGGCGGAAGGAATGGCGGTAATCCATGATGAGACAGCTTCCTTGCTCAAGTATCATAATGAAAATTCCCTGACATGCACTGTGCTGATGGCTTATTATAGCGCAAAGGCGTATTATATGAATCCTTTGATGGAGTTGCCGTCAGGAAAAGGTTTCGCTGATGTGGTGTACTTGCCCAAAAGAGGTGTCAATCGTCCGGCATTGGTGGTGGAGCTGAAGTGGAATCAGACTGCGGAGGGAGCAATCAAACAAATCAAAGAAAAACAGTATGTTTCCTGGGTGGAAGGATATACAGGAGATATACTGCTTGTGGGAATCAATTATAATCCCAAAACCAAGATTCACGAATGTACGATTGAGAAATATGAATGCTCTATGAGTTTTTAAGAGATTTTTTGGATTTTGGCCGTGGGTCCAATGAAATCGAGCGGACAGAAAAAACAAGATAAAAGGACAGGATAAAAGGATGAAAAAAGCGTTTACAGTCAGGCCCATGAAAATTGAAGATTATGAAGGATTGTATGCGTTGTGGATGACAATTCGTGGTTTTGGAATCCGCAGTATTGACGATTCAAGGGCGGGAGTGGAACGTTTTCTGTGTAGGAACCCGGGTTCAAGTGTGGTGGCCGTGGCGGAAGACGGGACGATTGTGGGTGGAATTCTCTGTGGACATGACGGAAGACGGGGATGCCTGTACCATGTATGTGTCAGAGAGGATTATCGCAGGAATGGCATTGGCAAGGCCATGGTGGTTCACTGCATGAATGCGCTGAAAGTGGAAGGAATCAATAAGGTAAGCTTGATTGCGTTTACGAAAAACGATGTGGGAAACGCCTTCTGGAACCAGGTTGGCTGGACAAAACGGGAAGACCTGAACTATTATGATTTTACATTAAACGAAGCGAACATAACCGAATTCAACAAATAAATTATGGGAACAAGTTCCCGCTTGCGGGACAAATCGCCATAAATGGCGATTGGAATAGTCCAGCTAGGAAATGTCAAACCATTTATGATAAATGTTTCGCTGGACAGGTGGGGTTGCGAAGGTACACGAGAGCAAATTTCATGAGACACTACTTAGTGTCTCATGAAATTTGTCTCTCCTGTGTGTGCGCCGAAGGAACCTCACCCTTTAGTGCCGTCGCGCAGCGACTTAAAATAGGAGAAAAGTATGATAAAGCAGGTGGAAGGCGGCGTGACCGCAGCAAAAGGATTTATGGCAGCAGGTGTGGAAGCAGGGATAAAATATAAGAATCGTATGGATATGGCAATGGTATACAGTACCGTGCCCTGCGTGGCGGCGGGGACTTTTACCAGCAATGTGGTAAAAGCAGCGCCGGTGCTCTGGGATAAGAAAATTGTAGAAGAATCTCCCTATGCCCAGGCAGTGGTGGTCAATTCCGGCATTGCCAATGCCTGTACCGGCAGGCAGGGGATGGACTGTTGTGAACTGGAGAGCAAATATGCGGGTGAAATGTTGGGAATACCCACAGAATCCGTATTGGTGGCATCCACCGGAGTCATAGGGATGCAGCTTCCCGCTGACAGGCTGCGGGAAGGCATCCGAAAGCTGGCGGAGGCAAAGTCCCACAGTCTTGAAGCAGGTTTGGAGGCTGCCAAAGCGATTATGACCACGGATACATTGCCCAAGCAGATTGCGGTGGAAGTGGTTATCGGGGGCAAAAATGTGACCTTGGGCGGCATGTGTAAAGGTTCTGGCATGATTCATCCCAATATGTGTACCATGCTGGGATTTTTGACCACAGATGTAAATATATCTAAGGAAATGCTGCAAAAAGCGCTGCGTGAGGATGTGGTGGATTCTTTTAACATGATTTCCGTGGACGGCGATACCAGCACCAATGATACTCTTTTGGCATTGGCCAATGGCCTGGCCGAAAATGAGGAAATTACTTCTGAAGGGGAAGAATATGATAAATTCCGCGAAGCGCTGCGTTTTGTCACCACATATCTGGCAAGGAAAATGGCAGGGGACGGGGAAGGCGCTACAGCATTGATTGAGGCGAAAGTGATTGGCGCTGCCCGAAAGGATGACGCAAGAATTCTGGCCAAGTCCGTCATATGTTCTTCCCTGACCAAAGCCGCGGTTTTTGGCCATGACGCGAATTTTGGAAGGATTCTCTGTGCGTTGGGGTATTCCGGTGTGGAGTTTAATCCCGACAGGGTAGACCTTTATTTTCAGGGAAAAAACGGCAGTATACATATATTTGGTGATGGTGTGGCCTGTGATTACAGTGAAGAAGAGGCCACTAAAGTGCTCTCGGAACCTGAAGTTGTGATTCTTGCGGATATGCATATGGGAGATGCGCAGGCTACCGCATGGGGATGTGATTTAAGTTACGACTATGTGAAAATTAACGCTGATTATAGAAGTTAAATGCACACAGCGGGTTAGCAGCCGCCTGGACTGCTGCGAACGGAGCAGGAGACCGGTGCTGATTACTTTAGAAGGAACACAATGGCAGAAAGGAACAGACATGGAAAAGAACATGGAAAAGGTACTGCAAAAAGCAGAGGTACTGATAGAGGCGCTTCCCTATATTCAACGATTTAACCGCAAAATTATTGTAGTGAAATATGGCGGCAGCGCCATGAGCAATGAGGAATTGCAGAAAAATGTCATAAAGGATGTGACTTTGTTAAAACTGGTAGGGTTCAAGCCGATTATTGTCCATGGAGGCGGCAAGGAAATCAGCCGCTGGGTGGGCAAAGTCGGAAAAGAAGCGAAATTTGTGGGAGGATTGCGAGTCACTGATGAAGAGACCATGGAAATAGCCGAAATGGTACTGAACAAAGTGAATAAGAATCTTGTCACCATGGTTCAGGAACTGGGTGTGAAAGCAGTGGGAGTCAGCGGCAAGGACGGCGGTTTGTTACAGGTGGAGAAGAAATATGCCGAAGGGCAGGACATTGGTTTTGTGGGGGAAATAACCAATGTAAATCCCAAGGTTTTATTTGATTTGCTGGAGAAAGATTTCCTGCCCATTGTGGCGCCCATAGGTTTGGACGAAAAATTTCAGACTTATAATATCAATGCCGATGATGCGGCCTGTGCGGTGGCAAAGGCGGTAAACGCGGAAAAACTGGCATTTCTCACGGATATTGAAGGACTTTATAAAGACATTAACGATAAGACCAGCTTTATTTCCAGACTCTCTGCGGACCAGGCGGAGGAACTGGTGTCCGACGGATTTATCGGGGGCGGTATGCTGCCCAAGTTAAACAGTTGTATTTCAGCTGTCCGCAATGGCGTACAGCGTGTCCACATACTGGACGGCAGGATTCCGCACTGTCTGCTGCTGGAAATTTTTACCAGGCAGGGAATCGGAACCGCAATTATAAACGATACAGATTGGGAACTGCCAAACTGACACCATAAATGATGAACATGTCAGGAAATTCTCCCAGGACAGGGGGGTTGTTGAGGTCTGTTGCGGAACTGGATTAAAAAACAGCAACAGACCGGTCAAGCCCGGGAGGATTTCCGGACAGAATATGTCAGGAAATTCTCCCAGGACAGGGGGGTTGTTGAGGTCTGTTGCGGAACTTAAGTTAGAAAGGATATGAACATGAATATGCGGGAATATATTGAAGAGGCGGAGAGTGTGCTTCTTCATACATACAATCGTTATCAGATTGTTTTTGACAAGGGGGAAGGTGTCTTCCTGTACGATATGGAAGGAAAAAGATACCTGGATTTTGTGGCAGGCATAGCCGTATTCGCGTTGGGGTATCACAATGAAGAATATGACAATGCCCTGAAAGGGCAAATTGATAAATTGATTCATACATCCAATTATTTTTATAACGTGCCTGCTGTCAATGCGGCTCGGAAACTGAAGGAAGTTTCCGGGATGGACAGAGTATTTTTTACCAATTCCGGCGCGGAAGCTGTGGAAGGCGCCATTAAGGCGGCAAGAAAATACGCTTTCTTAAAAGATGGAAGGACAGATCATGAAATCATTGCCATGAACCATTCCTTTCACGGCAGAACCATGGGAGCGTTGTCAGTGACAGGAAATCCCAAGTATCGTGAAGCTTTTGAACCTATGATTGGCAACATCCGATTTGCGGAACTGAACGATATGGAAAGCGTATTGGGACAGGTGACGGATAAGACCTGCGCCATAATCATGGAGACTGTTCAGGGAGAAGGGGGATTGCGTCCCGCAAAAGAAAATTTCCTGAAAGAGGTAAAGGCTCTTTGTGAAGAACGTGATATTCTGTTGATTTTAGACGAAATTCAGTGCGGTATGGGCAGAACGGGATATATGTACGCATGGCAGCGCTATGGCGTGAAGCCCGATATTATGACCACGGCGAAAGCTCTTGGCTGCGGTGTGCCTGTGGGAGCGTTTCTGATGACTGAGAAGGTGGGAAAGAGTTCCCTGGCGGCCGGCGATCACGGCACGACTTACGGCGGAAATCCGTTGGCATGCGCAGCGATTGAAAAAGTACTTGATTTATTTGAAAAGAACCATATAATAGAACATGTAAGGGAAGTGACGCCTTATCTGGAAGAGCGGCTGGAAGAATTGATGGGCCGGCATGGGTGTATCTTGGAACGCCGTGGGATGGGGCTTATGCAGGGACTGGTTTTTGACCGCCCTGTGGGAGATATGATACATGCTGCCATGGAGCGGGGGCTGGTTATCATCAATGCGGGCTCGAATATGATTCGTCTGGTGCCCCCCCTTATTATATCAAAGGAAAATATAGATGAGATGATTGAGATTTTGGATGATTCCATTGGGAGTTAAGGATGCGTTTGAAAGAAAGATTAATTGCAGTGGCAGCCGTGTTGGGAATGGCTGCTTCTGTTTTCTGTGGAAGTCTGGTGAGCCTGAGGGATGGGGAAGAATTGGAGACTCCCATATCATTGTTCAGAGAGAAGGAAACCATTCATTTTTGGTATTCCGATGAGGCATTGACGAATTTTATTAACAGTGCCGCCGTTGCTTTTGGGGAGAGAGAGGGAGTGCGTGTACTTCCGGAGCTGGTTTCCGAGAATGAATATCTGGAAGCCATTTATGAGGCTTCACTGCATTCCGGCCAAATGCCGGATGCTTATATTGTGAGCCATGATTCATTGGAAAAGGCGTATTTGGCAGGGCTTGCCACACGTATTCAGGATGCGGCGGGGGTCTGCAATGAACAGAATTTTCCCCCTGCGGCCATGGCGGCGGCGACATATCAGGACAAGCTGGTGGGGTATCCTTTGTTTTTTGAGACCAGCGCCCTTGTCTATAACAGGTCTTATCTGGAGGAATGGGCGGCCCAGAGCGCAATGAAGGATCTGCTGAACGCAGGCCAGGTGGGGGATGATCCCGAGGAAAACCCAGAGGGGATTGCCATAGATGAGGAATTGCTTGCGGTGAAAACGGAGGAATATTTCAGAAACGCGCTTCCCGCCACAATGGAGGACGTATTGCGTTTAGCGGAAACTTTCGATACGCCCCTGGCGGTGGAAGGGATTATGAAGTGGGACGTATCCGATATCTTATATAATTATTGGTTTGTGGGCAATTATATGATTGTGGGCGGAGACACAGGTGACGATCCGAATCGTATTGACATTAACAATTCCGAGACCATTCAGTGTTTGGAGGTATATAAATATCTAAATCAATTTTTTTATATTGAATCGGACAAGGTGGATTATGATTCGGTGATTCAGGATTTTTGTGACGGAAAGACTGTGTTTACCATTGCCACCACCGATGTGGCCAAAAAACTGGCCGATGCGGAAGCGGAGGCACGTTTTGCCTTTGGATATGGAATTGCGCCCATGCCTGATGTTAATAGCACATTAAAAGGCCGTTCTATGTCTGTTACAAATGTGGTTGCCATAAACGGATATTCTCAGCACAAAGGGTTGGCCAATGAGTTTGCGGCATATCTGGTGGATGAGTGCGCAGACACGCTTTACAGCAGAACAGGAAGGGTGTCGGCAAATGTGAATGCGGATGCCGATGATTTTGACTTACAGGTTTTTAAGGAGGAATACGCCCATAGTGTGCCATTGCCTAAGATGATGGAAACGGCCAATTTCTGGGTGAGACTGGAAGGGCTTTTCTCCAGGGTATGGAATGGGGCGGATGTGACGGAACTGGTAGAAGAACTGGAGAATACGATTTCCATACAGATTCGCAGATGAGGGCTTTATTGCCGGGAATCATGAGCCGGCGCCGTGCTTTGCCAGACATTTGGCGCTGGATAAGGAGTGTATAATTTTCCAATCATAGGACATACTGCATAAGGAAACAAAAGGGCGGTTGTATTTCGGAACCGGATTGTGGGAGTTTGACTGCGGGGCCGGGGAGGAAAGAACCGTTTCCGAACAAGGAGAAAGGCGGTTCCTATGATTGGACTTTTTATTGCGTTGATTTCAGGAGCTCTGATGAGTATTCAGGGAGTATTCAACACACAGGTGACTAAGGCATCAAGTACCTGGGCGGCCAGTGCTTTCGTACAATTGACAGCGCTTGTGGTATGTCTTGGGGCATGGCTTTGTGTGGACAGAAGCAATCTGATGCAGGTATTCCGGGTGGAGCCGAAATATATGCTGCTTGGGGGCGCCATCGGAGCATTTATTACCTATACTGTCATCAAGAGCATGGATATGCTGGGCCCGGCCCGGGCGGTAATGCTGATTGTGGTAGCACAGCTTGCGGTGGCCTATGTGATTGAATTGCTGGGATTATTTGGTGTGGAGAAACAGCCTTGGGAGTGGAGAAAAGCGTTGGGCATGGCCATTGCTGTGGCTGGGATTGTTATCTTTAAGTGGAAATGATGACATAAAAGAATAGAGAGACTTGTTTCTGGCCAGGGAGTGAGATGTTTCAACATATGTTTGCTCCCTGGCCAAAAGCAGTTATACTGTATACATATGACTTGTGGAGGTATATTCGGAAATAATAAAAATGGCATAAGTTTTTGAAAAATTCCTTGTAAAAATCCTGCAATTCCTTTACAATAAAATGAGTCAGCATAGAGAGGCAATCCCTTGACTTCTATTAAAGTGACTTCTATTAAATAGAAAGAGAGGGACTATGATGAATTTTCTGAAGATGATAAAGCGCATTAAAATGTTAATTTTGGCTGCTCTGGGCAGCTTACTTTTGTTTGCTCCGATGTATGGCTGTGGTTATGGCGGGGATACCATAATGATTGGTTCCGCAGGCGGACAGGAAAGTTTTCAACATTCTGATGTTCTGCATGTAGAAGCACCCGGGGCAGGCGCCCTGGTAGGGGAGAAATATTCACCAAAGCAGGGAGATATTTCGGAGAGAAAGGCGCTGGAGCAGGCAGAAGGGGAACGGATAGCGGGACGGGAACAGGAAGATACGCTGATACGTGTCTATGTGTGCGGCGCAGTGATGAATCCGGGTGTGGTATCGCTTCCTGGGGAAAGTCGTGTGGAAGATGCGCTTTTAGCGGCGGGAGGGTTTACGGAAGATGCTCTGCGGCAGGCTTTGAATCTGGCGGATTGGGTTTGTGACGGCCAGATGCTGTATTTCCCGGCGGAAGGAGAGGACATGGCAGGCGATTGGCCGGTATACGGAGCCCTGGGCGGCATTGGTTCCTGGAGCGGCGTCAAGTCCGATTCGGAACAGGGGAAGGGATTGGTAAATATCAATACGGCAGACGAGACAGTTCTTATC